>CAZKLM010000008.1:0-61535 GCA_964553755.1 uncultured Acholeplasmataceae bacterium
TAATTATGTGGCAAAATATAATTAACAAAATTAAAATAAAGCAAAATGCAAAAAGCTCGATTGAATTTAAATATATACTCAATAAGAATCCTAACACCAATGAAAAGCAGATAAACTGTAATGTGAATGTGTTTGTTTTCTCCTGTACAAGGGCATTTCTCTCATCATAATCATGTATAGCCTTTTTACGGATCATATTTACATTATGAAATCTCATAATATTGAATGTAAGAATAGATATAGATAAGATTCCCAACGAATATAGCACAATCAAAGGTGCACTAAGAATATCCATATCTTCATTTGGTCTAACCAATAAAGCATCAAAAATCGCAGCTACGCATATAGCTAAATAAAAACTACTTGCAAAAATTATACACTTGATCGATTTTTTTGTTTTTTTGATTTTCATTTCAGTTGTAATCATCATTTTTCCTCCAACTCAGAAAAGTCAAATACATCCTCAATAGTAAGCTTAAAGAATTTCGCAATTTTATAGGCTAATTCAAGTGATGCATTATATTTTCCAATTTCCAATGAAGTAATAGTTTGTCTTGATACAAATACTTCATTTGCTAAATCTGTCTGTGACATATTATGTGCTTTTCTTAACTCGGCAATTCTATTCTTCATAATAACCACCTCAATATCCGCAAAGTTAACTTTGCACTCATAGTATAGCATTCATATTATATAATGTCAAGTATGCTTTGCAAAAATGTTGATAAAATCACATTTTTAGTCCGAATCATTTCAATCGATTAGTTACTTTTTATCAAAAAAAATAATCGTGTAACGCATATTATGCAGATAATCAAAACTGCACGTGATGCAAAGATTTCTATACTAGTCTATTCAGTTAGTCACTGATAGTTATGTGAACCCCTACGGGTCACCATAGTATACAGTTAACGCTCTTCTCACCCGTGAGAAGGGCTTTTTTTGTTTTTATTGAGCCATCGATGCAATTAAAGATTTAAAATGAAAAATCGAAAAAATGAGTAGACGTCAAAAATTAACACTATATCAAAAGAAAACCACCTAGAGAATTAAATCGTACCCTATAAAATGGACTCTTTGAAAAAAAAGACCTTGACTATAGTGTTTTTACTTTATAATAGAAACAATATGAAAAGCGATATGATTTGGACAACTTTAGTAAAGAAGGATGAAGCGATTGTCTATGTCAGTAAAAAAACTTCAAATGACGGCTAATACGTCCTTATCGGTTTTCATTAAAAAGTCAAATCCTTGCCATATATTGCTAGGAGTATTTTTAACTATTTACTTTTATATACCATTGTACAATTACGAAAATATTGGTTGATATATTTTAAAGTTAAGCTCAATTAACAAATGGATAGTTTGGTGTGCGCTTCACAAAGAATTATTATGTTTGCTACAGCACGAAAATGAGGTTTAAGAAGTGACAAATCCATAGTATAATGAAATTATATAAAATCTAGTTTTATACAAAGATCGAAGACGGAGAAAAACATGAAATATATAGAAGTCGTTGCAGCAGTTATAGTAAATGAGAAAAATCAGATTTTTTGTGCGAGAAGAAAAGATCAAGGGGAACTCGCTTTAAAATGGGAATTTCCTGGTGGAAAAATAGAACAACATGAATCATTTGAGGAGGCACTTGTTAGAGAAATTAAAGAAGAGTTTTCTTCAACCATTAAAGTTAATGATTTCATCATGACTGTAAAGCATCAATATCAAGGATTTCATTTAACAATGCATGCATTCTATGCTGAAGTTATCGAGGGCAATCTAACACCGAATGAGCATACTGATTCAAAGTGGTTATCTATACACGAGTTACATACTTTAGACTGGGCAGAAGCTGATCTTCCCATCGTACAGGCATTATGAAGATTAGATAGGGGGAGATTTAGTGAATACCCAAAATCAAATAGAGCCCAAACTTATCACAAATCAAAAATCTTATACCTTTTATGAAGAATTAAGTCAAAGCTTAATGAGTTGTCAAAAATTCTTTTTTTCTGTTGCATTCATCAACTATTCAGGACTTCAATTACTCCTAGATTTGTTTAGCAAATTAGAAAAAGAAAAAATACAAGGCAAGATCATCACATCAACATACTTAAATTTTACAGATATTAAATCGCTTAGAAAACTCACAACGTTTCGCCATATTGACACAAAGATCTATGTCGCTGATAAATATAAAGGGTTTCACACAAAAGGCTATATCTTTGAGTATGAGGAGTACTACAAAATTATAGTAGGCTCATCAAACATTACGCAATCTGCTCTAAAGACGAATGTTGAGTGGAACGTCAAGTATATAACAAAAACTAAAAATGATCAATTTGCTATTGAAATAATTAATGAATTTAATGAGCTATGGGATTTAACATCAGACATCAACGAAGATTTCTTACATCAATATGAGAGATTTTTAACCGACATTGATAAGTTTGTCAAATTGGAAAATCAAATCTTTGATAATAGATTAGATTTAAAAGAAAACAGTATGCAACAAAAAGCGCTTTTCAATCTTGCTAAGCTCAGAGAACATGGCCAAGATAAAGCGCTAATAATTGCTGCAACGGGTACGGGAAAAACCTATTTATCTGCGTTTGATGTCAAACAGTTTAATCCTAAGCGCATCTTATTTTTGGTACATCGAGATGTAATTATTGAAGAAGCGATAAAATCATTTAAAAGAGTCCATAAGAATAGAAGGATGAGCAAATATTCGGGGAAGCTAAAAGAGAATGATGGAGAGTTTGTGTTTGCTATGATTCAATCTATGTACAGCAACGAAAACTATAAAGAGTTCCCTGAAGATTATTTTGACTATATTATAGCTGATGAAGCTCATCGAAGTTATAGCGAATCTTACAAAAGTATATTAGAATACTTCAAGCCTCGGTTTTTATTAGGTATGACGGCAACACCAGAGAGAACAGATGGTGGAAATATTTTCGCATTGTTTAACAATAATATTGCTTTAGAAATGAGGTTGAGAGATTCGCTTAGAGAGGACCTCGTTTTGCCTTTTCACTATTTTGGCATTACTGATGTAACCACAGATCTAAAAGATATAGATCTATCAAAAATTGATGAAGTCGCAAAAAGGCTTAGCATCAAGGATCGTGTGGATTTTGTGATCGAAAAAGTAGAGCATTACGGATTCTCAGGTCTTAAAAGAAAATGCTTGGCATTTTGCATGAATAAATCTCATGCAGAGTATATGACACTTGAATTTAATGGTTTTGGATATCAATCGATATGTTTAACTGGCGATTCTACAGAACATGACCGCAGATTAGCTATTCAAAGACTTGAAAGCCAATTTGATCCGCTTGAGTTTGTGTTTACTGTTGATATTTTTAATGAGGGAGTCGACATCCCCTCAGCCAATCTGGTGCTCATGTTAAGGCCCACACAATCACCGATTATTTTCACTCAACAGTTAGGTAGGGGTCTTAGAAAACACCCCGAAAAAGAGTTTTTAACCGTGCTTGATTTCATTGGGAATCATAATAAATCATTTTTGATCCCAATTGCATTATCCGGTTCTAGATATTACGATAAGGATTCGTTAAAAGTCCAACTTGAGAAGAATTTCCAAGATATCCCAGGTTGTACACACATTTTCCTGGATGAAATCGCTAAGGAGAATATATTAACACAGCTTGAAAAAGTGAATTTCACAGATATGAAATACTTAAAAGAAGCATACCAAGAGTTTAAATCATCTCTTGGCGGTAAAGAACCTAATTTGCTAGACTATATAGGACACGAAACATCACCAGATCCGATAAATTTTATTAATAAATCTGGAAGTTATCTAGAGTTTATCGCGTTAATGGAAAACAAACCGGTTCCAATCAATGCAAAATTGTTGAAGATACAGCAATCACTGGATAAACAGTTACCGATTAAAAGGATCAATGAGTTTGCAGTGATTAGATATTTGTTGGAACACGGATCAATCGATATAGAAACAGCCAAGAAAACAATATTGAAATTTGTTAATGATATTGATGAAGTATCAATTATTCATACGTTCAAATATCTAAGTGGACACATTTTGGGCCCTAATGAGAAATCTGATTATTTTTACGTCAAAGGTAATGGAAAGGATCATCTATATCTGCATGATCTGAACCTGGCTAACGAGAAAACTATTATTGAAACACTTGATTATGGACTGCTTAGATATCAAGAAGAATTTGGCAAGGACAAATTAATGTATCCATATTTAAAGAAATACACCTATTATAAAATGAAAGATATGGGATTTTTGACAAACTACGATAAATCATTCTCTTCCATCAGAGGTAGCGGTGTTTGGAAAAACGGGAAACATTATTATTTGTTCGTCGATCTACATAAAGGTGAAAATGTCCAGGAATCAATTAACTATAAAGATAAATTGTTGAGTGAATCGTTAATGCAATGGGAAACACAAAACAAGACAACACCATATTCGGAAACCGGCAAAGACTTAATCGATAATATATCCAGAAATATAAAACTTCACATGTTTTTAAGGAAAGCGAAGCAAATTGGAAATCAGAAATTGGACTACATGTATATTGGAGAAGTTGATAGCCTTAGTTATGAAGGAGAAAAACCGATCACTATTCAGATGCGTTTGGTTGATGCCCTACCTAAACACATCTATGACGATTTAACATTTATCAAGAACGTTATATGATCAGAATAACTTCAAAATACTGACTTACTGATCAATGTTAATGAGAATACCGTGCAAAACATTTTGATATATAACATTATCCGTATAAGGGGTTAAAAACGTCTACATTGAGCCGTTTTATAATTCCGTATAGAAGCAAACCCACATACAACATTTACTAAAAAAATGAACTTGATCTAAATGATTTCAGTTCAAAAGTTTTTGTGGAACTTATAATAAAAGCGATTCCTCAAAGCAAATGAAGAATGATCTAAATCGTCTGACCAATCAAGCCAAATAAACGTTTTGATGTTTACTGATAGAAGGGCATTGTTGCTTGAAAAAGATGTTCAGCAAAATGGTATAATTGAATTAAAAAACATAAACATAAAAGGAGGATTTTTCATGAGATTACTAGATAAAATTCTAGGATATGGAGAGATTAAAGGTCCTGAGTTCACCAAGGACTTTTCGGTTGATGACAACGCACAAATTGCTCATCTTTTGCAACTTCTAGACCAAGTTACTGATGATTCAAAGGTTAAAATTGAAAAAGAGTTGTTAAATATAAGAAGCGGTTTATCCGGAGAAAGAAACGTTTATTTTGAACTGAAAAACTCAAGATTACCGATTGTTTGCCTTCATGATATTAGATTAGAGCACAATAACCACGAAGCTCAGTTTGATTTTATTATCATAGCATCAGAATTTATATTAGTTCTTGAAACGAAAAAATTATTTGGTAACATCACAATAGATAATGAAGGTAACTTTACAAGAGAGTATCAAATCAATGGTAAATTTTATAAAGAAGGCATGTACAGTCCGATTACTCAAAATGAACGACACATCCGATTGCTTAAAGAGTTTCTGGTGGAACAAAAGCTGATAAAACACTGTCCCATCTATTCTTTGATTGTTATTGCCAATGATAAAACGATCGTTAACAAGAAGTTCGCTAAAGCAGAAGTTAAAAACTTGATTATAAAACACGATCAACTTATAGAAAGACTCCATCAATACATCAGTGAGAATAATTTGGTCAAATTAAGACATAATTATATGAGGGAAATTGCTGAAACCATCATCAACAATAACTCTCCTATCGAATATGACTACATTAAAAAACTTAGCCTTGAAATAAAAGCAGAAGAAAATAGTGCCATTGAAATAAGCACCGAAACTCCCATTTTGGCCGATGAATCATCCAAAGAAGATGAGGAAGAGGGCAAGAACGTTCAAACAAGACTCCACCATCAGTTGAAGAAATATCGAAGCAATAAATCAAAGGAAATGAATATAAAAGCATATTATGTGTTTAATAACAACGAATTAGATCAAATCATTTCTTTGCTTCCCAAAACAAAAGAGCAGTTTTTAAGAATTCAAGGATTTGGCGAGAAGAAATACGAACAGTATGGGGAAGATATAATTGGTATCATTAAAGAGCACTTGGAAAAGGTCGAAGGAGCACTAAAGGCGTTTAGATTGGAATCAGCTAAAATGAACGGATTAAAACCATATGAAATCTTCAATAATCAGCAGTTGGATCAAATTATAGAGATTTTGCCTAAGAATAAGGAGCAACTCATTCAAGTGAGATATTATAGTAGACAACAAATTGATGCTTATGGAGAACAGATAGTATCAATCATTAATGAAAGTTTGTAAATCGGATTACCGATTGTTCCGATTAAGCACGCACATCGTTGCTTCTAGAGAAACCTCTTATTAGACTTCTAAAGATTCAATTCAAAATAAGTGCTTTTTTCACTTAATCCTTGACTAGGGTACACTTTAATCCTGGAAGGGCTCTTTTATGGAATTTCATAAGCTCATTTTATGCCCTGAAAATGAAACATGCCTCAAGAAGACATTCAATTTCATGTTTTTTTAGATTTCTTAGGAAAACATAAATATTTATGTCAGTATAAGCAAATCATTAGCGACTACAAAGATATCATTAACACGTTTCAAAACCTTATGAAAAATTCAACTTAGGTTGTCATAAATTTTAAGAGGTTACACGTTAACTTGACGTAGCACATATAGCATATTTGAGATTCACATGTTTCAATTGTATAAACAAGTAACGGAACTATCAGCTGATCGTGTTCTCAGTTTTTTCAGAAATGCAAAGCACATTAATTGTTACAATTTGTAACATCATCAAAATGGCGATGAATAAAAAAGTATTGAAATATAGTTTTAAAATGATTGGACGAGTTATATAGTCTTAACCGATTTTATATCATTGTGTCAATGATAAAAACACGTCTTGTGGCAAACACACTTTCTTCAAAGATTCTAAACTGATAAAGATAACGACGTTGAAAGTCATTTACATGCACTTTTGTCTTGATGATATAGGGCTGGTTGTCAATAGTTTCAAACGTTTCTCTAATGATGAAATACAACGTCTCACTATCTAAGCTCAGTTGCTGATCCATGATTATTTCATGACTTGTAATAAAACTAAATGATTCACTATATTGATAGATATCAACCTGTTTTAATTCATTGATGACCAATAATGTAAATGACCAATTCAGATCATAAGGAACACGATCATTGCTCGGAACCTCCAATGACATACGCTGAGAAGATTCGGGTGTCATACCCAAATAAGTCTCTCTAGGGATTAAAAAGAGCATGTCATTTAAGACATCATAATGTATATGTGCATAGTGAATGAATTGAGGAAAGGGTTCTTGTTTTACATAGATGGTTGCTTCAATTTGATGAGAATTAGACGCTAAAAAATGGACACCATCAAATAGCTTATTTGTATCGAAACGGTCTGAATCTTGATAAAACATCACAAAAGGGTAGTCTCTGGATTCAATGAGTGCAAGAAGTGTTGATTCGTCATCTTGATCATAAGATTCGTAACCATCTTGATCAAGGAAAATGACCCCCACCAATGGATGACCCACAGGCGACTCGTCTAAAGATTCAAGACGTCCCAATCTATTATTGAATAGAATCGAAACAACAATCAAAACCATTAAAGTAATCAAAACAATAAGTGATGTTACTAAATTACGCTGTTTGATGGTTTTAACATTCGCATTGTTATCAATGGATATAAGCATCATTTCATCTTGATTTAACAAGTCACCAATGTTGACATCAAACACCTCACACATACGATGCAGTAAACTTCTAGTTGGATAGGATAATCCATTTTCCCATTTTGAAATAGACTGTCTAGATATATTCAGTTTGTTCGCCAAATCCTCTTGAGTGTAATGGTTTTTAATTCTTAACGCTTTTATATGATCTTTAAACATTGTGATTCACCTCACTTTATATTTTACGTTATGATGACTTGATTTGATGTATGGTTTTTGCATTTAATGGTTGCATCCATGGTTGCGACACCCAATTACATGGCTTTATATGATATCAAAGGATTTTAACACTCAATTGGTGAATAAAGAGCATGTGTATTCCTACCAAAAAGTACACATGACCCAAAAATAATACCTCAAATGACCAAACGCAATTGATAAATGGCATTTATGTTGTGCCATAAGGATGTCTATATCCATAAGAATGAGCGACAAAGAGCTAGAACTCATAAAGAAATATGCTGAGCTTAATGGAACAACAGTTTCAGAAGTCATGCGAAAAGCGATCTTAGAAAAAATCGAAGATGAGTTCAATATTTTTCTATATGATAAGGCATTTAAAGCATACGAACAAACCCCTAAAACGTACACCATAGAAGAAGCTAAGTCTATACTGGGTATCAAGTGATGTATCGAGTTGTGTTAAGTGAGCAGGCACTAAAAGCGTTTAAAAAAATGGACAGTCAAATAGCAACGATGATTTTTGCATGGATATCTAAACATTTGGATGGTTGTGAGAACCCAAGATTTTATGGAAAAGGATGGATTGCTGATAAAAAAGGTATCTGGAAATATAGAATTGGAGATTACAGGCTACTTGCTCATATTTTTGATGATTGACTAATCATAATGGTCGCTGATGCAGGTCATCGGAAAGACAGTTACAAGTGAATTAAAAAGTTTAATTCATTCAAAGTTAAAACTCGGGAAATATCGCAAGTTTGTATAATTTATCCATAAGTAGAAGAAGTCCGCTTTTCAAACGTTAGAAGGGCCTTTTCCTAACCCTCTAAACGTCTGCATGAAAAATGGCTTAGTGCATAACGAAGCCATATAGTTTCTCAATGAATGTATACCTTCTATAACTGGTATAATGGATGTAAGAAAAGGATGTGTAGCTATGAAATACCTCAAGATGAACAATGGATTAATG
Organism: uncultured Acholeplasmataceae bacterium; assembly: GCA_964553755.1. Classification (GTDB taxonomy): domain Bacteria; phylum Bacillota_I; class Bacilli_A; order Acholeplasmatales; family Acholeplasmataceae; genus Peloplasma. The sequence continues at coordinate 8,966 of CAZKLM010000008.1, forward strand.
ATTCCCGTGTTAGGAACAGGAACAAACACGTTTGGAAAAGAAAATGGCCAGTTTAGTGGAAAAATCACATACGATACAAAAGAATTATCCCAAGCAATTGAACTCGGATATCGACTAATCGATACAGCCATTTATTACCGCAATGAAGCGGTCATTGGAATGGCAGTTAAAGCCTCCAATATCGAGCGAAGCGAATTCTTTATCACGTCAAAAATTCCTCAAGAAAAAGCATACATAAAAACCAATCAGCTTGTTAGGTATCATGTCGAACAATCAATTAAAGCGCTTAATTTGGATTATATTGATCTATATTTGATTCACTTTCCGCTTGAATCAAACGAAGAGAACCTACGTGTTTGGCGCATTCTTGAAACCTATGTTGATAGCGGTCAAATCAAATCAATTGGTGTCTCTAACTTCAATGAAGCGCAACTCACTTTTTTGATTGAACACGCCAGAATCAAACCGGTGCTTAACCAATTTCAATCGTATCCTGGGAAGCATCAACAAGGATTAATTGATTTTTGTCTAGCTAACGCCATTGTTCCTCAAGCGTATCAATCGTTGGCTAAACTGAATGATCAAACCAAAGAAATCCTAATCGAAATGGCAAAGCCTTATAAGAAAACCTGGAGTCAACTTATTTTAAATTATCAAATCAATGCAGGGATGGTTGTGATTCCTAAATCACACAACAAACAGCATCAATTTGAAAACATCGATGTATTTGATTTTGAGTTAACAGAAGAAGATAGAATAAGGATTAAGAACATACATTTTGAATAACCTGTTCATCACGTGTTAAATCACCATTCAATCTCAATTTATTCGAAAATCTAAAACACCTCAGATGATAAAGAAGACACCATGCTTCGATAATCTAAGTTCGTTGGCCTGATTTTGTTAGTTTGATGTCAAGTACAAAGATGTTGAAACGAATTTAAAGCAGATAGAAACCAGGATAGGTCAGAAAAAGCTGATTTGTCAATTCAAGTGCCACACTTATAGTTTTTTAAAAATCATTCATCCGTCTTGCATTCAACGATTAACAAATCTAACCAAAGCCAATCCAGTTGTTATTGTCATTGGACTAGCCGAGGCTATTTAAGAAAAACTGTATCATACAGCCTATGTGATTGATGAAACAACGGTTATTGGTAAGCATCGGAAAATCAATCGAAACGAAAGCATCATCTCAAAACGGATGGATTTAGAACAAATAAAGATAAAGGAATAAAAAAAAGAATGAACATTCGAAAACTCACGCAAAAAGATGCCAAAGTCTATCAAGTCCTTCGACTTAAGGCGTTAAAAGAAAACCCAGAGTACTATGGAAGCAGTTTTGAAGAAGAAAGTGCGCAGCCTCTTTCGTTTTTTGAAAATCGATTAAACCAAGAACACACCTATGCCTATGGGGCTTTTTTGAACGATCAGTTGATTGGCACACTTGTTATGGCCAAAGAGACACGTCAAAAGACGAAACATATTGCTACGCTTTACGCCATGTATGTCGATAAAGATTATCGAAGAATCGGTGCGGCAAAAGCGCTTCTTAGTCACGCAATTGATGAAGCCAAAGTCCTCGGGGTTGAACGCATTAGACTTTCAGTGACCCAAACCAACATTCCCGCTTTCCATCTCTATGAGGCGATTGGTTTTGTTGTTTACGACATTGAGCCTCATGCGATTAAAATTGGGCATTCGGATTATCACATGGTTCATATGAATCTTACCCTAACCTAAATCAAGTTTTATTCATACTCGGCTTATTGGCGTTCTCAATCGTCGAAATACATGATACAATAAAATCAATCATAATCAGTGGGGATTTTCCAATTCCAACATGTATCTCAACCAAGTGTTTTCATCATGAGGAGGATCTTCTTTTTATCATTCTATTGGGAGGAAACACACATGCATCAAAAAGTAGAAAACGAAACTACATCAACGTACGAAACCAGACGCCTCAACGATCAAACGAGAATCGCTGATCATCTAGACAATCGATATCAAAAAAAAGTTAATCATGCGGTTTATGAAATGAACCTCAAGCAATTGAGGGAACAGCAAAAGTGCTATGATGACGTTCAACTTCAAATGGCTGAAAAAATCAAGACACGAAACGCATTCATCGGTGGCGAACTCATCTATCTTGTTGTTGGACTTGTCTTTGTCTATGATTTATCAACAGGAAAAAATCTCTTGCCGAATTTTAATACATTTTGGTATTGGTTTTTGACGATTGTGTTGTTGATTATTGGTGTCGCTTTTATTCCCTATATTATTAAGCTACACCAAATCGAAATTGAGCCAAGAAAAGCCATTCTAGCGTTTCATTGTGATGAAATTCTACGCTTCAAAGCCATCTGTGAAGCTGAAATTAAACCGTTGTTTGATGGCTATGGCGTTAATGAAATTTATCGGCTGATTCACGCCATTCATCCAGACATTCAGATCTATCCTCATTTTGATGAAAGAAACAAAGCCAAGTTGGAACAAACCGTTGGATATACCGACACGATGGATGATAACGCATCTGTCAAAAATCTTCTTTTTGGGTATTATAAAGGAAACCCCTTTTTGATTTATGATGTTTTTCGTTGTGATCTCGTCAATACCCAATACACAGCCAGCAAAGACGTGTCATGGAAAACCGAAAATGAAACCACCATCACCACCCACACACAAACACTTCAAGGGATTATTAATGGAGTCAAAGCGGAATACCATACTCAAAGACGGTTTGAGTATTGGAACGTATTAGAGCCTCAACTTCAGTATCGAGTCGAATCCAAATATAGATTAGAGAAAAGCGAACGAGCTAAACACAAACATATCGAAAAAATCGAACAAAAGAGCATCAATGAATCCATTGAAAAAACCTTTAGTCGTCTATATGACATAGAAACCAATGATATGGATGCTTTTGAAATGATTGTTTCTCAAGAAGCAAAAGCCAATTTGGTTGAATTTGGAGCCTATAATTACTTGAGAATTGATTCGGATGTTGCGATAACCAAAAAGGGGTATAAACATGAAATCCAATCGGAAGCACTCAAGCGATTTTGGCTTTTAAAAAGCGAACAAATCGATGAAATAAAGCACCATGATTACGCGATCTATAAACAAAAATTTGTGGAGCTAATTGGAAACTTTTTGGACTGGATTACTTATTTATTAGCGCCACTTGAATGCATTCCTTCGTATCACGAAAAGAAGATTTACCCCATCGAACCCAACACGACCTCTCCTCAACTATTAGCCAATATCCAGCACGAATCACTCATCAACGAGATGAATCTTAATCAATTGGTCACTGGCACCAATATTCGTGATGTCATTTTCAAAACCGCTTTCTATGCATCTAACATCTACTTAGACATTGTGGCTGTTGATGCCTATATTTGGTGCTACGATACAAAATATGAAAAAGTAATTGTTAAAGACGACAACTACATCAATCACGCCATCAAGGTAGAATACAAAGACTATTATCAAGTCAAGCAAACCAGTTATGTTAACATCAAAATATGCCCCTATTATTTTCAATATTCACGGTTTGAAGCCATCGTAGAAGCTCATCCTCAAAAAGAGACCATTCGAAGCATCTTAAAAGGCGCCATTTACCGAAACAACTGTCTCGTTTTCAAAGACGATGGAGTTTTCAACCACGAAGCCAACGATTTGTTGAACCGCGTTGTTTTCTATGATGAAAAATAATCGAGCTAAGTTATTAACAACTAAACGCCTAATCGTGCTTGATTCAATCGATTCTTTTTCATTAAATCCGCGGATAACTTGACAGATGAAGCCATTATCATTAAAATGATACCATATCGATAGCAACAGGGAGATTATATGACGTGTCCAAGGTGCAAAAAAGACGTTGAAGGGACTCCTCTTCAGTGTCCACATTGTGGGAAGATCCTGCGAAGTGAAGGCATTAAAATGATTCAAAGAGAGTATGAGTATATCGAAAAGAAAGGTTTTAAAGCGTATCGCTTAATGTGGAAAAGCCTTCTTGACTTTTTGGGCAAATCGACCCGAAAAGAATTTTTTCATGCGTTGGTGATTCATGGGTTTATTTTATTGGTGCTTGAGTTTGTGCTAGGACCACTGTTTCGTTTGATTAATCTAGGCTTTCTAACTGAGGGTTTTCTGTTTATCAAAAACACGTTTATGATTGTTTCCGTTGTTCCGGTTTACAATTTGTTACTAAGAAGAGCGAGAGATGCGGGCATGAATCCGGCCTTTGGATTTGGCATTTTGGTGTTTTTGTTTAACATCGCCTTTTTGTCGATTATTATCGGAAACTTAAATTCCGCTCATGAATCCATTCGAGGGGTGATTTTTAATCCCTTTCCCTATCTTGCTTTTATTACATCAAATACATCCATGATGCCACACTCGGAAATGGTGATGGGGTTTTTAAAGTTTGTGACAGCACTCAATGTGGTGTTGCTTGGCATCAATATTGCTTTGGTTTTAAGCGCAACACTTTTCAAAACCAAAATCGTTAAACGTTATGAAAAAGCCATCCCACAGGTGAGCCCTTCAAACGGATAACCAGCAAGATAAGCCAATACATGAACATACTTTTAAACGTGTTTCAATACCATATCCATGAGGTCCATTAAAAAAAGGCGCTTTCAACTTTGAAAATCGCCTTTTTTCTTTCTTATGAAACGCTATTTTTTTAATCCCCCAGATCGAATGAACCTATACCAAACCGATCCCAATTCAAGGGATGCGGCAATAACAACAACCGCTACCAAGATGCTTTTAATGATCTGAACAATCTGACGGGCTAAGCTTAAGTCGCCATCCAAAGCTAATCCAAACTGATCGATGAATCCGGCATGAATGAGATGAGGATGGGTGATGAAAACGACGCCTATAACGAGTGAAAAGAGTTGAGAAAACGTAAAGAAGAGCACCAATCCTTTGGACCAAAAGCCTTGATAGATCATAACCGCATGAACAACGACTGAGACAACGATGGTTGCGATCAGAAAGGGGAGAAAGACATCAATCGTGGAGGAATGAAAGAAAGGAGCGACGATTGTGTTTCCGTCATACCAGCCCAAAACATCGATGTAACGAATGAGAAGAAGAACAAATAAGACGGAAAAAGTGGTTTCAAAGATCAAACTGACCGTGGTTGATGTTCTTGATATTTTGGCGTTAGGAAATTTAGGGAGTTCAGGCAGTTTATCAAGATTCCAGGGCTCTTTTTCTAAATTGACCTTTTGATAGTCCAAAACAACATAGATTAATGTGACCATCGCGAAACCACTAAACATCGCGCTAATCATGTTTCCTATACCGCCACTGATGATGCTGCCCATCATTTCATACCAAGGCCTACTATAGGTTTCAACGGCTCCCTCGATAGCGCCTCCTATAAACCCAACAATCGCCAAAATGATTAATACAATTTTTAGCACATGGATATAGGAATCAAAATAAGCGGGAGAAATAAGATATCGCTCTTTTCCGCGATATCCATTGGCTAAAAGACGCGGGTTTCCCAACTCTTCAAGGACTCGTTTTATCGATTTCTCATCATTTTTTCCATCTAACATATCGAATATCTGATTTTCTAATTCCATTTTGACCTCTGCCCGCATTGAGTCTGGCAGACGTCTGGTTACATCATAAATGTAACGATCAACCCATTTCATGTTCATTCCTCCAATAACTTTTGCATGTTTTTTTCAATGATAATCCATTCTTTAAATAATGCATCTAAGACGGTCTTTCCGGTGTCACTTAAAACGTAGTATTTGCGGGGCCTTGACTCTGTTGTGTCCCAATTGCTCATCAAAAGCCCTTGTGACTCCAACCGCCTTAATAACGGGTATAGTGTTCCCGCTTCAATTGCAACCCCTTTTTCTTCAAGTGCTTGCAGCAACGCATACCCATAGGTTTCTTTTTTTAGTTGGCTTAGAACTGCCATGATTTGAGTTCCTCGTTTGAGTTCAACTGCTAATTGATTGATAAGGGTTTGTTCATCCATCCTATTCACCTCAACCTCATTATACTGTATGACGCACACTAATGTCAATACAATAATATAAATTTTTACACATTAAGGGGTGAGTATGGTTTCGCGCGGTTTAAGAGGCGACCCCTAATCAAATCACCATTTTGCCATCGAAACCAATTGTTTTTTTAGACAAACAGGCATAAAATGTAACTATCTAATGATCACGATTCACCCGATTTTTAGACGAACATAGAGGAGGAACGCCAATGAAATGCCATCGTTGTCAAGAAGACGTATTGCCTACTGAAAAAACATGTCCAAAGTGCGGAGAGAAAATCCAGAACCAGTGGATTAGATTGTTTCATGCTATAGGGCGAAGGGCTGTTTGTGTTTCAATAATCGTCTATAAAATGTTTAAATCCCTTTTTAAAACAGGCGTATTTTACGCCAAAAAAGCATGGCCCCATCTCAAGCGCTTTTTTAGCATCAAACGAAACGTTTACATCACGACTGGAGTCTTAGCAAGCCTTGTTTTATTGATCGTTTTATTAGGCGTTTTTGGAAAGCCCAATCCACCTTCCATGATGAAATTAGGACCCAAAACTGTCCTTTTGGAACAAAACATACCATCAACAGGTGGGACGTTGACTATCCTAGATCAACAATCGCCGATTCAGGGGTTAACCATCCATGTTCCTTCGGGAGCTTATGATACCTCGTTATCCTTTTCTGTTGCTACACAGCCCATTAACAGCCATGAGTTTGGAGAAGCCTTTACCCCTATTACGCCATTGATTCATATCGATAATGGGCATCAATTTTCGAAAACACCCATGACGGTGACTATTCCTATTGAACTTAAAGAAGATGAGTTTGCGATGGGGTTTTATGTCAATCTAGCGAGCAACACACTTGAAGGAATTCCGATGAAGAATTTGACAGGGACCGAAATCACCTTGTTAACACAGCATTTTTCAAGCATTGTGGTGTCTAAAATCTCCATTGAAGAACTCATCAAATTGACCCACGTCACGAACCCATATATTGATACTGGGTTTGTACCTGGCGTTGACGATTGGCAATTTACCAATTATGGATCCTATCTTGCCCCAGGTGGTCATTGTGCCGGTCAAGTATTGACCATGGCTTGGTATTATCACACACAAAAGCAAGAAAAAGGGGAACCTGCTTTATTTAACCGTTTCGATAATGTCGGATACGCTCAAACAGAATCCTTTATGGAAGATGATCAGCTGGGTTACCGGTTTTCATCCGTGATTCAGCATGCACTTGATTTTGAATCGGAAACGTTCTTTGATTATCTGTTTTTTGCTGGCGACAACAAACAGTTAATCTATTTCGCCTTTAGTTACGCCATGTTCATCACTAAAAATCCTCAACTCATGGCGATCTATGCCACAGACAACCATGGGAACATCCTTAGCGGGCACGCCATCTTAGCGTATAAGATGCAAGGGTATGATCTTTATGTTGCCGATCCCAATTATCCAGGACAAACCAATCGCTACGTTCATTTTAATACCAGCCCCAATACATATGACTTTGATCCTTATTCATCAGGCGCGAATGCCAAAGCCATCTTAAACGATGGGGCCCTTCTTTATAATGAAATATTCTATATTGGTGAATCCGCTCTTGTGAATTATGAAACGATTGAATCCGCCTATGACCAAGTTTTGGATGGCACCATCGGTAACGATGTTTTTCCAACACTTGAATCCGTCTATTTATCTAAATATGATAATGCTACCCTTGATCATGTTTGGCAAACGTTCAATGGGATTTCCATCAATCTAGGGACCGACCACAATGAGAATATGCCATGCCATCTTCAAAATAAAGCCATTATAGCGGTTACTGCGAATCACGCGGATGCGGTATACACACTCTACCAACAGGATCAAAAAATGGATGGTCCATTTTATGGTGCAGAGGATGGTTACATGTATTATGAAGTCGACTTAGTGAACGGGAAAAATGAAATCGGAATTTTAGCTGAAATTGTCATTGATGGTCAGCTTTATTATGCCGATTTCATCCGAATAACCATTGATTATCAAGCGGGGGTTACGGTTCCGTGTCAAGGCAGCATTATCGGCCAATATGTGTTTTATAGCAGAAGTGATCAACAACAATTGGTATCGAATCACACGATTGTGATAAGGGAAGATGGAACATTCACCGAATCGTATACCGTGATTCAGTCTTCATACACCAATGTAATTCATGGAACATGGCGATTAGAACCGGGTGAAAAAGCAGGAGACAATATTTTGTATCTAACCCTTGGAAGCACAACGGATACCTACTTGGTTTTAGAAAATTTCTTGTGGCTCAAGTATATCGCAGACGATGTTGTGTTTTTATTCCGAAAATCGAACTAACCCATTGCCATTTTGAAAAGCAAGCAAGCGGAGCACCGAGAATCAACCACATGAATTCTGTGGTATGATGGATGAAGGAGGGATGAACATGAAACGCGTCATTAAGTTCAAATTTGAAGAAAAAGAAGGCTACTTAAGTGTTGTTGAAAAGGGTAATCTCTATTATTCACTTGTTCAGAAAGATACCCCAAAAGTAAAGGATATCCAAAAAAGTCACCAACTTTTGGTTTCTTATGATCTTAAACAACCTGTCTATGTCTTTAAACCTGCACGAATAGTTGAGGATCCTAAATTGACTCAATGGGTCTATGAGACATTGGAAAAAGAAAACAACGTGTACTTTAAAACATTAGACGACAGTCTATGTGTGGTTGAAATTCCAAAAGAGTAAGAAGAAAACACACAAAAAGCCAAGACCTAATTCAATTGTGAGTTGGGTCTTTTTGTTCGATAAAGAGCATTATTAGGCCATAAAAAGGCCTTTATCGTGAAGTTTTTTGATATGTGTAAGTTTCTATGTTATACTGTCCAAAAGGAGTGATTTCATGAATGAAGTAAAATTAGGGGTAATCGAATATATTTCAAAACAGAAGTTCTTAGCAGCGTCCCCCTACAACATTTTTGTTACGGATAAGCGTCTTATTTTTTCTTATCTAACCCAAGAGGCCCGAAAAGAGACCGAACGTCTATTGAATGAAAAAGTCAAAGGAAAATCGTTTAAAGAGCGGTTATCGATTATCATGAGCCATGGCTATGAGCTGCCCGAAAAATACAACACGATGACGTTTGAAGAGATCTTAAACGAGCATCCCAAAAACTTTCAATTGATGTTTGATCAAATCATTAAAATACGTGTCAAACGTCCCAAAACCAAAGACAGTCAAAACCAGATTCAACCGGATTATCTCGTTTTTCAAACCACTAAAGAAACCTTTAAAGTCACCCCGAGTTCCGAGCATGCCCTTAATTTACTTAACCATGTTCTAGGTGATAAAGCCAAGGTGCCTAAAATTATCTTTTAGATCGGTTTTGCGTCTCAATTCTTAACAAACCTTAAGAAAAGGTTACAAAAACCTCAAATCAACGAGTTAAATCCGACGATGTTCATAGGGGGTATAGTAAAATAATCTTCTATCCAGTAAAATGATAGTAATCCCATAGATAGACGTGCGGCATTTTTTTGATAACGCATTTTTATCGTAGACCGGAAAGGAGCTGTGACAGGATGAATCAAGAGAAGAAAACAGAAAAGTCCCATATCGAGCGTGTCGAAGCCTTGTTAGGACAAGCAATTGAAGCAGAACAACGCGATACTGAAGAATCCCTTCATTATGCGAATGAAGCCCTTTCGATTGCTATCAAACTTGGGTTTAAAAAACAGGAAGCCAGATGTTATGTCCGCATTGGACGATGCCACTGGATTAACGGGAATTTTTCTGAAGCGGTTGACTTTTTATCAAGGGCATTGGAAATTTCTAACCACATCAATGAGATGCACACTAAAGTGGATGCGTTAATTGGGCTAGGGAATGTCTATGTGACGGTTCAACTCCTCGATCAAGCCATCACCCACTACAACAATGCGCTGGCCATTGCTAGAAATCATGGTTTTGGAGAACTAGAATCAAAGATCCTTAACAACATCGGGACGATGCATGAAGACTTAAAGGATTATCCTAAAGCGCTCTATTTTTACCAACAAAGTCTCAATAAAACGTCGGAAATTGAAGATTCGTATGGTACAGCCATCGCCAATCTCAATATGGGAAACGTCTATTTTAGTTTGAATAACCTAATTGAGTCCGAAAACTATACTTTAAACGCACTAAACCACGCTAAAAAACACAATAAGGTCTTGTTGCTGGCCCATAGTTATCATTCAATGGGACGGCTCCATCAAGCCAAGAAGAATTATGATGAAAGCATTCGGTGCTTGGATTTAGGCGTTCAAAAAGCCAACGAATCCAAAGATACCTACATTTTATTTAAAATATACCTAGAACTCGGCATGACTTACGATTTAATGGATCGACCTAAAGATGCAGAGCACTTTTTTAAGATTGCGCTTGATTTAGCAACCCAAATGAAAATGGACGAACTGATTCCTAAGGTTCACGAGCATCTGGCGTTCTACTTTGAAAAAAGACAAGAACCGAATCAAGCCTATCATCACTTAAGTTTATACCATCAAGCCAGCAAAGTGGTTGAAGAAAACCGTCGGATTGAACGCATCAACAGCATTGAAGTTCAATCCAAGTTGACCGCTTCATTGGAAGAGACGAAGATCTATCGACAGTTATCCAATGAACTAAAAAAGAGTTATCAAAGCATGCATGTGCTTAGCACCATTGGTCAAACGATGACCAAAACCCATGAACTAAGCGATATTTTTGAGCAACTCTACGAAAATGTGAACATGATAATGCCGGCTGAATGTCTTGGGGTTGGTCTTTACGATGAATCAATTAACGGACTGAGATTCGACCTCTTCATTGAAAACAATCGCATGTTGGAAAGTTTTACATTGAGCTTAAACAATAAAAATAGCTGGAGTGTTTGGAGCTTCTTGAATAAAAAAGCCATTAAAGTAAATGATGTTCAAAAAGAGTACAAGAAATATATCAAGGCTCTTTCTTCAACACGAGGAGAACTCATGCACAGCGCAATGTATGCACCATTAATGGTCGAAGGGGAGATCATTGGTGTCTTTAGCATTCAAGCAAAAGAAAAAAACATGTACTCGGATACCCATCAAGATCTCATGCAAACCCTTACTTCGTACTTGGCGATTGCGATTAAAAATGCCATGAAAACCAAACAACTTGATGAGCTTAACCGAAAACTGAAAGTTCTATCAGAAAAGGACGGGTTAACCGGTATCGCTAATAGACGCCTGTTTGATGACATGTATGATCAGTTATGGATCAACGCTCAAACGTTAAAACAACCGCTTGTTCTTATGATGATTGATATCGATAATTTTAAAGCATTTAATGATCACTATGGCCATTTAACTGGAGATGAAGTAGTCAAACATGTGGCCCAATTGCTTGCTCAATCGGGACGCGATGAACGGGATTTCGTGGCGCGCTATGGGGGCGATGAATTTGTGGTGTTAATGCCTGAATGTCGGATTGGTGAGGCCCATGAAATCGCCTCAATAATGGCTAAAAACATCCAATCGATTCATCAAGAATTGGGAATAAACGACCCAGTCACGGTTTCAATCGGCGTTGCTGAGACCATTCCTAGTGCCCATAAGGCTAAAGATGCATTCATGAGTGTTGCTGATCATCAACTTTATAAAAGTAAGACCAACGGAAAGAATACCATCTCGTTAATCACCTACTAGCACATGGTTTGATTTTCAATCCAAATAGGACTAAAAAGGAACCATAAATGAGGAGGATTGCTATGAAAAAATTGGTTAAAGCGTTTGATGAACTTCCCTGGATTTTGAAAATCATTTTGGCCCTTCCTGTTGTAGACGGACTTGCTTGGGGCATTTATCGTGTAGCCAAAGGCCTATCTAAAAACGACTTCTTATTGATCATCATAGGCATTGTTTGGATAGTTGGTGGCATCTTTATTTTTTGGTTAATCGATTTGATTACCATACTGCTCTATCAAAAACCAACGATTTTCGTGTAACAGGTAAAAAAGGCTCACTGGTTGAGCCTTTTTCATTTCATTTTAAAAATGCGAGATAAGAAATCAAATCACCCTTTATAAAGCATCCGATCATAAGCATGAATGAATCCCATTTTTTCATAAAGTTTTTTAGCGCTTTTGTTTGTTTTATCCACGTGCAAAGAAAGATTTCCTTGCGTTTTTTCGATGGCTTGTTGAATTAAAGCGGTAGCAAGTCCTCTGCCTTTTGTGTCTTTTAAAACCCCAATATAAGCCAAATGGTAGGAAGGAATAAACGCATCAAAGCCAGTAGGAACGATAACACATATTCCTTGAATATGGTGTTTATCGGTAGCAGTGAAGATATAACCTAACTCGAGTGCTGTTTTAATCGCGTCTTTCGTCTCTTCAATGGAATCCTGATAGGGCGTTAATAAACGTCGTGTTGTGGTCACCAAGTCATCCACATCATGTTGAGCTTGTTTGGATATTTCTTTTACGTTTATCACACTTTTTCCATCGTTTAATACAATCACGTGAACGCCTTCTTTTGAAGGTGTTTTGCTGTGATTAAGAAACGCGGATAACGCATAAGCTTCATTTTGAGAAACGACAATGTTTTCAAGTTTTCGAATGAGATGCGCGGTTTCTTTCAATGCGTGAGGATCCACAGGCAATAGCATCGTCTTTGATGATGTCATGATTTCTTTGAGTGAGGCATCATAGGACATGGATGAAAGTCTGTCATGGGTTGTTCCACATATCATGTTTGGCAGCGATGAAATCGATTGATTGACCCATTGTCTTAACGTCTCGTGATAAAGACTATACAAAGTGCTCCCAGATGTTGCTTGTGTCCATAGATGGGTCATTTCTGGTACTTTATCATAGATTTCTTCAGCCATTTTCTGCAATGAAAGGGTTCGAATAAAGGGTTTATTATCGGTTTCACATAGAAAGAAAAATCCATTGTCTTTGGCGTACCGTTCATAGGTTTCCTCATATCGCATACGAGGGTTCTTAGAAATCGATAACCAATCGATTGACGGATGTGCTTTTTGCTGTTTAAGCGTATGGCGATTTTTAACCCCGTAAAGATCAAGGCCTTTATTTTGAGCAAAGTAAACCACCGAGCGCATGTAGGGATCCGAGCCATAAACGAGTATTTTTTGATGCCCTTGATCCATAGCATATTGAATCAACGATTCCGTTATCCGGTCATTTTTATGACCGGTTGGATTGCTTCCTTCCAGCTTAAGGTAGATGGGCGCTATTCCAACATGTTTTTCCAAATTTTTAGCCCTAAAAAGGGGAGTTTGTCCGCTTAAATGCATGATTATTAACCTCCATTATGCATAATGATAAAAAAAGATATGGGACCATATCGATGTCCATAGTATACCATATGAAGCCAAACTATCCAAATCGGGACCGATATAAAGCCGGGTTAATCCGCCTTAAGTTTTAAGATTTCAAATGCCATTTGAATTTTAATGGTATAATAACGATTGAACAATGGAGCGTGATTTTTATGCATCAAAAAACAATCTCTTTAGTGATTATAGCCGTGATCTATGTATTGGCGTTTTTGTTTGGATTGATGCTTTTTCGTCTCATTCGAATAGAGTCGTTAATCTTAAGCGTTTTACTCGTCAATGTATCCATGACATTTTTTATCTTTGTTGTGGGTCATATCATCCATAATAGTAGCCTCTATGATCCCTATTGGAGCGTCATACCCCCTGTGATACTCATTTTTCTTTCGTTTGATCTAGGAACCTTTTTAAACGGACCTGTTGTGTTCATGAACACGGCTATCCTTTTTTGGTCGATTAGACTTACGTATAATTGGTGCATGGCATGGACTGGATTCAATTATGTGGATTGGCGGTATATCATGATTAAGAATCGAACAAAACGAATGTGGACGATCGCCAATTTTTTGGGTATTCATCTTTTTCCAACCTTCATGGTTTACCTTCAATTGATCGGTGCCATCTATGTCATCCAACAAGCACAATCGGTTCAATGGTTGACCGTATTTGGGGCACTGATCATCGTGCTTGCTACGATGATTCAAGGGATTTCTGATCAGCAACTCAGAGCGTTCAAAGCGGATAAGACTCAAAAAGAGCGGATTATTCAAACCGGTTTATGGAAATACTCAAGACACCCCAATTATTTGGGTGAGGTGTTCGTTTGGGTGGGTCTTTATCTCATCTATCTTTCTTGGAAACAAAGCATTGACGTATTGGTTTTGATGCCGCTGCTTATGCTCTTTATGTTTCTTTTTATAAGCATTCCCATGATGGAAAAGAAAATTTTATTGACACGTCCTGAGTATCGCGAGTATCAAGCGCGTGTTTCTAAACTCTTTCCGATTCCTAAGTCGTCAAAAAAGGAGTCATCTATTGAGTGGGAGACGTAAGTTAACGCAATGATAGAAAACGAGTCATCTGCTTTATTCAACACTGAATCTCTAAAAAACGGTTAAGGCAATAGCACTCGTATCACCATAAAGGGGGATTTATGTCAACAAAACAACGAGTCAATTGGACAAAAACGAAAGAAGCATTCTTAAAAACGATTCATGAAAAAATGGAATCAAACGCATATGAGGAAGCCCTTCATATGTGTTTCCTTTTCGAAGAAAAAGTGTACCCTCATTCGCCTAATCAACATGAGGATTTGGTTATGGTTTACGGATTAAAGAACACCCTTCATCGAAACCTTTACACACAAGATATCACGGTCTTTCATGTCTATGATTTAAAACACCGATTAGAACAACTAAAAACCAAAGACCTTTCATTTCATATTAAAGCTTACGAAGGTCTATTAGACATCTCTTCTTTCTTTAACGATTTTCAGTTAACCTATGACCTTTTGTGGGCGCTCATACCTCTTTACCGAGCAAACGGTGAACATAATCAAGTGAAACGATGCTATCAAGACGTGTTAAATAAACTCGAAACCATGAGGGAAAATGTGATCGCTTTTGGTATGCGTGTTTTTGATATTGATTCATCGGATATCCCAAAAAATAAACCGATACACGCCATCACCTACGATCCCATTGAAAACACGAGCACGTATAAAACCATCCATTTGGAATTAGAAAAGACCCTTCATCAACTGATTGGACTGCCTGGAAACATGGGGTATTGTTACCCCTACTGGTCCCTCAAAAAAACCTTATTAAAAGAACACTATCAGTTAGATTGGATCCATCCGGGTTTGCTAAATGACGCTAAGTTCGACTGAAGCCTTATAACGAATCATTGAGACTCAGACTTGGAGGGATTAAGATTTTCTTAATTAATGGAAGACCCATCGCATTTCCCTTCGTTCAATGTTAAAATAAGGGTATCCGTCTCCTTTGAACCAATAAACCATGCATGGTGTGAGAAAACATGAATTTGACGGGCAATCAACCGTTTGTTTAAGAAACAAAAGGATGAATCAAAAAGATACATTTATAAGGGTGGAGTTGAATAACAGTGTCTAAGTGGAAAGCTGGAATAACGGTTATCGAGTTGCTAGCGGTCTTGGTCATTTTGGCCATTTTAGCGCTGGTTTTGGTTCCGACCCTTACCGGATTAATCGAACGCACTCAAATCAATGCCAATCAAGCCAATATCAACACGCTCAATGAAGCCACGCGCTTGTATCGGATGGGAGAATCTATTTCTGGATTGGATGTCTTCAGTGGAACAACCACCGATTCTGAGCGAATCAATGTGCTTTTTTCTACAGGGTATTTGAGTAAACTGGTTCAACCGATGCCACCATACCCTCTTTATGAGTGGGACATCCTAGAACAAAAATGGGTTTTAGGGGATCCCATGAATCCAATCGATCCACCACTAACCGATTATGACTTTGACACGGTACGGTTGACAGATATGGTTAGTTTTGGATCCACCATACCTGTTGGAAGTTTTACGGATCATGGGCAATCGCTTCAATCAAGTGGCGGTCTCATGTACATTCCCAATCCCAAAGAAACCTATCAAATCTTCTTAGATGCCCAAATCCTCTCTGAAGGAACCAATGGCGGTTATGGCATCCTCTTTGATACCATCGTCACAAATCCCTCCACCCAATCGGATACAGGTTGGGCTTTGCAAATTGATCGTGGGTACACAGGAGGAGAAGTCATCATTCGTCCAAGAATCGATGGAGTTGAACAAAGCCCTGTGGTTCGCTTTGGCATTCGCTTTGATGCCCTTGGGCAATGGACACTCACAGGAGGGGTCAAAGACAACACCAATCCATGGTGGACAGAAACCCATACCATCCGCATGGAGATTTCTGTTGTTGACCCTATGTTGAGTCAAAAAAAGATACGCGTATGGATCGATGACGTCTTTTTATTTGAACACGTGTATGTCTCCGATGTCTTTGGCAGTACCGCCCAATCCAATGTAACAGGTCTTCGAACATGGAACGGGGTTAATGTGGCATTTTACCGTTTGAACATCACCGACTAGTTGCATCAAGAAAGGAGTCCATCATGCCGGCACACTTATGGTTTTTGTTTTTGTTTGCAATCATTTTATCGGCAGTTCCACTATATGCACTCAGCCATATCAGGCATATTCCTAAATACCGTGCGTTAAGCGGACTCAGCTCGGTGGTTTTATGCTGGGGATTTTTGCTATTTTTTCAAAACGTGCTTCAAGAATACGTCCTTGTTTATTTTGCCAGTTTGTTGATTTACCCCATCGTTTTTCTTACGACATATCACGTGCTTAATGTTGTCTACCGCTTCATGGATGCCCGAATCACTAAACCGTTTCAGATTGCATTCATTCTTTTCTTCGTGGTTAATGTGGCCGCGGCACTCACCAACTTTTGGCACCTTCTTTATGTCGATTTGCCCATGGATTCCACCATCACAGCGGAATCGTTTATCACCGCACGCTCAGGTGTTTTATTTTATGTCCATTTAAGCATCAGTTATCTTGTGATTGTCTTAGCGTTTTCAAGATTGCTTTTCTATTTGTATAAGGAAGGAAAAAAGCGAAAAGACTGGTCCTTGTTTAATGCGTTTGTTTTAAGCATCATCTTAGGTCTATTTATTAACATCTATCATATCTTTATTCATACATTACGCTTAGATCCGACCTATTTGTTTCTTTCTTTGATTGCCTTTGTTCTTTATTACATCATCCATAAACAAGATTTCAATTTCGCATTAATTACAACCAGCCGTGTTCACCTGCTTAACAAGATGCGTGAAATGTATGTGATTGCGGATGATGAGGATCATATCATTGAATTTTCCGAATCCATTCTTTCACACTTTGATTTAAAATCCGCCCATATCAAGACATTATCTCAGTTTTATAAGGCCTTATCCGCTCATGTCATTCTCTATGAGGATATGGATGAACTAACATCCAAATACGAACCCGATAAGAAATACATTCACATGTATCGTCAAAAACTGAAGGTCAACCAATTTGACCGAGAAGGTTTGTTTGTGCTATTTTACGATGAAACCGATAATGTCCAATTGATGAATGCGATTAAAAAAGCTGAGCAAACCGACAAAATGACAGGTTGTTTCAACCGAAACTACTTTGAATCGTTTCTTGAATCGTATAAAAAGAATCCTTTTCCTTGCGGTCTCGTCATTGTTGATGTCAATCATCTCAAACAAATCAATGACATTTTGGGACATAAAGCCGGAGATCAGTTGTTAATTGATTTTGTCACAGCATTGAAAGAAGCGTCTTCTCAAAGAGAATCACTCATCTTTAGAATGGGTGGCGATGAATTTTTATACCTTGAAAAGAACGCAAAAGAAGAAACGTTGATTGATTTAATCGAGCAAACAAAAACGTTCTTCTTTAAGAAAGAGTTAAACCAACAGGTTGATTTTTCTTACGGCATCGGTGTGATCACCAAGCCTACCCTTTTTGAAAAAACCTATCAAGACATCGATGATAAGATGTACCAACATAAGTCCCTCAATAAACCCCAAAGAAAGGGCGTACTCGAGTACTTAAAATCTGTAAAAAAGCAAACAACGGATAAGGGGTAATCGGTTAACAGAAACAGCAATGGCTCACCCAAAAGGTGAGTTTTTTCTTTGATTATTTGTCCGAACTCGTCCGAATTTTGTCACGAATTTGTCACTTAGTCTATGCTAGAATGAGAATGATTAAACGGACAAGGAGATCATAAGGTTATGAAAAAAATTATCGTACTCACCCTCTTATTGGGGTTGCTTCAAGGTTGTTTAGGGTCCCAATCCTATACAGAAACCGATTTGGAAAAGGCTGTTTTGGCCATTAAAGAAACGTTTCAAGAGGATTATTATCCACAAGCTGAGATTTCAGAAGAAATGCTTGAGCATGTCTATGGAATAGATCTATCACGGATCGATGCTTATTTCGCTGAAGGTCCTCTATTTACCATGAGCGTTGATACATTGATTATTTTGATTGCTAAAGACGGGTATGTCGATGAACTCAAAGAAGCGCTTCTTGATTATCAAAACTATTTGATTCATGAATCGTTTCAATACCCCATGAACATGCCGAAGGTCAATGCATCTAAGGTCTTTGTTCAACATAACTTGGTTGCATTCATCATGCTGGGTGCATACACAGACGATTTTGAAGACGATACCCATTATGAGAATGAGTCACAAAGAGCCATTGAAGCACTAAAAAGTGCATTAAAGTAAACGCTCATGCTCTTTAGCAGCTTGCTTTTTATCGCACGGTTTTTGCCTTTTGTCATCTTAGCGGTCTATCTTTTTCCAACCCAATACCGAAACGCGATTTTGCTTGTTGCAAGTTTGGTGTTTTATGCATGGGGGGATGTTCGATTCATTGTCTTGATGATCAGTTCGATTTTAGTCGATTATAGCATGGCGCTGGGGATTGAAAAAAACCGCGCTTATCCACGTCGGATGAAATGGTTTTTAGTGGGATCCATGGTGTTTAATATTGGGATACTCGTTGTTTTCAAGTATTTTGGGTTTCTCCAGCAAATGGGTTCGTTATTTCTTCCCCTTAAGGGCCCATTCATCGACATTATGTTGCCACTGGGCATTAGCTTTTACACCTTTCAAACGATGTCATACACCCTTGATGTTTACCGAGGGAAAATTCAAGCTGAACGAAACATCATCGATTTTGGAGCGTATGTTAGTCTTTTCCCTCAACTTATTGCTGGTCCGATTATCCAGTATAAATCCATTGCTCACGAGCTTAAAACACCGGAGATTCATATTCAACGCTTGAAACACGGGTTTCAATGGTTTATTCTGGGCCTGGCTAGCAAGGTTTTAATCGCCAATGAGATGGGCGCCCTATGGGAAGGCATCAAAGACCAACAGGTTCTTTCTATGCCTTTGGCCTGGCTTGGCATCTTTAGTTTCGGGTTTCAAATCTATTTTGATTTTTTAGGATATTCCATGATGGCGATTGGATTGGGCATGATGGTCGGTTTTACCTTTATGAAAAACTTTGATTTTCCCTATATTTCGGGCAGTTTCACAGAGTTTTTCAAAAGGTGGCATATTTCATTAGGCATGTGGTTTCGTGAATATGTTTATGTCCCACTGGGTGGCAATCGAACCAAACTGATTCGAAATTTACTAATTGTTTGGCTCATCACAGGGCTCTGGCATGGAGCCAATTGGAACTTTTTACTATGGGGTCTCTATTTTTTCATGCTTATTAGTATCGAGAAGACATGGACACTTCCATGGTTGAAAAAGCATCCCATAGTCTCAAGAATCTATGTCATTTTTATGGTATCCATCGGGTGGGTCATTTTCCATTTTGAAAATTTTACAGACATGTCACAGTTCATGTCTTATCTGTTTCAGTTTCGTTTGGATAAGGATGTGTTTTATTTTCTTTCCAATTATGGTGTTGTTTTGGGATTTGCTGCGGTTTTATCAACACCGATTTTATCAAAAGTCTTTACTCGGTTGCCTAAGTTCAGTCAATCGCTCATTTACGCAACGCTTTTTATTCTTTCGATTGCTTACTTAGTGGATTCAACCTATAACCCCTTTCTTTACTTTCGATTTTAGGAGATGCTTATGAAACGACTCAATTGGATAATGTTCATCCTAATGGCATTTAGCGTGCTTGAGTGGGCTAAGCCAGCCACCCTTTTTTCAGACTATGAAAATCGATATCTGCAACAAAAACCAACGTTTTCTCTCCAAAATGTGTTAAATGGGACGTATCAACGACAGTATGAGAATTATGTCAATGATCAGTTCATGTTTCGAAACGGATGGGTCAAAATTAAAACATTCACCTACACGGTGATGCAAAAAAATGAGTATAAGAATGTGGTCAAAGGGGAGCATGATTTTTTATTCAAAAAACAGTTTTCCTTTCATCATCGTCTTGAAAGCAATCAAGACCATCTAAGCAAGTTTTTGGATCGTCATCCCAACAGTTTAGCCTTTATCGCCATGACGTCTTATCACGTCCATCGGGAGTATTTAAAACACCCCTTTTTATGGATCGATCAAAGAGAGTGGATGGACACCTTTAACCATGAAAGACGGGTTGATCCCTGTAAGATTTTTGACCAGCCAAAGGAGCCTTTGTTTTATAAAAGCGACCATCATTGGAATTTGAAAGGAGCTTATGGAGCCGCTTCCATCATTTTAGATCAAATGGGAATCATGATTAAAGAGTATGATGCGTATCCCATTCAATCAAAAGATGGCTTCTTAGGATCTCACTATAAACAAATGTTGCCATTGTTTTATCCAAGTGAACCCTTTTTCTACTTGGACCGTGAGGTTCGAATGACCCTTTATGATCAAACCTACGATCATTTGTTTAATCAAAGAGCCTTAGATTCAGCCAACTACTATGATGGTTTTCTTTATGGCAACCATGGATTCTTGTCCATTGATACGATGAATGAAGGAGCAAAAATCCTCGTTATTAAAGACTCTTACGCCAATAGTGTTATTCCCTTTTTAACCGATTATTTTCAACAAATCGATGTGATTGATTTAAGATACTTTAATGACTCTTTGCAAAAAACCATCCAAGAAGGGTCTTATGACCATATTCTTTTTCTCGAAAACTTTGATCAATTTCAGGAAAGCAGGCATACATTTAAACTGTTTTTCTAACAGACATAACCAATCTATAAAGATAATCAAGAAGGTAAAACCAAGCAAACGCGTTGATTTTTCATCTAAAGTTTCATAAAATGGAACACACACTCAAAGAATAATAGCTACTCTGAAGGCTTAAGAGAAGGAGCTTTTCATGAAAAAAATGATGGTACTGTTTATGGTGGGGATTCTTGGTTGGATGTTGTCAGCCTGTCAAGGGGAAAATCATGATGATTTTGATCCCACACCCTATTTAACCGAAGCTTATCGAGAGCTCAAACACTATGAAGGTGTTTCCATATCCCCAGAAAAAACCGAATGGATTTTTGCTGAATCACAAACGCAGGAGTTAAGTGTGCTTTATTTGTTCGTCACATTCGGTCGAATCGATAAAGAAGGGGTGTTTTATGCGATGATTACGGTTTATGTGGATTTGGAAAAAGAATTAGACTTAGGGCGATTTATTGACCGGATTTACTACGATGAGTTAGGAGCTACACTGACGAGTCTTCAAGGATTCAACAATCTCTATCAAGCTATGCTTGAACAGGCAAAAGCTTTTGAAAACACCTTATTGCATGTCGGAGAGATTGAAAAAGCCACAATCAATCGAGCCATGCAAGGAGTGAATTAGAAAAACCGTGGTTTTAGGCATCTCATCCAAATGAGATGCTTTTTTTGATGCTCTTGCTTTTTATCTAAATAAAGGGTAAAATTAATCTAAAATAACGATTAAGAAGGGGACAAAACGATGTATTTTATTGACTTTTTTAAGAATTTGTTCAAGAAAAGCAACATTGGTGTGATTATTTATTTAATCATGAACGTGCTCATTATTGTTGCTTTGTTCAGCCGAGGGTTTGAAGAGACGACAGGCATTTATGTGGGGATTATCGCGTACATTGTCTCTATTTTGTTAGCACTTTCTCCCATTGGCGAGTGGATTTTGCGTTTACAAACAGGATGCAAACCCATCAAGCGTAAAGAGTACTTGAACCGTTTAATGCCTTTGTTTGATGAAGTCTATCAAAAAGTAAAAGCAAAAAACAACGGAATCTCTGATCATGTCAAATTGTTCATGAGCAACGACAAAGAACCCAATGCGTTTGCTACAGGAAGAAAAACCATTTGTTTAACCAAAGGCCTTCTTGAATACTCAGACGAGGAAATCAAAGCTGTTCTTGCGCACGAGTTTGGACATATCGCACACAAGGACACCGATTTGATTCTTATCATTACGGTAGGAAACTTTATCGTGACGTTCATCTTTGTCATCTACCGTCTCATTATTCAACTGATCGGACTGCTTGTTGCGATTGCCATGGATAGTGTTGCGGTCTTAATCACCAATTTCTTTATTGATGTGATTTTGGTTTTCGTTATGTGGGTTTGGACCAAGATTGGAACACTCCTTGTCATGCATTCCAGTAGAAAAAATGAGTTCCTTGCCGATAGTTTTGCGTTTGATTTAGGCTATGGAAACGAACTGGCAAGTGTATTGGATAGTTTCGATGGCGTTAAGCAAAAAGGTCTATGGGCTAACTTAAAATCAAGCCATCCAGATACAGATGATCGGGTTGCTAAACTCCAAGAACTCGGAATCACGTATACCAAGTCTTAATCAACGTCATCAACCTACCTAACCCAGGTAGGTTTTTTTATACGATTCATGATATAATAAAGCCATCAAAATCATCAAAGGGGAATCCGTATGCTTGTTAACATTAGAAGAATGATCGAAAGCGATATTGAAGCCATTCATCAGTGTTTTATCGATCAAGGGTGGAACAAAGACCTAGACACTCTTAAACGGTATTATAGCGAACAAGAGCTTTATGAGAGGAAGGTTTTTATCGCGCATGATAAAGATCGAATCTTAGGGTATGCAACGCTTCTTCCTTATGCACCTTTTGGTCCATTTAAGAACATGAACATGCCCATCGTGGTTGATTTAAATGTGTTTTTAAGATGCCAAAAACAAGGCATTGGAACACACATTATGGATGCGATTGAAGCCCACGTGAAAACGTATGCGAGACACATTGGACTAGCCTGTGGGTTGCATCAAGGCTATGGGGCTGCACAAAGGCTCTATGTTAAAAGAGGGTATGTGCCAGATGGAACTGGAATTTGGTATCAGGACAAACCCGTTGAACCTTATGGGCCATGCATGAATGATGACGATCTTGTGATCTACTTATCGAAAAAGCTCTAAAGAAAAACCCTCCTTACACGGTTTTCGTGGAAGAAGGGTCTTTTATTATCAAGGATAATCAAGCAAACACGGTTTTCAAAATCTCTAAAATCCAATCAATCTCTTTCTTTTTAATTACTAAAGGTGGAGCAAATCGGATGGTGTGAGTATGCGTTTCTTTCGCAAGCACACCTTTTTCTTTAAGTTTTTCCGTAAACTGTCTAGCACCACCAGCAGATTCATGAAGTTCAATAGCAATCAATAATCCTTTGCCACGCACTTCTTTAAATAAAGGAGATGCTATCGCTTTGATGCCGTCTAGAAAATAACGACCCAATTCGCTTGAACGCTCGTCTAGTTTTTCATCGATCAAGACATCCAAGGCGGCCTCAGCAGCAGCACATCCTAGTGGGTTTCCACCGAATGTTGAACCATGTGAACCCGGAGTGATGACATCCATAATATCGTGTCTTGTGATAACGGCTGATACAGGCAATATGCCTCCACTGAGCGCTTTTCCAACAAGAAGAAGGTCGGGGATGACATTCTCATGCTGAAAACAAAACATCTTTCCTGTTCGAGCAAATCCAGTTTGAATTTCATCTAAAATGAGAAGTACTTGATGGCGATCACAGATTTCTCTTACTTTTTTCAAATAACCCTCATCCGGAATAATCACGCCCGCTTCACCTTGAATTGGCTCAACCATAAATGCGACCGTCTGTGGGGTGATGGCCTTTTCTAAAGCTTCTGGATCATTATAGGGAATATTGATAAACCCTGGGGTAAAAGGACCAAAATCAGCACGAGCGCCTTCATCGGTTGAAAAACCGACGATGGTGGTGGTCCGTCCGTGGAAGTTTTCATTGGCTGTAATAATTTCGGCTTGGTTGATTGGAACTTTTTTGACTCTATATCCCCATCGTCTAGCGACTTTAATGCCAGTTTCAACGGCTTCAGCACCGGTGTTCATAGGAAGAATCACTTCAAAACCAGAAAAGCCACACAGCTTTTTCATATAAGATCCAAGACGGTCATTATGAAACGCTCTAGAGGTAAGTGTTACCCGATTCATTTGTTGTTTAACCGCTTTGATGATTTTCGGATGACGATGCCCTTGATTCACTGCCGAATAGGCTGAAAGACAATCTAAGTATTTCTTACCTTCGGGATCCCACACCCACACCCCTTTGGCTTTGCTGATGACGACAGGGATAGGTTTATAGTTTTTTGCGCCATAACGGGATTCCAAAGCCATACATTCTTTCGAACTTAACATGGTACTCTCCTTTATTTTTTTAGATTCATTTTGATCATCGTTAACGTAACTGCACCCTTATTATAACACAGCCATTAGAAAACAAAAAGAGCCTTTTTTTAAACCAAGGCGGATGGTTTTTCTATGAAAAAGCGTCAAACTCTTTTTCATGCAAATGGTATCCATTAGGCTTGAAGAGTTGCCCCATTTAGGCGTATAATAAGGATTGTCGATTCAAAGATTGAGGTATCCTATGACCCATATATTTAAAAAGATTGGCTGGTTTATTAAAGAGCAACGAAAAACGTACATCATCTTGCTAATCTTACTGATTTCCATCTCCTCAATATCTCTTGCTCCAGCCTATGTCTTAGGGCGATCAATCGATACCATCGTATCAGGAGGACTAACTAAAAAGACGCTCAGTTATCTTGTTTTTTTGCTTGCGTTGTTGCCAACAGCGCGCTATGGGCTTAGTTTCATCTATAACCATCTTTCACAAAAGACCAGTCAACTGCTTTCCTTCAAAATGAGAAAAAAATACTTAAGCCATCTCTTTGAAATGGATTCTCAGTTTTTTGAAACCTACGAAAAAGGGGACCTTATTTCTAGAGTCACAGCCGATTTGGATGCCATCACACAAGCAGCATCGTCGATGCTTGAAGGCATCATCTTTAACGTAGGCGTGATTTTGTTTGCTATTGGGGTGATGGCGACAAGCATTCATCTAGAGTTGACACTGATTTCCGTATCCATCATGCCGATTGGATTATCGATTTTAAATATGATTCGAAACAAAAAACGAAAATACATTAAAAAGCATCGTGAGATCTATGCTGAAATGACTGAAAAGGTACTGGAATCAGTCGAAGGTCAAAAAGCGCTTCGTGCGTATGTCCAAGAAGACAATGACCTTCAAAAACAATTTCAAGCCATCGATAAAGATATAGAATCATGGCGGTACATTGTCCGTTACGAAAACTGGTTTAACCCATTGTTCGAAGTCATTTATGGAATAGCTTACATTTTAGCGTTTGTTTTTGGGGTCTTTTTTATCATAAACCAGGAAATGACACTGGGAGGATTAATCACTTTTGTAGCCTATATTGGGCTTCTTTATGGACCAATCATCTCCATTTCCACCATTTTCTCACAAATCAATAACGCGATGATATCCGTTGATCGGTTTGATGAGGTGATGAGGCATGTTCCAGTGGTGCACGATGAAATCGATTCAAAACCCATACTAACATTTGAGCGCATTGAGTTTAAAGATGTCACTTTTAAATACCCTTTCGATAAACAACCCGTTATCAAAAACATCTCGTTTAACATCTTATCTGGTCAAACCATCGGCATTGTTGGCCCTACTGGATCAGGAAAGTCCACCTTGATTCGTCAATTATTAAGAGAGTTTAATGTAACATCCGGTAACATTTGGATTGATGGTGCCCCGATAGAATCGTATCGGATAGAAGATATCAGAAATCTTGTGGGGTATGTTCCACAGACTCATATGCTGTTTAAACGATCGGTTGAAGACAACATTCTGCTTGGAAACCCGAAAGCCACCATGGACGCCTTAGATAAAGCCGTCAAAATAGCGGATTTTGAGAAAGACTTGCAGTTTTTATCAGAAGACATTCATACCATGGTAGGGGAAGCAGGATCCACCTTATCGGGTGGTCAAAAACAAAGATTATCGATTGCGAGAGCCCTTATTAAAGACCCTCAAATTCTCATTTTGGATGATTCACTGTCCGCGGTTGACATGAAAACCGAAGACACCATCATCCATCATCTTAAAGACTTTCGAAAAGGGAAGACAAACATCATTGTCGCTCATCGCTTTTCTGCGGTGCAAGATGCTGATGTGATTTTGGTGTTGGAAAATGGCAAAATCTCCCAAACGGGAACGCATGAAACGTTATTGCGTGTGGATGGTTGGTATAAAAATCAATACATCGAACAAATTTCGATGAGGTGAATTCGATGAAAACCATGAAAAAAGTCTGGCGGTATATCGCTAACTATAAAAAACTGCTCACCATCACCCTTTTGGCCATGTTAGTGGTCCAAGCGCTTGGTCTTGTCGCCCCGTTGATTGTTAAATCCATCATTGATGATTATTTGGTCGGGATCGAAAGACCATGGTATGAGGTTTCAACAGCCGATCAAGAGGTTTCCTATCAAGGACGTTCATTCAGTCAAAAGCGTACCTCATTAGAACCTAAATCAATTGTTATTGTCCAAGGAAAGTATTACTGGGTGGAAGAAGCGGTCATTGCGGGAAATCGTATGATTGATGGGTCTACCTTGACCATCACATCTGTGGATGGAGTCCAGAAACAATACGATGCCACCCCAATGTTACCCAATGAAGTCAAAGGGTTTTATCAACCCTCGATTCAACCTTTGATTATTCTTTTGATTGCCTTGTTTGTTCGCTTTTTTCTCCAAATCCTATTCACCTATATCCAACGGATTTCCACTGCAATGATTAACGTCAACATTGTTCGAGATGCTAGAAAAGATGCTGTTCGTTCGTTACAAAAAATGCCCATGACGTATTTTGAATCAGAGCCTTCTGGAAAAATCGCCAATCGGATTATCAGTGATGTTGGAGGCATGATGAACCTGTTTTCCACCATCATTAACTTGCTCATCAATGCTTCGATGGCCGTTATTTTCGCCTATATAGGCATGCTTTATTTAGATCGAAATCTAGCTCTACTGACGCTTTTAGTTTTCCCTGTTGTGTATGTTTGGTTACGCTTTTTTATCCAAAAGTTGAACAAGATTGCTGTTAAAGTCAATGAACTCGCTTCGCTTATTACCGCACAGCTCAATGAAATCATCAACGGGATCTCTATTCTTCAAATCTTCAACTTTGTCAAACAAACAGAACAAAAATTTGAAGATTTGTCAAACGAGTTTATGAAAGAACGCATCAAAGAAAACCTGCTTCATCTTTCGATTGGTTGGAACATGATTCGATTAGCTGGTGCATTGGTGACATCGGTCATTGTCTTGTACTTTGGTCAAGGGTATTTGACCGTTGCTGGTTTTGTGGTCACCGCTGGGATTATTTATGCCTATAACGACTATCTCACTCGTCTTATTGAGCCAGTTGGAACCTTATTTCGTGAAATCGGAAATCTTCAACACGCAATGGTGAAAACAGAACGGATCTTTAAAATTATCGATGGAGAACAAGAAGATGGAACATTCACATCGATTCCACGGTTTAAGGGACGGATTCAGTTTGATAATATTTGGTTTTCCTATCACGAAGGGCATCCCGTTTTAAAAGGCATCGATTTATCGATTGAAGAAGGTGAACTCATCGGAATCGTTGGACATACTGGATCAGGTAAAAGTTCGCTAATGAATCTTCTTTTACGGTTTTATGACTTAAAGCCTATCGATAAAGGCCAAATTTTAGTGGATCAAATCGATATTAACACCTTTACCAAACGCAGTTACCGACAACATGTTGGAATCATCCTCCAGGATCCGGCTATGTTCAAAGGCTCAATCGCGGATAACATTCGATTTGGGTTAGAGGTTCCTGATCAGACGATTATCGATATTCTTCATGAAATAGGAGGAAAGAAACTTTTAGATAAGTTGGAAAAAGGCATCCACACCATCATTACTCGAGGTGGGGGCAATCTATCGGTAGGCGAAAAGCAAATCATCTCGTTTGCACGAGCTGTGGTTCATAATCCAGCCATCTTGGTCATGGATGAAGCCACCGCCAACATCGATACTGAAACGGAAGCCATGCTCCAAACGGCTTTAAACAAGGTTAAACACCAACGGACCGTGATTGTCATTGCACACCGTCTTTCAACCATCAAACAAGCAGACAAGATTGTCGTGCTTGAAAAAGGCATCAAAGTGGAAGAAGGTAAACACTTAGATTTGCTCAAAAAAGACGGGGTTTATGCCAATATGTATCGCGCTCAAATCAAGGCACAAACAGAGATCGCTTGATCTCTTTTTTGTTGAGTTCTTGGTTTTTAGAAGGACCATGCTAAAATGAAACTAAGAAGGTGACATCAAATGACTGAAGCGACGTATCAACGCTACTTAGTGTATCAAGCAAAGCATCCCCACACACAAACCCTTGATTGGGAATCTTTTAATGACATTTGGCATCAAAGTCTTGTGGTAGAAGATGAAAGCCATGACTTTATCATGGCATCCATTTTAAATCAGAAAGTCTATGTAACATTCATTGTATCCGATGATAAAACAACCACACAATCCATGTTAAGACGACTAGAAGAAGTATCCATTATGAACGGTTGGTCTCAAACGTGGATTCATTTTCAAAATCCAGTCAAGACGTCTTGGTATCCGATTGAACATATCCACCACCCCACCCGTCCTGGAATATCCATTAAAGACCCTCATGTACCCTGGCTTGTTGAAGAAGGGTTTCAGATTCATACAATTGAAGATGTTTATCTATTGGACTTAACCCAAGACACTTCATTTATCTTAGATGATCGCATTCGGTTTTACCATTCGAATGAAAAAGAACACCTTAAGGATTTGATTGAATCAGTCCATCAACCGGACTGGCGAAACACCTTAGAAAACACCTTAAATGGAGATTTAAGACCTCTTTTGGTGGCTTGGCATAACGACAAAATGATGGGGTTTACGGGTCCTTTAGCCGTTGAACCGTCCAAACGAGGTTATTTTGCAGGCATTCAAGTGCTTGAACAAGCCAAAGGACTTGGGCTTGGCAAAGGGCTATTTCATCGCCTTTGTTACGAGTTATCAAGCAGGGGTGCGCATTATATGACGTTTTTCACAGGAAGAAAAAACCTGGCTCAACACATCTATCTGTCCGCCGGTGCACGAGTGATTCATTCTTGTTACACTATGTATAAACATAATCGTTAAACGTTTTCTAGGAGGCTAAATATGTTTTTGTGGAGTCTCATTTTGGCTACAACATGCTTTATTTTCATGATTATGATCAATGTATTAGCCAACACCATCCCGATCAATGGCACACAAACAGGGGATGTAAGCAACAAGTACACCAATTTGTTCCAGCCATCGGGATTCACCTTTTCTATTTGGGGTATTCTCTATACAATGATGCTCTTTTTTCTCATTTTTCAATACCGTCATCTTAATCAACCCATGTCAGATTCCGTTTTGAGGAGTTACATGATCATTCATCTATTGTTTGCTTTATCCTCAGTATTCAATGTGGCATGGTTATGGGTTTGGCATCATGAGCGTATCGGATGGTCTACAGGGATGATGGTTTTGTTGCTCATCACGTTAGGGTTCTTGGTCCAAGAAACGCCAAAGGATGATGTTTTAGCTTATTGGACATTTTCAGCATATCTTGGATGGATTAGCGTTGCTACACTGGCAAACATGACCATCTTTTGGGTAGCATTAGGGGTTTCTGGATTAAATAAAACAGCCGTCATTCTCACTCATGTCATCCTATTGATGGGGGTTATTCTAACTAGCGTGATGGTTTTAAACATTGGAAATGTTGTTTTTGCTCTTCCTGTGGTTTGGGCCTATTTGGGCATTTTCAAGCGTCATGCGTATGAGCGTCCGGGGAATAAGACCTATCCTTCGATTTATCGCATGTCATTGGTATGGATTATTTTCCTTCTTGTCATTCTTATGATTGAGATTTTCTAAATAAAGGCTGTTGACTTTTTGGTTTTAATTTTCAACTGGACTCATCGGGCCGATGAGTTTTTTATAGATCTCAAAACCCAAAAGACTTAAGGACCCGCATTCATCAATCAAAAAACGACAAAAAAATACATATATGCGCATAAAAATATCTAAAAAGGGTTGAATTCGGATTCTTTTAGTGATAAGATAAGAGCAAATCAAAAGGTATTTCAATCAAATTAATCCAAAAAAGAGAAAGAGAGAGAATCTTAAAAACCATCGTTTTTTTATGAATCTCTTCTTATTTTTTAGGAGATTATCACAACCCCATTTTTTTTAGTCATTCAAAGAAAGCGCTTACAGGTAGACCATGAACCTTAATCAGATTCAGCAACTAAATCCTCATCTTACCATTTACCCCATCACCGACATTCGGTTTTCTAAATATGGAAGAGTTTTAGAAGCCACCCCTTTTTTGCGTTATTTTGATTATCTTGAAAACCATACCCAAATGCCTGACGTCAATAATACCTATATCGCGCATGATCCAAACCTCCAAATGTTTCTTAATGATCACACGTTATTTAATCGAATCTTTCCTCAACAAACGTTGCAATTGGGTTATGTGAACGGACACAATACGAAGCTAAACGCTTTAGAATACCACCGCTCCAATGAAGTTAACCTCGCTTTAACACCCATGGTTATATTCTTGGGACTAACATCCGATATTCATCAACTGTCCTATGACAGTTCAAAGTTGGATGTGTTTTATGTTCCTGCGCGTACTGTTTTTGAAATGTTGAATACAACACTTCATTTCTCTCCCTGTAAGGTGGACGATGTCGGATTCAAATGCGGTGTCGTCCTCCCTTATGGAACTAACATGGCGTACCAAAAGGTCGAAAACAAGAAAACCGATGAGGATCATTTGCTTTTTAAAACCAACAAATGGTTACTTGCCCATCCTGAACATCAAGCGTTTATCGCTCTCGGGGCATTTGTTGGAATCACCGGTCCGAATTTAGAAATCCAATACAAGAAAGATAGATAACCATGCTAACCATCCAGATTGATGCCAAACACAACTTAACGGTTCATTATCATCACACCCTTCTTTTCAAACACACGTATGAAAGTCCCTCTTTTTACTTAGGAGAAGGCAAAGAGACCATTGAAAGCTATCGTGGTAATTTTGAGATTGAAGATTATATCATGGAACGCATTCCCCTAAGGGAAGTCCGCAGATCCGAAAACACTTTAACCTTCTCATCTGGAAATCTTAGTCTTGAGGTTCGATTTGAAGAGTTAAACGGACGTCTCATCGGTCATTTTCATACCGCATCTACTAAAAATCGGTTTTGGATGCGACTGAACGCAACTCAGGATGAATCCGTTTATGGATGCGGTGAACAAGCGTCTTACTTCAATCTAAGAGGTCGCAATTTCCCGCTTTTCACAGGCGAGTCGGGGGTTGGAAGAGATCCAAACTCATTAACCACCTTCTATGCCAACTTAAAAGATAAAGCAGGTGGAGATTATTATTCGACCTATTATCCAGAAACGACATTTGTTTCCAGTCATCGCTATTGGTTTCATTTAGATACCTACGCGTATAGCGAGTTTAACTTTAAAAACAAAGACTTTCATGAGTTTTTTGTTTGGGAGGTTCCCAAAGGGTTTATTTGGTCACAAAAAGCCCATTTTACCGATTTAATCACTGACTTAACGGATTACACCGGAAGACCCCCCCTGTTACCGGATTATCTGCTGGATGGAATGATTTTAGGCGTTCAAGGTGGACTTGACCAAGTGATGGGTTATCTCAACTTGGCACAATCCCATGGCGTTAAAGTAAGCGGTCTATGGTGTCAGGATTGGGCCGGATACCGATTTACCACGTTTGGAAAAAGACTTTATTGGAACTGGGTATTAAACTCAAAACTTTATCCCAATTTAAAACAAGTCATTCAAGAGTTAGAAAAGCAACATGTTCATTTTCTAACCTACATTTGTCCATTTTTGCTAGAAAATGAGTCGCTGTTTTTAGAAGCGGAGCAAAAAGGGTATCTTGTCCTTAATCAAAACAACGAATCGTATCGTGAGGACTTTGGTGAGTTTTATTGTGGAATCGTCGATTTAACGAATCCTGAAGCCTTCACCTGGTACAAAGAAGTCATCAAATCCAATTTAATCGCATTAGGGGTTAAAGGATGGATGGCTGATTTTGGTGAATATTTACCGGTTGACTGCAAACTCCATAACGGAATCGATGCGGTTCATATGCATAACCAGTGGCCAGTGCTCTGGGCGAAATGCAACTATCAAGCGGTTTTGGAAACCGAAAACCTTGGAAAAGTGTTTTACTTTATGCGCGCCGGAGGATTTGGTTCTCAAACATACGCGACCGCCCTTTGGGCTGGCGATCAAAGCGTTAATTGGGAAATTCATGATGGGATAGCCTCCGTTATTCCCGCCGCTTTGTCAGCGGGCATCATCGGTAACCCCTTTACGCATAGCGATATTGGCGGATACACCTCGTTACATGGAAACATCCGAACCAAAGAGCTGTTTGACCGTTGGTGTGAGATGAACGTGTTCACCTCGCTCATGCGTACCCATGAAGGAAACAGACCCAATGAAAACTTCCAGTTTTATCAAAATAGCGATACGATGAGACACATGGCGCGGATGACCACCATCCGTCACGTTTTAAAACCCTACATCAAACACGTGTTTCATGAAGCAACCTTATTGGGTTATCCGGTTCAAAGACCTTTATTCATGCATTACGAAGATGATTTAAAAGCCTATCAACTGCAATACCAGTATTTATTTGGACGGGATCTAATGGTTCAGCCTGTCATTTCTGAAAACATAGACCGTATGACGGTTTACCTTCCTAAAGACGAATGGGTTCATCTATGGACCGGTACAGAGTATAAAGAAGGTGGCGAAGTGACTGTGAACGCCGAAATTGGATATCCCCCTGTGTTTTATCGGAAACACTCATCCTTTAGTTATGTATTCATGGAGATCACCCAAAACCACACGTAAGGAGGCCTTATGTCGACCAAAATACAATCGTATAAAAACTATAAATTTAAGCAAAAGGTTATTCCCTACATTTTCTTGGCACCGAATCTTTTCATCTTTTCAATATTTATTATCTTGCCAGCTATTATCGGAATCTTATATTCGTTTACTGATCGGACACTCTTTACGTTTGGGTCCGCCAATTTTGTTGGTTTCGCGAATTACCGTGCGTTAATTCAAGATGAGTTTTTCATCAAAGCGTTGAGAAACACCATCGGTTTAGTGCTTGTAACGGTTCCCTTGATGTTTTCGGTGGCTTTGTTACTGGCTACATTGCTGAAGCAACCCATCAAAGCACTTGGGTTTTATCGATCCGTCTATTATTGGCCTGTCATGATATCTGCCATTGTGGTCGGGATTATTTGGCAATGGATTCTAGCAGGAAATATTGGTTTATTCAATACGACGCTTGCATCGCTTCATGGATTTTTAGCGAATCTCGGATGGGTGAATCAACCCTATACCCCATCACCCACCTTAAGCGATGCTCGATTTGCTTGGGCTGCGGTCGTGTTTGCCATCATTTGGTCTAGAGCCGGTTATTACATGATTATCTTCTTAGCAGCGCTTTTAAGCATACCGGAATCGCTTTATGAAGCGGCTGAAATGGATGGCGCAAGTAAACTTCAAAAGTTTCGCTTTATCACGTTTCCTTCGCTTAAAGCAGCAAGAGTTATGGTTTTAATTTTGGTCACCATGGAAATCTTTAAAATCTATCCTTTGGTGGTGACATTCACGGGTGGTGGACCGTTTAGAGCAACCGAGTTCACGGTTCAATACATTTATAAAATGGCTTTTCAGCATTATCAAATCGGATTGGCCAGTGCGATGTCTGTTGTTATGCTCATCATTGTCACGTCGTTTTCGGGAATCATTTTCTTCTTATCGAAACGAGGTGAGAACGCATGATTTCAAGAAAACATGTCATTTTGAGTCAAATCATCGCCTCTTTAGTCGTTTTAGTTTTCTTAATCCCCGTCTTTTACACCATCGCCTCCTCGTTTAAGGACATGACAGAACTCTTTTCAACAACGCCCACCTTTTTCCCAAGACGATGGACCTTCTCGAATTATGTTCACGTGCTTTCAACCGGCGACTATGTTCGCTACATTGTTAACTCGCTTTTTGTAGCCACCACGTCCACCGCGATTGCGATTGTGATTAACACCATGAGCGGCTATGCATTAGCTAAGTATAAGTTTAAGGGATCAACGGTCATCATGATTATCATCTTATCCACCATCATGTTACCGCTTGAGATTTTCATGGCACCCATCTTTAAGATTATTAGCTTCTTTGGACTTTATGACAATCTTTGGGCCATTATCATACCGCCAGCAGCGACACCCACAGGCATCTTTTTAATGCGGCAATACCTAATTACCATTCCCGATGATATCATTAGTTCAGCAAGAATCGATGGAGCATCTGAATGGAAGATCTTTACCACCATCATTATTCCCAACGCGAAACCCGCGATTGCAACATTGGCCATCTTCTCGTTCATGTGGCGTTGGAATGATTACATCTGGCCGTTAATTGCCATCTTTACTCCAAGAAAATATACGCTTCAGTTGGCCATTGCTAATTTGACAGGCGAATACGGAACGGATTACACATCGGCTTTAGCGATTTCGGTTTTCTCGATGATTCCTATGTTAATTATTTTTATTATTTTCCAAAGACAGTTTGTCCAAGGAACAGTGGAATCAGGTATGAAAGGATAATTATCTGGATAACAGATATTATATACAAAAATAGGAGGAAAATATGAAGAAATTAGTGTTGATTTTAGTTGCAGTTTTCTCAGTGTTCATGCTGATTGGCTGTGACAGAGGTGGCGAAAAAGAACTCACCATGATGTGGTGGAGCGACGGCACCGAAGGATTTGTTATGCAAACCTTGCTTAACAGATATGAACAAGAAAAGGGTGTTAAAATCACGTTAGTCTCGACTCCATTTAATGAGTATGAGCAACGGTTAGCCACCATGATTAGCGGTGGTAGAGCACCTCATTTGGCACGTGTGACAGAAGGGCATTTGAACAACTTCCAAGATCAAATCTTGCCTCTTGATAGCAAAGTGTTCGATGCTGACCAATTTAAGAACCTGTTCTTTAATAAGAACGGTGAGGTCATTGCATTGCCAATGGATATCACGGCCAACGGATTGTTTGTCAACTTAGATTTGCTTGATAAGTACAATGTTAGTTATCCAAAACTGGGTGATCCCGTTTGGACATGGACAGAGTTCGAAACACAAATGAACAAGCTTAGAGGAAAAGATGATGTTACTGCTCCTGGTATTTTTGACCATCAAGCCCACCGCTTTATGCCTCTTTTCTATCAAAATGGCGTTAAGTTGTGGAACACCCCTTATACCTCGTCCAATCTGACGTCACAAGCGGCTGTTCAAACCCTTCAAACCCTCATGGATTGGTATAAGAATGGATTCTTGGGAGACCAAACCTATGTCGTCAAGAATTCAGCTTCTGAATTCCGCAAGGGTACTTATGGATTCCATATGTCAGGAAACTGGAACGTTTCTGGTTACCAAAACTTGCCATTTAGATGGACCGTTGTCCCCATGCCTCAGGGATCAAATCGTGCGACAATCTTAGGCGGTAAATCCATGGCTGCGTTCGCTAATAGCGGAGCTGAAAAAGAAGCGAAAGCGTTTATCGCTTGGCTTGCTGAAGGCGTTAACCATGACCAATTCACCAATGGTGTTCCTTATTTGACACCACGTTTAGGCGCACAAGTCAATTACGGTATTTTCGCTGAGCAATACAATGTATTCCTTGATGAAATCGCAAACACCAGCAACGATCACATCACCGATTGGCTCCACCAAGTCATGATTCCTGGTATGTATCCGATTATCAATCTCTTGGTTGAAAATGCGGCAAACCCCAACAACACCAAGACCGCATTGCAGTTGCTCCAAGAATTAGAAGCCGAATTAAAGGCTAAAATGGGTTAATTTTTACATCCATCGCTTGATGAAGGTGCTGTTCAATTTGAACAGCACCTATCATTGACGGTCGAAAGATGTTGTTTAGTCAGATTAGAGAAAAAGAGAATTGATTAAACAACGTGTTTTGATATTAAAAGGAGAAAGAAATGAAAAACATTCACATCATTTACCTTCCAATTGGTGTACCAACGTTTCATATGGAATCGGCTCAAAAAGCATTTGAAGCATCGAAATCATTGCTTTTATCGCTTGAGCCAAACGCCGATGTTCCAAACGAGATGCTGCTATCGATTGATTTGCTAAAGGCGTTTATGGATCAAAAGAATCCCGATTTGATTCTTGTTCAAAATGTAACGTTTGCGAACTCACAATACATGACAGAAATCATTAAAAGACTTAAAGCGCCCGTTGTTCTTTGGACCTTAAGAGAACCGGTTATCGATGGCGGGAGATTAAGACTTAATTCGTTAACAGGAGCTTTTTCAGCAGGCTTCGCGCATTATCATATGAAAGATACGCCCATCATGCATGTATTTGGTTCCCCAGAAGAACCGCAATTAATCGCTCAATTGAATAGAATCATTAAGGTTCAACGATTAATACAAGACATGCAAAACATGAATTTACTGGTGATTGGACATACACCCCCAGGTTTTGGGTTCGGGCGTGCGTTGGATTTGGATATGGCTTCCGTTTTTGGAGTCAATCTGTTATCGATTGAGTCACGAGAATTGACCCAATTGGCTAAAAAGATGGAGTTAAAAGAAGCATTAAACGAAAACCAACATGCGCATCAGAATATGATTGGACTTGATCAAACACCCGCTCAAAACAAGGAAGATTTCATTAAACTTTATAAAGTGTATCGGGATTACATCTTAAAAAACAACATCCGTGCGATTGCTTCTCGATGCTGGCCTGATTTCTTCACGGATTATGGAACACCGGTATGTGGGGTGCTTGGTTTATTAAACGATGAACAAATTGCAGCAGCGTGTGAAGCGGATGCGTATGGCGCACTGTCGATGTTTATCGGGCAAGAACTAAGCCAAAAGCCAACCTATTTAGGCGATCCAGTGTCCTTAGATGAGTCTGAAAACACCCTTACGTTTTGGCATTGTGGCACATCAGCTTGTTCATTAGCACGAAAAGATACGGGTGCAAAAACAGGTGTACATCCCAATCGGAAAATAGGACCAACCATGGAATTTGGATTAAAGGCGCATGAAAAAACGACGATCTTTAGGATTGGACGAGAGCCTGATGGGAATTTTAGATTCTTTATTTCCAGTGGAGAGATTTTGGATAAACCCCAACAGTTCTTAGGAACATCGGTCGTAGTCAAGGTAGAACCCGATGTGAAATCGATGGTTTCCACCATGGTTAAAGACGGATGGGAACCGCATTATGTGGTTGTGTATGGGGATATAAAAGAAGAACTGATTGTGTTAGCCGAATGGCTATCAATTGATTATCACATTTACTAGGAGACGACCATGGACTTAAAAAAACACTTAGAAGCACACGCAAAAGAGATTCGAAAACACACACTGGAAACAATTGCTACGTTAGGCGTCGGTCACATTGGTGGATCATTGTCCATCGCCGATTGCTTGGCTGTTCTTTACTTCGATCAGATGAAAATTGACCCGAAAAATCCCAAATGGCCTTTGCGAGACCGGTTCGTTCTTTCTAAAGGACACGGAGGCCCTGCAGTTTATGCCACATTGGCCTTAAAGGGCTATTTTGATATGAAACTTTTAGACACATTAAACCTTTCAAACACCGATTTACCATCCCATACTGATATGAACAAAACCACGGGTGTGGATATGACCACGGGTTCCTTAGGTCAAGGGTTTTCAGCGGCTGTTGGCATGGCCACTGCTGCACAAATGGATCAAGCCCCCTTTCATGTTTTTACCTTAATTGGCGACGGAGAATCCCAAGAAGGGCAAATATGGGAAGCCGCCATGTTTGCGGGTAACCGAAAACTGGATCATTTAATCGCATTTACCGATTATAACAAAATGCAAATCGATGGCGAAGTCCATCAAATTAATGATGTATCGCCATTGGATAAAAAATGGGAAGCTTTCAATTGGCACGTCCAAGTCATAAATGGTCATGATGTGATGGCCATTCGTAACGCGATTTTAGAAGCCAAAAAGGCTACAGGTAAACCTTCCATGATCATCATGAACACCATTAAAGGAAAAGGCGCATTTTTCTGTGAGAACCAAGTGGGATCGCATAACATGCCAGTCACCAAAGAGATGGCAAAAGACGCAATAGAGAGGTTATAGACATTATGGAACTGAAAAATAGACAATTAAGAGACATCTATGTGGATTTGCTGCTCCATTATGCCGAGCAATACCCTGAGTTGGTCATTGTAGAGGCGGATTTAATGAAGGCCTTAAAGACCACATTGTTTCAACAAAAATACCCAGAAAGAACCGTCAATGTGGGTGTAGCAGAAGCCAACATGATTGGGGTTGCTGCTGGACTAGCTAACATGGGGAAACTCCCCTTTACGCACACCTTTACACCGTTTGCAACCAGACGCGTTTTTGATCAAGTGACTCTATCGGTGGCGTATTCTAAACTTAATGTTAAAATGTGCGGATCTGATCCAGGTGTGATGGCTCAACTTAATGGAGGCACGCACATGTCATTAGAAGATGTTGGACTGATGCGAAATCTTCCCAATATGACGATTGTTGAACCCATTGATGGGGTGAGTTTAGCACAACTTTTCCCACAAATTATTGAGCATAAAGGGCCTGTCTATATTCGTTTGTTGCGTCAAGAGTTTGATGCGATTTATGATGAGCAAACAGAAGCCAAACTTGGAAAAGGAACCCGCCTTAAGGAAGGGACCGATGTCACCCTTATGGCATCTGGCATTATGGTAAAAGAAGCACTTGATGCTCACAAGATGTTACTTGAACAAGGCATTTCGGCGAGTGTCATCGACATGCATACAATCAAACCTATCGATCGTGAACTGATTATCGAAGAAGCTTTAAAGACCAGAGCCATTGTGACAGCAGAAAACCATAACATCATCAATGGATTAGGAAGTGCAGTCTCTGAGGTTCTCGTTGAACATTGCCCAGTTCCTATGCAGCGGGTAGGCGTCAATGATCATTTTGGAGAAGTAGGCAAGAAAGATTTTCTCATGGAAAAATTTGGTTTAAAAGCAAAAAACATTGTTGAAGCAGCGATTCATGTGATTCAAAGAAAACCTTGCTGCTCAAAGGAGAATGTCAAATGAAAACGATTTTCATCGGATCAGATAAATCGGGTTATGCGCTTAAAGAAGCCATTAAAAGCTACTTAAACGAAGAACACTATACCGTGACAGATATCGGAACAATGGATGAAGAAAAACCCCTTCCCTTTTTTGAAGTTGCCAAAAAAGGGGCTGAGTTAATTCAATCAAAAACCTTTGAAAAAGGAATATTAATTTGTGGCACGGGCATGGGAATGTCCATTGTTGCTAATAAACATGAAGGCGTTTATGCAGCCGCTTGTGAATCGGTTTATGCGGCTGAAAAGTGCCGCGCAATCAACGATGCTAACGTCCTTTGCATGGGCGGATGGGTGATTGCCCCCATCATGGGCGTTGAAATGACCAAAGCATTTTTAAACACCTCATTTGGACAAAACCTTGAAGATTGGCGCGTACGAAACCTTGAAAAGGCTAGAATCGTGGTCAAAGACATCGAAAAGGGAAGTTTCCATAAAAACTAAACAAAGAAGGGTTTGCCATCATGATTGAGATTATCTCGCTTTTAGCGATTGTTTTAGCCATTGCTATCGGGTTTTGGAAAAACATTAATGTCGGTTTAATCGCCCTCGTTTTCTCACTTCTTTTAGGCTATTACTTGGGAGGCATTCCCATTGATACCATTATTGGATATTGGCCACTGCGATTGTTTTTCACCACCTTTGGGGTGACCCTCTTTTTCGGTATCACCAAACTCAATGGAACCCTCGAGAAAATATCCAATATGATGATTTATCAAAGTAAGGGAAAGACGATTCTCATCATTGTGGTTTTTTACCTTTTGGCCTTGATTTTGGCATCTATCGGTCCAGGAAACATTTCAACAGGAGCGTTATTGCTTCCGATTGGACTAGCCCTCGCCTATCAGGCCAAGATTCCTATGATTTTGATGAGTGTCATCATCATTAACGGTGCCATAGCAGGAGGCCTTTCGCCTATTGCACCGAACGGAATTGTTGCGTTAACTTTAGCCAAAGATCATGGTGTTGGATACCTTGGATTCAGCATTTATTTGAATCATATTCTAAGCATGACGGTCTTTTCTGTTTTGATTTTTTTCCTAATGGGAGGATTAAAACTCAAAGGCAATCGCATCCACATGGCTAAACCAGAGCGCTTAAATAAGCATCAAATCATCACGGTTTTATGTGTGCTTTTATTAATTGTTTGGGTGATGTTCTTTAAAGTAAATGTTGGGTTTGCCAGCATCGTTTTTGCAACCTTCCTTTTGATGATTAAAACAGCCGATCAACATGAAGCGCTGGCTAACGTCGCCTGGACAGCCATTATCTTGATTTGTGGAACCGCGGTGTTAATTAGCGTGGTTAGCGCGCTTGG
The DNA here is from genome assembly GCA_964553755.1 of uncultured Acholeplasmataceae bacterium. Taxonomy (GTDB): domain Bacteria; phylum Bacillota_I; class Bacilli_A; order Acholeplasmatales; family Acholeplasmataceae; genus Peloplasma. The sequence goes on from CAZKLM010000008.1 coordinate 49,932, forward strand.
AGGCGTGTCATTATTGACCACTTTGTTATCATCTTTGATGAACAAAACAACGGCCATTCCGATATTGGCCTTGTTATCGGGTGTTATGTCGATGTTCTCATCCGCCGTTGGTGTGGTCATGCCGACATTGATTCCAACCGCGGTTGAACTATCCGAAAAACTCAATCATGTCATCACACCATCGGTCATTACCATCGTGGTTGCGATTGGGTCTCATTTCGTAACCATCAGTCCGTTTTCAACCATGGGAGCCCTTGCTGTGGCGAGTGCCCCCATTCAAACCGATCGAAAAAAACTATTTAAAGAGTTGTTTCTCTGGGCGTTTGTCTCCTTAGCGTTTGTTGCACTTTTCCTATGGCTATTGGGATGGATTGGCTTATTATCGTAACTATATTTTTAAGGAGGTATCTATGGATCACACAAGCATGATTGCTTCGTACCTAAAAAAGGCACGAGAAGCTCAAAAACAGATTGAACATTATACACAAGAACAAATCGACTTAGTCTGTGTTGCGATTGGGTGGGAGGTTTACGAAGACGAAAATATCAAAAAACTTGCTGAGTTAGCGGTTGCTTCAACGAAGATGGGAAACGTCCCCGACAAGATCACGAAACATAAAAACAAAGTTTTAGGTGTCTTAAGAGACATCCAACAGGCTAAATCGGTTGGATTAATTGAAGAAGATAAAGATAAAAAAATCAAAAAATACGCAAAACCTGTTGGAGTGGTTGGCGCATTAACACCAGTGACGAATCCCACAGCCACACCAGCCAGCAACGCAATCACCATTTTAAAGGGTCGAAATGCGGTTATTTTTGCGCCTCATCCTAAGGCGAAAGACGCGTCTCTTTTAGCCGTAACATTCATGAGGCAAGGGCTTAAAAAAGTAGGGGCTCCCGAAGATTTGATTCAAATCATAGAAGAACCCTCCATTGAACTTACCAATGAGTTAATGAAACAAGTAGATGTTGTTTTAGCAACCGGGGGTGGACCGATGGTTAAAGCCGCCTATTCATCTGGAAAACCAGCATATGGTGTGGGACCAGGTAATGCTGTTTCCATCGTCGCAGAAGACGCGAATGTCAAAGACGCTGCAGCTAAAATCTTTACCAGTAAGGCGTTTGATTTTGCCACATCGTGTTCAAGTGAAAACTCGGTTATCATCCACACATCCATCTACGATAGCTTCATATCTGAACTGGTTGCCTTAGGCAGTCATTTGATTCAACACGAACGCGAACAACTCGAAAAACACATGTGGATCACCAACTCTAAAGGCTATCGATCCATCAATCCAGCGATTGTGGCTCAATCGGCGTTAACCATTGCGAAAGATGCAGGAATTGATGTTCCTTCTAAAACAAAAGTCCTATTGGTTGAAGGGCATCACGCGATTGAAAGCGATCTTTTCTCACAAGAAAAACTTTCACCGGTTTTAACGGTATTTCAATACGATTCGTTTGATGAAGGGTATCGTATTCTAGAGCGCTTGACTAACCATTATGGAACCGGTCATTCATGTGGAATTCATACATTTAATCCGCTTTATGTCGAACGATTGGGCGTTAACATGAAAACAAGCCGAATCATGGTCAATCAACCTCAAGCTGCAGGAAACGGAGGCGCCTTTTTTAACGGCATGCCTTCAACAGTCTCTCTTGGATGTGGGTCTTGGGGCGGAAACATTACCACTGAAAACATCAACTACAAGCATTTTTTAAACATCACATGGGTATCGGAGTATTTTGAACCGAAAAGGCCATCAGATGAGGACATTTTTGGTGCATATTTTAAGAGGGTTAAACCATGAAACTCTACGAATATCAAGCGAAAGCAGTTTTTAAGGATTATGGAATTGACACCCCAAATTCGTCACTCATTGAGCATCAGGATGAACTAAAGGGTGCTTTGGAAAAAATCGGGTTTCCGTGTGTCATTAAGTCACAAGTTTTAAGTGGAGGTCGTGGAAAAGCGGGTCTCATCCAGTTTGTGACTAACCAAGAAAAAGCGCACCATGAAACGCACCGTTTGTTTAACCATGCTTCTTCAATCAAGCGTCTTTTGATTGAAGAAGCCGTTGATATCAAGCAAGAAATGTATCTTTCGATTACCGTGGATCCTTTTTTAGCAAAAGCCCTGTTGATTATCAGTCAATCTGGAGGCGTTGATATCGAAACCTTAGCCATCGAGCGTCCTGAAGCCATCATTAAAGAACCCATTGATCTTCGCTATGGCTTAATGCCCCATCAAGCGCGTCATGTCGCTTATCAGTTGGGACTTTCTGATCATGTCACAAAAACGTTGATTGGACTTATTCAAAAAGTGTTTCGCATTTTTGTTGATTACGATGCAGAACTGGTGGAGATTAACCCGCTTTTCATTGATCATAACGATCGACTCATTGCGGGAGACGGAAAACTCATGATTGATGATAACTCCGTCTTTAGACAAAAACGATTTGAACCGACTTTAGACGATTATCGAACCGAAGCAGAATATGAAGCGAGCCAAGAAGGGATTCCCTTCATTCAATTTGATGGAGACATCGGGTTGATGTGTGCTGGAGCAGGATTGACAACCACCGTCTACGATTTGATTCATTACGAAGGTGGAACGGTTGCCAATTATTTAGAATTTGGGGGCCCCAATTATAAAAAGGCTGTCAAAGCGATGGAAATCTGTTTAAAAGTACCTTCCAAAGTGATTTTGATTGTCACCTTTGGCACCATTGCGAGAGCAGATGTGATGGCAGAAGGCCTGGTTGAAGCCATCAGAACCCTTAAACCCAATCGTCCAATTGTGGCGTGTATTCGCGGAACAAATGAACAAAAAGCGGTTGAGCTTCTAAAAGAAGCTGGACTTGAGCCCCTTTTCGATACAGAAGAAGCGGTTAAGAAAGCCTGTCTTTTGGCGAAAGGAGGATCTGTATGAGTATTTTTATTGATCGTCAGACGACCGTATGTGTCCAAGGAATTACCGGTTCAGAAGGCAGTTTTTGGACGAAACATATGATTGAACTTGGAACCCATGTGGTTTGTGGGGTTACACCGGGTAAAGAAGGGCAATCCGTTGAAGGGGTTCCTGTTTATCATTCGATACGAAACGCCATGGTGCATCATCAAATTGATGCCACCATGTTATTTGTTCCCCCCAAATTAACGAAAGATGCTGTTTTTGAAGCATTGGATGCGGGCATCAAAAAAATTGTAACTATCGCAGATGGCATTCCGCTTCACGATATGCTTTTGATTCGCCAGCGAGCGCTCTTAGAAAACGCGTTTGTTGTGGGTGGGAACACATCGGGTGTTATCTCACCAAAAGAAGCCATGATGGGGAGTTTCCCCCATTGGATTGAAAGAGTCTATAAAAAAGGAAACATCGGTGTAATGACCAGAAGCGGATCACTCACCAATGAAGTCACCGCAATGATTGTTGAAGCAGGCTATGGTGTCTCTTCACTTATCGGTGTGGGTGGTGACCCCGTTCCAGGCGCACGGTTTGCTGAGTTCTTACCCCTATATGAAGCAGATCCTCAAACCGCAGCGGTTGTTATTATTGGGGAACTAGGGGGCACCATGGAAGAAGAGGTGGCGGAGGCCATTCTAAAAGGAATTTTTACCAAACCACTGGTTGCATTCCTAGGAGGAAGAACCGCTCCCAAGGGACAAAAAATGGGGCATGCGGGTGCCATTATCACCGGTGGAAAAGGGTCTGTCGAAAACAAGATTGAAGCGTTAACTCAAGCAAAAGCATTGGTGGCTGAACGTCCACGCATGGTTGGCAAACTCCTTGAAACCTTAGGGGTTCCTAAAACGTAAGTCAAGAAACAGGTCAATCTATGTTATCATGAAACTATCATACGATTGGAGTTGATTGTTCATGGATTATATTCGACTCAATAAGACCATTAAAGTCTCCATTTATAAACAAATCGCATTATCCATTACCGAAGCCATCGAAAATGGGAGACTGAAATACAATGACAAACTCCCCACAGAAAAGGAAATCTGTGAGGTTTTTGACATTTCACAAACGGCTGTTAAGATGGCGTATCAGACGTTAATTCACGAAAACAAGATTAAACGAATCAAAGGTAAAGGCACATTTGTAACCAATCGAGCCATCTATAAGACCAATTTTAAAAACATTTACCGGTACGAAGATGACAGGATAGACGCTAAGGATTATCAAATCGCCTATGTTCTTTTTGATTTAGTTGAAGATGATTACGCCATCAATCGTATTTTAAAACTGAAAGATAAGACCCAATGCTATCTCATTCATCGGGTGATCAAGAAAAGCAATCAACCGATTGTCTCTCAAAAAATCTATTTACCCAAGATCTATTTTAAAAAAATAGTGGATAACCCCCTATTGGAAAATCATCTTTTCCGATGGATTGAAACGCGATATGGAGGCACGATTAAGAGTTTACATAGCACGTTTAGCCCCATTAAAGCCTCATCAGCTGAAGCACAAATTCTTAACATTCTACCCAATGAAGCGATTTATTGGATTCGGACACAAATAATTGATCAACACGCCAAAACGATTGGGTATATCGTCAATTATTTCCCAGGTGAGTTTAGTGAATTCGAGGTGACTGTCCATGCAAAACACTAAGACATTTGAACTGATTTCGATTGATCGCCGTTCGAAGAAACCGTATGATATCCAACTCAAAGAGAGCATCAAAGCCTTGATATTGGAACAAACGTTTTACTATCAAGACCTTCTACCTATGCCTAAAACGTTAGCAAACACGCTTCATATCGATGTATCCGATGTGGAAGCCGCTTATAAACACTTGATTAAAGAAAACCATATCAAAAAAACCGATAAAGGCTATGAGGTCTCCTTTTTGGAACTCACGAACTACTTTTTTGATCGGAACACAGCGATTTATGACGCGATTATTGCGTTAGGACTAACGCCTTCGATTGAGTGCGTGGAAAGAAAAATCGTCGAACTGACCGTAAAAGAAGCCAACGCGTTAGGTTTTTATGATACGCAAACGTTTTTCTATATTAATCGTATTTATAAAGGAAATCAACGGCCCCTTATCATCTTAGAAAATTACCTTCCGTTGTCGCTATTTCCAGATATCGACCAACGTCTAAAAGGGCACGAACCCCTTAACGCATTTCTTTTTGAGACGTATAGCCTTTTTGCTGAAGAGTCTCATCGGGTTACCAAAGCCGTTAATTTATTGCCGCATATTGCCAAGTATTTAAATGAGCCAGCAGGGGCTCCAAGCATTTCTTCGACCAATCATGTTTACGATCAGCACAAGCGGTTAATTGATTTTGGTCGAAGTCATTCCATCAGCAGTTACTATTTTCAATCGATTATCACCACATCTTAGGATGGGAAATAACGGACGATAAGGAGAACATTATCATGCAAAAAGAACTTAGGCTTTCGTCAAAGCTAGCCTATGGTGCCGCAGACATTTATGGGGGCGGAACCTTTTTAATTGTTTCCATTTTTTACCTTGAATTTCTAACGCGACTGGGCATACCTGCTGTTTTAGCGGGATCAATTCCTCTAATTGGGAAAATATGGGATGCCATATCCGATCCCATCATGGGATCGATTGTTGACCGAACCAAAAGCAAGTATGGTTCTAAACGATTTTACTTGCTGTTAGGAAGTTTCATTGGGGCCATCACCTTCACGTTGCTTTGGGTCTCGCTTTCGGGTTCAATTGGGTTCATGTATCTCTTTTATTTAGTCACATTCTTATTGTTTTCCACCGGGTTTACGGTTGTCATGATTCCCTATAATGCGCTACTGCCTGAAATGGTAAAAGATTATCATTTAAGAGGGCAATACACCGGAGTTCGGATGATTTTTTCTGCTGGATCAGCGATTCTAGCAGGTCTGTTACCAAACATGATCATTAGAATGTTTGGAACAAACGGCCAAACAACCGGGTATTTGTACATGGGGCTTATTTTTGGACTTATCTTCTTTATCTCGATTTTCATGACCTTTTTAAAGACATGGGAAGAGCCGTCTGTGAAAGTTCATGATGCTTTTTCCATGAAGACCTTTATCAAAGAGTCCTCCAATGTTTACAAAAATCGATCCTTTCGGTATTTTCTAGGCATATTTCTGTTCGGGCAAGGGTCAGCTGACTTTGTCATGATTTTGTTCATCTATTTTTTAAGAGATGTTCTAAAACAAGCCGATCAATACACGTTTGTGATGTCGGGTGTGTTGGTTTCTCAAATATTGGCCATGTTTGCATTCCAATTTATTCTAAAAAAGACGTCAAAGAAAATCCCCATTTTATTTGGATTTCCTATTCGGATTCTCGCCACCCTTTCCATGCTCTTTTTTGCCTATCAAGGAGCGCCCATCCTGCCCATCTTTATCGCATCATTCATTTCCGGTTTTGGAACTGCCGCTTCATCGGTAACGTCATTTGCCATTTTGCCTGATTTAACCGATGTGGATGAGTTAATCACTGGCGAAAGAAGACCTGGAGTGTACTCAGGAATGGCAACCTTTACCCGGAAAATAGCAAACGGTCTTGCCTTTGGAATTGTTGGGTTATGGCTATCGTTGTTTGGTTATGATCGCTCGATTGCAGATACTGCGTTTCAAGATCCATTAACCATTGAAGGGATTAAATACGCATTTATTTTCTTTCCATTGATTTTTATGATGGTTACGCTGTGGTTTACCTACCGGTTTCCGATGACTAAGAAAGAGTTTGACGTTATCAAAACGGAAATTCAACGAAGAAAAGGGTTAGATGATACAGTGATTACTGCAAACGAGAAAGCCATCTGTGAACACGTAACGGGGTACGCCTATGATAAACTCTGGGGAAACAAACATGAATCCTAAGGTTCCTCATTTAGCATTTGACCAATTAGACATTTGGATTGCTAAAGGACAAGCCTCTTATACCATGAATCGTGGGACGTTTAAGACGAAAGACCGCATTAAGAAAAAAGTGAAGTTGCTTTTTAGCCACCAAGATCAAGGAATATTCTGGTATCAGCACGAAAACAACAGAATCGGGATATTACCGGTTAATGAAGAGGGTCGAACGACGCTAAACGTCATACGCGAAACGGATTTTAATCGTTTTTGGTTAGCCGTTCCGGCTACCCCTAATGAACATGTTTATGGGTGCGGAGAACAGTTTTCTGAGTTTGATCTTAAGGGAAAGAAAGTGACCGTTTGGGTCTCCGAGCATCATTCAGTTAAAAAGATTGTGAAGAAGTTTCTTCGAGAAAAAGTGTTTGGTGTTAATCCCAATCATAAGGGATCTTTCAAAGAGCAACAGACCTATTATGCACAACCCACGTTTTTATCCAGTCATAAATATCTGGTTCATGTCCAATCTGACAGTTATCAAACGTTTGACTTCAAACCCAACTATACCATGATTGAAGCACGCGATATCCCTCAGGCGATTCATGTCCTCTATGCGGATGATTTTTTGGCGTTATCCAAAAGAACAGCTGACCTCCTTGGCAAGCAGCCGCCTCTTCCAGAATGGACAGAAAAAGGACTTATTATCGCTTCACAAGGCGGCATAGAGACGTTAAAGAAACATGTGGATACCTGCCTAAATAGTGGCATTCCTTTAGTGGGGGTTTGGTCTCAAGATTGGTCAGGTAATCTCGTAACTGCCTTTGGATATCAGGTTTATTGGAACTGGCAAATTAGCGAGACGCTTTATCCCAACATGAAAGAAGAAATCAAGGAACTTGCTTCAAAAAACATTGCTTTCTTAGGGTACATCAACACGTTCTTAAAAGAAAACACACCGCTTTATCAAGAGGCCAAAGCGAAAGACTATTTTGTTAAAACAACCCGAGGTGATGTGTACCACATCAAGTCCACAACGTTTAACGCAGGCATCATCGATTTGACCCACCCTGGAGCCTATCAGTGGTACAAAGATATCATTAAGAACAACATGATTGGATTAGGCATGAAAGGGTGGATGGCTGATTTTGGAGAATACTTGCCTACGGATGCTGTCATTTATCAAGGGAAAGCTGAGCATGTTCATAACCTATGGCCCAGTTTGTGGGCGAAACTGAATCAAGAGGCCATTCATGAATCTAAAAATCAGGAACTATTCTTTTTTACACGTGCCGGGTATACCGAAACAATAGCTCACTCACCCGCTATGTGGGCAGGGGATCAACATGTTGATTTTTCAAAAGAATACGGTTTACCATCCGCCATTGTTTCTGCTTTGTCTATGGCCACGATTGGCATTGGGCAAACCCATTCCGATATCGGTGGCTATACCACCATTCTTCATATGAAACGATCAAAAGAACTTCTGATTAGATGGGCCGAAATGAATCTTTTCTCCCCCATTTTTAGATGCCATGAAGGCAATCAACCGACTCAAAATGCTCAATTTGATGCTGATCAGGAAACGCTGGATATCTTTGCAAACCTTTCAACTATCTATCGAAAACTCTCCCCCTATTTAGCACATTTAAAATCCGAGTATCAAAAACAGGGAATCCCCATCATTCGGCCACTATTCTATCATTACGATGAAGCTTGGGCGTATCAAGAAAAATATCAGTTTCTTTATGGAGAAGATGTTTTGGTTTCGCCTGTTATCGATGATAAAGTTAGACAAAAAACGGTCAGATTGCCTCAAGGTGTATGGGTTCAGTTTTTTACAAATCACGCGTTTTTGGGTGGGGTGCATCACGTGGATGCTCCACTTGGAAGACCGATTGCTTTTTACCGAAAAGGCTCGCCATTTGAAGCGCTTTTTAAAGGGTTAGAAACCTAAAGAGCTAAACCTTTTTCGCATTAAACATAAACTAGCAATGCGTTATCAATGTCTTATCACAGATGCCAAAAGGCATCTTTTTTAATCGACAAAAGCCAACCGAATTAGGGGTTGGACAAAAAAACGAATCATGATATAATAAAACATATCATCTCTGGGCGTTCCTTAAATTTTAAACGGAGGACATGTGAATATGCGAAAACGATGGATAGTCATCACCATGCTTTTTGTCTTATCTTTAGGAGGATGTGTGGATCTATTAGATCAAACAGACCAACCAAAAAGAGATAATGACCCAAGTGAAACAAATCAAGGAGAAGCAACTCAACCCACCCATGTTGATTATGATGGTCCTTATTCTTTGAATGATTTCATCGAAGTGGATCATCGAGTAGGTGAAGTAGATGGCATTTATTATGATGTATCTTATCGAGAAGCCGAGATGCCTTTAGAAGATGCGATCATTATCATCATGAATGCGATTGCTGACGATGAAGATCTAGTTTTAATGGCTCAACTGTTTGATTTTTCAAAGTTTGGTTTTTCTGCAGCTGATTTTCCCAATGGCATAGCATTTAAGGATATTTATTGGGGTGAGCAGTATAATGTTGGGATTACCCATAAGGATGGCATCACGCGTTTAATCATTGTCATGGTTCCAATGACCGATTCAGATGATGAATGTTGTACACCAGTCCCATCCGATGATGTGAGCACCATTCCCTATGAAATTGACATAATTGTGCCTGAGGATGCCGCTATAAGCGAACGATGGATTAATGAAAACCATCTTGCAACCGCAGAGCTCACAATCATTGATGTTGATTTTTACCGCAACGAACCCTACCGAAGATTAACGCTCTATTTCAGTGTCAAAAAAATTTATGCCATGGGTGGCGATGATGCGGACATGGTTTTCACCATCGATCTTTATGACGATCAAGGCGAACTTTTACAATCCATGGATCTATTCATTCCAGCAGTCAAAGTTGGTGAAGTGTTTTGTTGTCCTTCTGTTTCTTATGTCTTGGATGAGAACACATCGGAGTATTATCGAGTGGTGATTGAAACAAAGCAAATCCGATAAGTTTAGTGAACCATTTATTGTTGTATTTTGAATTGCCAGAATCCACGGGATGATGGATTTTTCAATGGATTGATAGATGAATCATAGAAAAATAGGATTATAATGATGTTGAACAAGCGCCGAAATAGCTCAGTCGGTAGAGCAGCTGTCTCGTAATCAGCAGGTCGTAGGTTCAAATCCTATATTCGGCACCATTTTTTGAATAATTCGTTTTTAGAGAAGGATCATTGAATTTCAATGGTCTTTTTTTTATGCAGTTATGTAAAATGGTTACTTTTGGAATAGATAACAAGAAATATCAAACATGAATTTCTAGGGTCAAATGGAGTGATTTGAATTTGATTTCACATTTAAACTTCTAAGGTTTTCATTTAAAAAAACCACTAAAAAATGCAGAAAATGAAATAAAAACATCGATGATGTAAAAAAGAACTGTAGTTACTATTTTAAGAACACAAATTTGTTGTTTCAAGCTTTCACAAGAAAGTCGTATTCAGCTGAATATGGTGGGGAAAACAATGAGGTTTTAGAGTTCTTAGGCGATCGAGTTTTGGATTTTTATGTGACCAAAGTCATTGCTGAAAGATATGGATTTTTCAAATCTCAAACAGATACATTTGATGAGCAAGAAGATAATGATGAGTACTGCATTAAGGCTCATCGAATCGAGCAAGACTTTACTGAACTGAAAAAGGAAATCGTGAGTAATGCAAATCTTGCAAGAAGAATTGAAGAGTTAGGTTTCAAATCAATGATGTACTTGGGACAAAGTGATATTGATAATCAAGTATGGAACCAAGAAAAAGTTAAAGCTGATTTATTCGAAGCAATTCTAGGTGCAATCGCAATTGACAGTGATTGGGATCCAGATGAGCTTCAAAATTCAGTAGAATTCATGCTTCAAATTGATGATCAATTACAAGATGTAGAAGATGGCATGGATGAGCTAAAAGAAAATCTAACACAGGATAATGCAGTTAGTACACTTAAAGAATTAGCGGAAAGTGGTAGATGTTCCATACCACAATACGAGCTTCCTGATGAACAAGTTTATGACGATGGAGAGTATTGGTGGTCATGTACTTTCTATGTTCGCAGTTGGTCAATTCAAAAAACAGCACTTTCTATGTCAAAAAAGGGTGCCAAAAGGTATGTCGCTTATCTCGTTTTGTGTGACTTCTTTGGTATTGAACCAGAAGAAGAATAATTTAAGATAACTGCCTATAAGGTACTTGGATTCCCTTTATATAGAAATGCTTCCCAGATAACACTAGGTTATGGTAATATTCCGCATACAAGTACAAATAGATCCCAAGATAGATTCAATATGAAATGCTCATAGCTCAAGGTTATGGGCATTTTTCATCCTTAAAGGTGTCTTTATTTTCAATCATAGAAAATGTTACTTAGATTAAACAATATAATTAACTCAAAACCATAATAAAAAATTCTTGTTCATCGAAATAAGTTGGGAAAAATGACTTAAAACCTGAAATGCACCTAATATTCGTTACAATCTATTTGTTTTGATGCTAAAAAAATGCATAAAAAAACGATGAAGCAATCTAAAGAAGTTGTTTTTATTGACTCCGTAGTTTATTGTGATATAATAAATCTATATGAATGAACGCTCATATAGATAGGAGATTAGTATGGATCAAAAAGATATAATAGAGTTTTGTGAATGTAATGTTCTTCACCCTGAAAAAATAGAAATAGCCCATAAAA
>CAZKLM010000009.1:0-60555 GCA_964553755.1 uncultured Acholeplasmataceae bacterium
GAGCGATCCTCTAAGTGGTTTTCTTTTGATATAGTGTTAATATTTGACGTTTACTATTAGACTCGATAAATATGACTAAATAGAGAAACGGCCCTATATAGCGGAAAAAAGGCCTGATACAATTGTATCAAACCTATGCTTGTTATATGGCGGAGGAAAGGGGATTTGAACCCCTGCGCCTGTTACAGCCTACAAGCTTTCCAAGCCTGCCTCTTCAGCCACTTGAGTATTCCTCCATGAATGGTGCACCCGACATGGATCGAACATGCGACCTTAACCTTCGGAGGGTTACGCTCTCATCCAACTGAGCTACGGGTGCACAAACAATCCGCAGGTATTATTTTACCAAATGATTGTAAGTTTGTCCATCCAAATCGTATTGAACTTGCTTATTTTTTGTTATCAAATGCATGCTTTGATGTTATAATATTCTATGTTAAGGTAAAATGATAAATCCTTTAAGGGAGAAACCATGATTGTTCCTGTCTTTAATCGGTATGAACGAAAATATCTAGTCACCAAAAATACCCGGGATGCCTTGATTGAACGGTTTAAAGAACACCTTGTTTTTGATGATTATTCACAAAACGGTTCATCTTACACGATCTACAACATTTATTATGATACGGTTGATCACAATGTGATAAGGAACTCAGTTTCAAGACCTAAATACAAGGATAAACTAAGGATGCGCTCCTATAAGTGTCCCATTCAAGAGTCAGATATGGTGTTTCTTGAAATCAAGAAAAAATTTAAGAAACGAGTGAATAAAAGACGTTTGATATTGACTTATAAAGAAGCTATTGACTACGTCAACCATGGCATTAAACCGCCTTTATCAGGCTATCAAGACCAGCAGATTTTTAAAGAAATTGATTATTTCATCGCACTCAATCAAGCCAAACCTGGTGCCTATATTCAATATGATCGAATTGCGATGTTGTCTTTACATACAAACTTTAGAATCACATTTGATTTCAATCTCGTTTTTAGAAGCACCGATGTTGGCTTTCATAGTCAAAAGGGAAGTTCAATCATGCGTGACAAAGATCTTTGTGTCATGGAAATCAAAAGTGAAGACAATTTTCCACTATGGTTGGCCCATATTCTATCAGAAACGCAGCTGTACAGTCAAAGTTTTTCAAAATATGGCAAAGCCTACGAAAATTATTTAAAAGGAGGAAACAACGATGACTTTATTCTTTCTGACGATTAACCTTGAGGGGATGCCCCTAGGCAGAGTCCTTTTGGTCCTTTTAATAGCCACTGTCTTAGGCTCTTTAATGAGTTTGATTTATGTATTGGCCCATCGGAAAGCGGTTTATGACAAAACCTTCAGCACCACCTTGCTCCTTCTTCCTTTAGTGGTCTCCATTATTATCATGTTAGTTGCTGATAATATTGCACGAGCCTTTAGTTTAGCCGGTGTCTTCACTTTGGTTCGTTTTAGAACACCTATCTCAGATTCACGCGACATTACCTATATCTTAGCTTCAGTCAGCATTGGTATCGCCTGTGCATTGGGCTATGTCGCTTATGCCATCATGATTACGGTGTTCATGGGAATAATCTTTTATGCAGTCGGCCGTATCAATCAAGTCAAAGGTCCTGATAATCAAGCCAAACTAAGAATTATTATTCCTGAGAATCTCAATTATGCTAACGTATTTGATGATGTTTTTAGCCGATACGTCGCAAGTTATCAACTCCAACGCGTTAAGACCACTGATTTTGGAACAATGTTTGAATTGACCTATTTGATTAAACTGAAAAACAACGTGGATCAAAAGGCCTTTATCGACGATCTTCGCGTTCGCAATGGCAATTTAAGCATCACTTTAATATCGGATTACGCCTCTTTGGTTAGTGATTAAAAAAAGCGGAAATTTTCCGCTTTCTCTTTATCAAAAATGGTCGGGACGACAAGATTTGAACTTGCGACCCCTTGCACCCCATGCAAGTGCGCTACCAAGCTGCGCCACGTCCCGGCTTTTTCATTATATCAAGTTTCTTTAAAAAAGAAAAGAAAATAATCATGAAAAAACACTTAGAAATCCTTCATCATTTGTTCCAATTGTGTTTGAGTTAGAAATCCTTCGGAACCACCTGAAAAACCCACTTTATAAGAAGCGAAAAACGTCGCTTTCTTTAAAGCGATTTGAACATTGTTTTCGTGTAAATAAAAGTAACAAAACGCAGAAAATAGTGCGTCTCCTGCTCCGACGGTATTAACCACTGCTGGATTAAATAGAGCGTTTATGCGATGGATTTTTTTTGTATGCCGCTCGTAACACAGAAGCCCATCTTTTCCTTGGGTTGCTACAATGATTTCTGCTTGATACCGTTCGCTCATGTTCTTTAGGAAAAGTAGGGGATGATTTTGACCTTCTGCGCTATAAAAAAGAATATCCGCAAGTTCCATAAACTCTTGATTATAAGGATCTTCTAGATGGCTTAGCAAGTGGACATCGCATGCAATCCGCTTATGAAGTTGCTTGGCTTTCTTAAGAATCTCTTTTGAAAACTGGATGTTGGTTGCTACAATCAAATCGCTATCCAGTAACGCATTGAGCAAGGCTTGATTGACAGGTATTCTTAGCTGTTGGAGGTTCTTTAAGTCACAATAGATCATTCGTTTGCCATCCACCTGATAAAGGACGGTGGACTGAGCGGTGTGTGACATCATCGGATAAAGGTACTCGGTTGACATGTTTAAATCACGGATGACATCTGCAATCATTTTTCCAATCCGATCTTCGCCGATGATGGATGTTAAGACAACCTTGGCACCCAAAGTATATAGCGCTTTGGCTACATTAAACCCAACACCTGAAACAACAGTGTGTTGAAGACCAAACTGATAATGAATAGGGTCATACGCAATCGGAAAAGTATTAACGGGGACATTCGTTTCTAAGTTGACGAGCCCAGATACCAAAATTTTCATAAAGTCTCCAAAGGTATAAAATGGCCCAATTGGGCCATTTTATTATGCTCTTAATACGCGCTCATCTTTAAATGTTTCAACAATGGCATAATCGTTATCTTTAACAATAACAAGGCTAGTGGAAACATGATTGATGATGTTGGAAACGCGTTGTGGCGGTACCGCAATGAGAAGTTGTATCGATAAACTGTTATAAAACTTCATCATGGCTTCAATCCGCGATTCATCCATGTTGTTAAAGGCTTCATCAAACAAGACAATGCATCCTGAGTCAATCCGCTTGTTTTTGGTTAATAGCTGTTGAAACGATGCAGCAATCACGATATAGAAGGGTACTTGGGTTTCTCCACCGCTTTTTTCCTTGGAAACTTTTGAGAAATAGGATTTGTTTCCATTGATGTTTGAAACTTCAATGTCATATGACATGTAATTACGGTAATCAAGGAATTTATACGTTAATTGATCGTACTCTGGATTGTTACCGGCAATTTTTTCGAATAGTTCCATGAGAATGGCTTCGTTCTTTTTGGTCAATCCTTCCGTAAAAAGCGTGTGCTTAGATATTGCGTCATTGCTCATGATGATCTCATAATAGAGCTTATAATCCGAATCATCGGATGCCTTACACAAAAGTTGATAGGAATCGGTACCGAACGTCTTATCTTTAAGCGCGAAATTCAGTTCAGAAATTTGTTGTTGTGCATTTTCGATTGAGGCTCTCAGTTTACCAACAAACTCTTCTTTAAAGCCTATTTCAGAGTTTTTCCGAAGTTCAGTCGCTTCTTGTTCATAACGAACCAAGTTGTTGTTTCGGATGAGATGCGCTTCTTTTTCGTAGTGTTCTACTGCATCCATGGTGGGGGCGTAGGAGAAATGATAGGCCATATTGTATTGCTTCATGGCGTTAATCATATCGGCTTCTAGTTTGATGTTTTGAGCATTAATAGAAACACTCGAGGATGCGATAAACTGAGTGATTGCATCGTGATCGTGCTTGAACTTGAGTTTGAGTGCATAAAACTGGGTGTTGGCCAAACTTAATGTTTCAGGATGCTTTAATGCCAAACTCTTTTGTGCATCCATAAATGTATCTAGTTTTTCGCGCATTTCTTCAATCAAATCCAGTGTGCGTTGCTTTTCACCACGCGCTGTTGCAATTTCCCCAACCCATTTATCGGCATCGACACGGAGCGTTTTACGTGCGTTTCTTAGCTTCTCAAGTTGCTCTTCGATTTTAGCAATATGCTTATTGGAAGCCAGTTCTAAAATCCGTTCCTCAATTTGACCATACTCTTTTCGTGTTTGCTTAATCAAATCCAAATAGCGCATGTGACCTTGGTGAACCATCGGAATGGCTTTCGACTGATTTAAAAGCCTAATCACCTTATCGGCTTTATCAGAAATATGATAGAGTTGATCCATTTTCGCTTCAAGCTGCTTTAAATTTTCTATTTCCAAATCCATTTGGATGGTGGTCGCTTGAGAGCCAATGAAGGGAATTTCATAAGACCTTGGGTTCAGTTGACGTGCCGTAAAATTAGAATACGTCATGCAGGATGGTGTAATGGATCGTTTATAATTTTTTAAGTCATGAACGTGATCCACACAATACGTGTTGCTTAAAATCATGTTGGCATACGATCGTGCATAAAGATAATCGCTTTGAACTTTTTCAGCAAGTGTTCCTGGAACAGCTTGATCAAAACTTGAAATTTGCTGGGTGTTAACAAGTCCGACACCGTAGATTTTTTGTTCAAACTTGATGCGGTCATAAATCTCTAAAGCGTCATTGAAGTACATGGGTTCGACCATGATGTCAAACCGTTGGCCCCCTAGGTATCCTTCAAGTGCATTTCGCCATTTTTCGTCCTTAACTTCCAAAAGTTCACACAACGGTTGAACACGAACTTCTTTTTGATAGTGACTTGATAACTCATGGTTTAAGTTTTTAATGAGATTTTCAACATAATAAGGATAGGTTTTGACACTGCGTTTCAGTTGACTAATTTTGTTTTGGGAGGTGCGAATCTCTTCAGACAACTCGCGCTTGTCCTTTTCGACTTTATCCTTTTCGGTATGATAGGCTTGCAAATAAGCAGAAACCTCGGATGCGATGAGTGCAAGTTCCTTTGATAACTGATCGGTCTGCAACACATCTTGATTGGTTTGATAATATTGAACAAACGATTTGATGGCTGTAGTTGGTAAATAGTTCATGAGTTCTTTAATGAGTTGAAACTCACGCTCTAGGGTTCGTCTAAACTCATCAAGGGCTTCTTTTTGTTCCTCGTATTCACGGGCTTTCTTTTTAAGGTTTTCTTGATATTGCGACAGTGTTCTGGATAAATCGGAATCGCTTTTAGAACGCTCAAGGTCTAATGATAATTGTTCGTTTTCATCCAGTTGCTGATCCAGTTGACGTTTCGCTTCACGAAGATAATCCAGTTTTTTATCAATTTGAACCAGTTTTTCTTCGTTTTCTTTGATAAACGATTCCCGTTTTTCAATCCAGTTTAACTGATCAATGATGGCATTAATATGGGTCTGTTCTTTATTAGAGCGGATTGCTTCAGCGGTTTGATTGATAAAATCCAGTCTTTCAAGTTTTTCTTTATCTCGTTTAATCTGTGCCTCGACTTTCTTCAGTTGGGCCACATTGTTTTTTAACGATTGAATGTCAATCGGATCATCATCCAACAAGAATTCAAAAACAAAAGCCTGTAAGTCGATGGAGCGAAAAGCAAGTGCTTTAGGAAGAATCTTTGCGTACTTGGTCGCATCCATTCCGAAAAAGCGAGCCAATGCATCACGGTATTTTTTTTGAGTGTCGAAGGGTTGCAAATCAACATCCAAAGTCTTTAAGTATTTTTTCATGCCTTTAAAATCACGGGGATACTTCTTTTCTAAAAAGATGCTATCATGAATGGACATGTTTTCAAGAATGTAGAAACGTTCTTTGAGTTGGGACTGTTTGGGCAAGTCCATAAGGCATCCAATAATGGAATACATTTTTGATTTTTCATCAAAAAACTCCAAAGCAACATGTGAAATGACATCGCCGTTTCGTAGGTACTCCTTATTTTCTGCACCAATGCGGCCTCGGATATACCCTTCTAGGGTTCTTTTAGCGTCATCGGTTGCGGCAATGTTAAACTTAGCGCCGCTTCTTCCTCCGACAAACAGATATTGCATCGCATCCAAAAGGGTGGATTTGCCGGACCCGTTCTCACCAGAGATTAGGGCGTTATCTTTGATGTCGATGGTCTGATTGGAAAAAAGATGCCAGTTTATCAGTTTAATCTTCGTCAGTTTCTTCATCGATTGCGTCCGCTCCTTCCATGTAACCTTCTAATTTTTGAACCACTTCTTTTATGTTTTCCATGTGAGTGACATAAAGGATCGTTGGATAAATCTTGATTCTAGCATCGTCATGTAAGCCTTTATCGATGTAGTCAATGATGTTGTAGCTTCTAAGAAAACTTAAAGCTGGTTTCAACTTGTCTTTGGTGATGCGTTTATGATCCAAGTAACCAATCCGTGTCAACTCGGCATGAATCTCATGAAGGAAAATTTCGACATTTTCATCCAAGGTGATAAAGTCCTTTTTCCTTTGATAGATGATTCGAATGACCAAAATCAAAATACTCTCTGTTTTTCTCAAACGCATGTGGTTGAAAAGGCTATCGTTTTGGATACGAACCACCTCATCCTCACGATGGATATGAAGGGAAAAATCAATGAGACTCAAAAACGATTCAAATGTTTCCTTAAAAGCAAGAATAAAACGGTAATCGTTGGTATCACCGGGTTTTTTCTTGGTGATATAGTTGACTTGCAACAATTTATTGATGATGCGTGAGAAATTGGATTTCTCACCTTCTTTAAGCAATTGATATTCGTCATTAAATAGTTTTTGGGCTTGCGTCTTGTTCATGCTTTTACCTCGATAATCTTAAAGTTTCGAAAGGTTAAGAAATTGTTGGTCACTGTTTCTTTTTTCAGTTCAACTGTGTAATGCATCCCCACGGATTTGGAATACATAAAAATCAAAATGAGTTTGACGTAGTCCTCCTGTGTTTCTAAAAGGATGTTTGATGCTTCGACAAAAGGTTGTCCAGAAAGAAGGTCTTTCACATGACGATCAATTTCTCTTTTGCCATAAATATTGTTTTTAAGAAGCGCTTTAATTTTTTCTTGTCGATAATCTTCGCTGATGGAATCCGGATCGAACAACACTTGCTCGATGACGGGTTCTTGTCGAAGACGCCGTTGATTATAAAGCGACTGAGTATCTAAATTTCTGGGTTGAATCAAGTTAAACAAGGTCCCATAATTAAAGTCCCTTTGATGCTGAAGGATTCTAAATAGACGGTTAAAAACACCTTCGATGTCATCGGATTTGTTCGTCAAGAACAATATCTTTGATGCAGCAGCGCTGATGTATTGCTCATTCTTTCGGTCGATTGCCAAAATAAGATGCTCAAGTGCGGTAAAGCTGTCAACGATGAATCGAAGTTTTTCTTCAATGTAAGAGAACGCTTCGTTGTAATCGTCAATCCGTTTAAGTTTCATGGCGGAATCTGCAAGAGATTCCATCTTTTCCGTTGAGTTTTGAATGCTTGATATCACGTCTAAAATTGCTCTCTTGTAGCGGGGTAAACTGTCTGTTGTTTTCAAGTTATAGTAAGCAGAATCGAAGAAATTTTGCTTGTATTCTACTAAAAGTTTTTCTAAAAGTTTTTGAAGATCATGCTTAGATTGTTTCTTAGTAATATCATAATAATAGCGATATATGTTTGCCTTGAGGGCTTTTAGTTTTCGTATGACATCGTTTGTTTTGTGATACGCTTGTTCCAAAACACCAATGCCTTCATCCATAGTAAAAGTCGATAATAGCGAGTAAACAGCAAAAATTTCACCGGTATATTCGGTTTGCCGTTGATGAGAGATTTGGTCTAATGCATCGATGATTTGAATCGAATAATCGAAAAGATTTAAGGAGGTTTTGTAATTACCCAGTTCTTCTTCGCCCAGCCACCCGTTCTTTTTAAGAACGTTAATGACATGAACCGCCTTTTGGCGTGAGGTCCGAGCAGGCTCATCTTCTTCAACGTCAATAAAGTTTTCGTTGGGTTGCTCATCAAAATAATCCACCAATTTGGAAATGATAAACTCGCGGTCCCCTTGAAAAGCGTCTTCAACGGTATCGATGGCATGATAGATGATAAAAATACAGTCAATGTAGATTTGTTTGTTCGGTGAGGAAAGCACACTAAAAAAATTACTGTGGATGGTTTCAAAGAGATGTGCCATGTGTACCTCCTTTTTTTATAATATAAAAAAAATGAATTCCACTCATATTTTACCATGAAAATTCATTTTTTATCTCATTTTATTCAGGTTATCTTAGGACTTGAATCTTAAGTTTTTTGCCTTTGAAAATTTTGCCTTTAAGCGTATCTAAGCGTTTGATCGCGGCTTTATGGATTTGGAACACGGTTTCTTCTGGTCCAACCTCAATATCGCCGATATTCTTTGGGTATAAATCTGCATTTTTTTTAAAATAATCCAACATGTAGACCGGCTTTAGCCCATCGTTTTTACCAATGTTGATTTTCACGATGGCATGAAGCGCTGTGTTTGTTTTCGGTTCATTGCGTTTGAACTCCGTAGGCATTTTTTTCTTGCTTGCGGGCTCATCAATGGGCTCATAGGATTTCGCTTCTGGAATTCGTTTAGCAACCAATGCTTCAGCAATCGTTTGGTAACTGTATCCTTTTTCAATGAAACGATCCAAGTAAGACGAATCTGTTTGAGTGTTATCCAAGATATCTTTTTCAAGTAACTGAAGGGTTTTAGCTTGTTGTTTGGCTAAAATATCGGCTTCATTTGGATAAGGCATTACTTTCATTTGCGTCTTAATCAAGCGCTCGATCGAGCTTTGTTTGTTTCGCATGCTTGGATATACCAATGAAACAGATAGCCCTTTTCGGCCTGCACGACCTGTCCGACCAATCCGATGAACATAGATTTCATCTTCAAACGGAAGTTCGTAATTGATGATTAAGTCCACGTGTGGGATATCTAATCCTCTAGCAGCCACATCGGTTGCGATTAAGTATTTAAGCCTTTTTGAACGGAATCGCTGCATGACATCGTCTCGATGAGCTTGTTTAAAATCACCATGAAGAGCATCGGCTTCGTATTGATGCTTTTGCATAAACTTAGCCAGTTCATCCACTTCAGATTTCGTGTTCGCAAAGATGATAGCCGATTCGGGATCATAATAATCAAGGACTCTCGTTAAGAGTAAATCCCGATCTTGCTTTCTCACGTGATAACACACTTGTTCAATTTTTTCAACGGTCAAGGTGGGTGCTTTGATGTGAATCATTTCGGGATCGTTTTGATAGTGACTGGCTACCTTTTTCAAAAACGCTGGAATGGTCGCTGAAAAAAGTGCAGTTTGACGCGTTTTTGGAGTGTCTTTGAGGAGTTTTTCTAAATCTTCTTGAAATCCCATTTTGAGCATTTCATCGGCTTCATCCAGTACCAGCATCTTTAACTTGGACAAATCAATGGTTTTTCTCTCAAGGTGATCAATCGCACGTCCAGGTGTGGCTACGATGATATGAGGATTCTTTTCAAGCGCTCGAAACTGCTTGGTATAGGATTCTCCTCCATAAATCGATGCGACTTTGACGTCTGGATTGAGTTTGACTAACTTCAAAATTTCTTTATAAACTTGAAGCGCGAGTTCCCGTGTGGGACAAACGGTTAACGCTTGAATAGATGGGTCTTTCACATCAATTTTCTCAAGCATTGGAATCGCAAATGCGAACGTTTTACCGGTTCCCGTTTGGGCTTGTCCGATCATGTCTTTCCCACTCAGAAGAACCGGAATGGCGTATGTTTGAATGGATGTTGTTTCAAAGAGCCCCAACTGCTCAAGGGCTTGTTTGGTTAAATCGGAAATGTTTAATTCGTTAAATAATAAATTCATAATGACCTCTGTTTCTTAAAAACCTTATACACTATACCATAAAAAGCAAAAAAAAACATCAAAATTAATCAAAAAAAAGCCTAAATGGCCTTTTTCCTTTCACAATGTTCACCAATACAGTGTCTCATCTTTTGATTTAGTGTTTTTGCTTTGTCTAGATGAGAAAGCAGTGTATCTTGTGAGACAAAACCACTCAAATGAATGGACCCATCAATTCGAATATGAGGGATTTGATGAATGCCCTTCGTTAGTGCATTGTCGCGGTTGTTCATGACTTGTTCTAAATAAAGATCGGTGTTTAACACGTTTAAGATGTCTTCTTGTTTGATTCCAATTTCCATGCCGATTTCAGCTAAAACACGATGATCGCTGATATCCAGTTTTTGAACATAATACGCATCCAAAACCAGTTGATGATAGCGATAACTCAACTGATAACGTTTAGCTAAATGGGACAATCTATGGGCATCTGTGACTTTTACAGGGGCCATATCTTTTAAACAAATCGGGTACCTTTGTTTAAGTCTTTCAAGCGAACACGAATAATGCGACTCAATGACTTCTCGCAGAGAAAAACCATGATCGGGATCGTACCCTGGAATCATTTCATAGTTCCGATAAAGAAGATCATTCGGATTCAGTTTTCCTGATTTAATCATGCATTCCAAGGTTTTATGTTGGTAATAGCAAATTGGATTCAAGTAATCTAGCCAAAACTCAATTTTCATGCGTTTCATTCCTTTGCTTATACCCTTATTTTACGTGTATAAGCCAAGATTATCAAATGGAACGCTTTTATCTTTGATAAACGATAAGGCCGTTAATGACCGTTTTATCAACGATCGGTTCAAAAAACTTGGATTCGTCCATGGTCTCTAAATCTTCACTAAAGATGGAGAAATCGGCCACATACCCTGGTTTTAAATACCCTCTGTTTGACGCATAGGTTTGCGCATGGGCGTAGGTAGAATAAAGTTTGATGGCTTCAAAACGAGTGAGTGCTTCATGAAGACCAAATGCTTCATGTGTGTGCCTTGATTGTCTAAACACGGCGCTATGGATACCCAACAAAGGGTTAGGATTTTCTACTGGAGCATCCGAGCTTCCTGAAACAACGATGCCTCGATCAAGCATGGATTTCCAAGGAAACATTAACTCAGGTTCTTTTTCAAAGTAGTCCAGACTCCAAGGCATATCGGAAGATAAAAATTGGGGTTGGATGTCACAGGTAATGGGCATCCCTTGCATCCTATCCAGCGTGGCATAGGTTGCGTAAGGGGTGTGGATTAAGCGGTCCAATTGACCCTTTTGTGGAGGATACTTTTTTAAAATGGTTAATAGATCGTCTAAGCCTTGGTCTCCAATGACATGGACAGCCACGGTCATCTTGGCTTGTCTTGCTTTTTTAACCCATGCGATGAATGCTGAATCGGAATGGATTTTCATTCCAGCATGAGATACACCACGATATGGGGATTTCATGAGCGCTGTTTTCGAGGAAATGGTTCCATCGAAAAAGACTTTCATGCCCCCTAATGTTAAATAAGGATGATTGAAGGGCGTGCTTTTTAAATGGTCTTTTAAGGTTTCATGGTGAACCAACTGAATGGTTCGAAACGGTTTCTTGTATAAGACATTTTTGAATACATCCAGTGTCTCTTCATACCCGTTAAAGTAAAAGAGATCTTCGGTATGTCCTCCTGTCAAGCCTAATTGTGTCAATTGATCAATCGACTCAGACAATATCTCTTCTAACTCGTGTGGTTGGTATTTAGGAATTTGATGAAGCACATGATTCGCTTCCTCTTCCGTTAAATACCCGTTATCGCTTTTAAGTCCTGAGAGTTTCAAGGCCTTTTCATTGACGGTGACACTGTGATAATCATTATGTCGCACATAAATGGGAACATCAACGGATATTTGGTTAAGCTCTTCTTTGGTTAACCCATCGTTTTTATACCCTTCGGCATAAAGCAATTGACCTTTAAAGGCGTCTTGGAGTTTGATGATAACCGCTTCTTTTTTCAAATCAGTCACGTTGACGCGTCTTAACATTTGGCCATATCCCATCATATGCAGATGCGCATCAACAAAGCCTGGATAAAGGTGGCCTTGTTTTAAATCGATAACTTCACGAATGGCATGACGATCAATGGCGTCATCAAAAGCAACAATGAGACCTTCTTGAGTAGCCATTTCTTTATAGATAAGATGCGGAGACTCCATGCTATGGATGAAGCCGTTTGTCCAAAGTTTCATGACTTTAAGTTCCTTTCTATCACACGCAAAATCGCGTCTTTTGAAAACCCTTTTTCATAAAGTTTCGTTTGTATCTTAGCTTTTAAAGGATATCCTTCGTATTTTTTTTGATAATGGGCTTTGACCTGTTGAAAAGGTTTTTGAATGGTTTCATTCTCATCCACTTCAATGAGATAGGATAACCGGTGAATGGTTTTATCAATGTGTTCTTCATCGTAACCCAGCCCCAATAGCTTGGTTCGAATTTTAATCATGGCTTGTTTTTGGGTGAGATGGTTGGTTTTTTTGAAAAAGGTGTGAATGCGTTGTTCGATAACGTCATCTTCATGAACCGTGCTTAGTGCTTCGTCTATATCCCTTGAATCAACGCCCATTCGGGTTAACGCATCTTCGATGAGGCGAGGGCCTTGTTTGTGTTTTTTTTGTTCAACATATGTTCTAGCAAACACACGATCATCTAGATAACGTTTCTCTTTCATCTCATCTAAAACGCGCTTAACGATGGTTAACTCAAACCCTTCTTGAATCATACGGTTAAATAGGGTTTGAGACGATTGCATTTTAGCTAATTTTCGAATCGCAAACGCTTTGGCCATCAAATGCTCATTTTCTGCCATCAGTTTCTGGTAGTTTGCTTCATCCAGTGATTTATCCTTTCGGATTTGATAAAGAACCACTAAATCTGGATGAAGGAAGAGCGTCTGATCGTCGATGATAACACTCACTTTGTTTTTGAGGAAATGTACGTTTTGAACCGTTCTCATGATGCGTTAATGCGGTCAATGAGGGCTTGAAGTTCGGTATCATACTGGATATCCGAACGCATCCTTTGATACACCATGTGAATGTGCCGAGCCGTAATTAAATCAAGAATTCCAGTTGCTGGTATTCCTTGTGCGATTTGAAACATCAAAAACGCTTGTTCCGTCGCTTCATCAAAATACCCATCTTCTCGCATCGATTGATGCAAATAAAGGTTTAAAAACGCTTGATAAGGAATCAATGTTGGATCCACGGTATCCTTTCGGATGGTTTGATAATAAACGGGTAACACACTGTTTTGAATCCCCTCTTTTGGCAAATCAATGACGGGGATCGGATGATCCTTGACATTTTTATCTCCATCATAATACCACTGCCCTTCGGTCAATGTTAGGGCGTATTGGATGCCTCTGATGGTAAAGAGGTTGCGGGTATTTTGGTAAACCCCTTTTCCATACGTTTGTCTTCCGTAAACCAAATAGCCCGCAGAAGAGAGGGTCGCTGCCAAGACCTCTGCAGCCGAAGCGCTTTGCTCGTTGACCAAGACCACAATTTGATAGGGTTTGGCTTGATTGAGACCGCCATAATAATGGGTCATCTGTTTTTGATTGTCATCAATCGAAAAAATCGGTTGATTTAAATCCCTTAGAAGCAATTGTTGGGTGATGCCTGGGACCGTAGACGTATCCTCTCGGTTTAATGCGTTAAGCGCGCCACCCGGGTTGTTTCTTAAATCCAAAATAAGCGTTTTTGAAGAAGGATCCCCTTGATTAAACTGGTGTTCGATCAGGTTAAGTGCATCCAAAAACAGGGACGCTGTTCCCACTGAGGTTTGTTGAATAAACGGGTTAAAGCGGTGAATGCGAATGTATCCGATGTCGTTTTGATTTAAATCGAGTAGGGTTACAGATGGTGTTTTGATTTCATCCAGTTCAATCTCGATATCGTAGATATGGTTATCTGGATCCATCACTATGAGGGTTTTAAGATCGCCTTTTTGGCCTGAAATCAACTGGGTCATTTCAGAAAACGTGTTTAGTTCGTCAAAAAGAATGGCCACATTATTGACCTTAACACCTAAAATAATGTCATTAGGATAAAGCAACCCATGTGCGGGGCCATTGGGATTGACATCCAAGATTCTAAGAAAACCGGTCTCTTGGAAGATGGTCACACCGATTCCGTGATACGCTTCGTGATCTTGTGGGCTCTCGCCAACAGGAGATGAAACTAAACGGGTGTAAGGGTCGTTATTGAGTTTTCCATACGTTTCAATGATGGCTTCGATGGATCGAATGAATGCTTCATGTTTATCTGGATCGTTTAAATCGTAATAATAATACTTTTCAAACTCTCCATTGATGAACTCAAAAAGATCACTGGATCGTCTGCTGGGGAAAAGGTCAATGACTTGATTGGAAAAATAACCAGCAAAAAACGTTAAGATGACGGTGGCTAGAAAGATAATCCCTAATTTTTTGTTAGCCATTTTGGCACCTCCCTAGTAAATCCTTGACCCAACGCCTCTTTGGTTTGCATCACAAACGAAAACGCGTTTGGATCGGTTTCTTTAATAATCAATTTGAGCATATAAAGCTGATGCCGTTCAACGGTGCAAATCAGCATGTCTTTTTGGATTTTGGAATACCCGCCCGTCGCTTGGATCTTCGATATCCCCCGTTTGAGTTTTCGGTAGATTTCATGCTGAATATTCTCTGCTTTATCCGTCACAATGAACATCGTATACCCCGCTTTCCCATCGATGGCCAGTCGGTCTAAACAGACCCCCATCAAAATGGTGGATGCGATGGCGTAAAGGCCTAATTCGAAATTAATGAAAAGCGCAACCGATAAAACAATACCATCGGTGATGTACATGGCGGTGGATAAAGGCATTTTTAAATATTTGCTTAAAATCATTTGAGTCACATCCATACCGCCTGTTGAGGCGTTGTTTCTTAAAACAATGGCTAACCCAATGCCAATGGTCAATCCACCAAAAATAGCGGAAATCAAAAGTGGGGATTCATGAAGATGCTGGATAAAAAAATCCATAGGAACTGTCTTTTCAAGAACAAAGACAATGGTCGGTGTTAACAATGTTCCATAAACCGTCTTTAAGAAAAAGACTTTTCCCAAAAAGAGAAACCCCATCATTAAGAGAAAAATATTGGCCATGTACATGAATGTGCTGACAACAATCACGTTTCTCAAAATAATGGAAACCCCAAAAATGCCACCAATGACCATGCCGGTTGGCAAAAGAAAGAAATAGAAACCGGTGGTCATCAAAATGACACCGGCTGTGATTTCAATCATCTCACGGATTTTGGCTTTATTCATTGGATTCTCCTTGTTTAAGATACGCATTGATAAACCCATCGAGTTCGCCATCCATCACCCAATCCACTTGGCCTACTTCGTATCCCGTTCGGTGGTCTTTGACCATCTGATAGGGATGAAAGACATAGGAGCGAATTTGTGATCCCCAGGCAATATCTTTTTGCTCGCCTTTGATCGATTTGATGGCTTCTTCTTGTTTTCTGACTTCTTCTTGCATCAATTTGGCTTTTAAAATGCTCATCGCTGCTTCACGATTTTTAATTTGACTTCTCTCATTTTGACAGGTCACAACCGTGTTGGTCGGAAGATGGGTGATTCGCACGGCTGAATCGGTGGTGTTTACCGATTGACCACCCGCTCCACCTGAGCGGTAGACATCGATTTTTAAATCTTCATCCCGAATATCCAGTTCAATGGTGTCATCCAGTTCAGGAATAACATCCAATGAAGCAAAGGACGTATGGCGTCTTGCATTGGAGTCAAAGGGAGATATTCGAACCAAGCGATGTACCCCACGCTCCGCTTTTAGATACCCATAGGCATAAGGGCCTTTAATGAGAAGGGTGACACTTTTAATGCCAGCTTCTTCACCGGCTTGGTAATCTAACACATCGACTTTAAAACGCTTTTTTAAAGCGTACCTTGTGTACATGCGGTAAAGCATATCGCACCAATCTTGGGATTCTGTCCCCCCAGCGCCTGGATGAAGCTCAATGATGGCGTTGTTTTGATCATAAGGTCCGCTTAGCAAGGTTTCGATTTCAAACGTTTTAATTTCTTGCTGAAAAGAGAGGATATCCTCTTCGAGGATGTCCCATTCTTCAGTACCTTCCTCGCTCATGTTAAACCAATCGACGATGTTTTGAAACGCTTGGTTTAATTGGGTGAGTTGGGTCAGTTTAAGTTGAATATCGGTGGCTTCTTTGGTTACTTTTTTCGCATTGACTTGATCGGACCAAAACATAGGATCTTGCATGCGTTCGTTTAAGCGTTGATACTCTTCTTTTAGAGAGTCTGGTTTAAGTGCTTTATCGAGATCCGATAAGGTTTGCTTAAATGCTGCTAAAAGTTTATTAACCTCATAGGTTTCCATCAATGGATCTCCTTATCGCCACGGAAGGTTCCGTTGACCGCGGTTTTTTCTAACCTTAGGTTTTTTAGCCCGTTGATCGGTTCCTTGGTTTGTGGATGTGTTTTTGACAACGGCTTCCCGTTCCGTGTTGTATTGGATTTGTGCTCTTAGGACATAGCGCGTGACATCCACTGAAATGTTATGAACCATTTCATTAAAGAGACGCAACCCTTCCTTTTGATAAATCACCAAAGGATTTTGCTGACCATAAGCTTGTAAATAAACCCCTTGTCTAAGTTCACTCATGGTGTCGATGTGACGCATCCAATAGGTATCAATCACACGAAGCATCACCACTTTTAAAAACTCATGGAAAACGTCTTCTGGAAAGGCCTGTTTTTTTCGGTCAATTTCTTCTTCAGCAATCTTTTGGAGATACGCTTCGATTTCTACTTCATCCATGCTTTCGAGCATCTCTTTATTCAAGGTGCCTTCACTAAAAATATTGCCGTTAAAGGTGGCCATGATGTTTTCGTCATCAATGTCAAACTTGTTTTTTCCTGCGGGATGGATGAACTGCTTGAGTAACGAACTGATGCTGTTGTGAATGGTTGTTTTGACTTGTTCTTCAATGGAAGGTAAAAGCAAGACATCACGGCGTTCTTTGTAAATGATTTCCCGTTGCATTCTTAAAACATCGTCGTACTTAAGGACGTTTTTACGGGCATCAAAGTTGTTTCCTTCAATCCGTTTTTGAGCGCTTTCAACAAAGCGCGAGAAAATTTTAGAAGCAAGCGGCTCTCCCGTGGTGTTTAACCGATCGAGCATCTCTACCCGTCTTTTGAAGGTGTCTCCTCCAAAGCGCATCATGAGTTCATCTTCTGCAGAGATATAGAATCTGGAATACCCCGGGTCGCCTTGGCGTCCGCTTCGTCCTCTTAACTGATTATCAATCCGTCTAGATTCGTGACGTTCACTCCCGATGACAGCAAGACCGCCTAATGCGACCACGCCTTCACCAAGTTTGATATCGGTTCCACGTCCTGCCATGTTGGTGGCAATCGTAACCGATCCTTTTAAACCGGCTTTAGCGACGATTTCAGCTTCGCGTTCATGGTTTTTCGCGTTTAAGACCTCATGAGGAACACGCCGTGCTTTAAGCATACGTGAAATGTCTTCTGACGTTTCAACCGCTACGGTACCGATTAAAATGGGTTGACCCAATTGATGGCGTTGAACCACTTCATCACATAACGCATTAAACTTAGCATCGATGCTCGCATAAAGATAGTCGGGTTCATCTTTTCTAATAACCGGTGCATTGGTGGGTACTTCAACAACATCCATGTTGTAAATGTTTCTGAACTCTTCTTCTTCGGTTTTGGCTGTACCGGTCATACCGGAAAGCTTTTTATACATTCTAAAGAAGTTTTGATAGGTGATGGTGGCCACGGTCACCGTCTCTTTTTTGATGGTGACCCCTTCTTTGGCTTCCAACGCTTGATGCAGTCCTTCAGAGAACTGACGGCCTCTTAAAATCCGTCCAGTAAACTGGTCAACGATTAAAACTTCGCCATTATCAACCACGTATTCGACATCACGTTGCATAATGTGAACCGCACGAAGTGCGTTATTGATGTGGTGAACCAGTGTAACATGTTTCAAATCATAGAGGTTTTCGAGTTGAAAAACGTGTTCAGCTCGTCTCATCCCCGAAGGGGTTAAGGCGATGCTTTTCGATTCAATATCAATTTCATAATCTTCATCCCGGAGGGATTTCGCAAAACGATCAGCCGATTGATAGAGGTTATAGTTATTTTTAGCGCCACCGGAAATAATCAAAGGGGTTCTCGCTTCATCAATTAAGATGGAATCCACTTCATCGATGATGGCGTAATTAAGACCCCGTTGAGCCACCATATCTTTCGCATAAAGAACCATGTGATCACGTAAATAGTCAAACCCAAGTTCGGAGTTTGTGGAATAAAGGATATCGCAGTCATAAGCCGCTTTCTTTTCTTCTTGTGAGAGTTCACGTAAGTTTAGTCCTACCGTCAATCCAAGAAAACGAAAAAGATCACCAATTTCTCCAAAAGCTTCACGTTTGGCCAAGTATTCGTTCACCGTGACAATATGAACGCCTTCTCCATTTAACGCACTCAAATAAGCGGGCATAACCGCAGTAAGGGTTTTCCCTTCACCGGTTTTCATTTCAGCAATGTTCCCGTGAAAAATGGCAACCGCCCCTAAAACTTGGACATAATAGGGAAACAGTTTGGTCACTCGGCGAGACGCTTCCCGAACAACAGCAAACGCTTCTGGCATGATGCTGTCTAAGGATTCTCCACCTTGGTACCGCGCTTTGAAAGATTCGGTCTTGTTTTTTAAGTCGGTATCAGAAAGCTCTTTCATTTTTTCTTCATAAGAAAAAACAATATCCGCAACCTTAGTGGCTTCTTTGAGTTCTTTTTTTCCTGGATCAAACCATTTTTTTAGCATGTTCACACTTCCTTTTCACGGTTATTATATTACTATAATATGGCCATTTTTACAAGCCATATCCATGTTTATGGGATTTTAAGGAAAAGGCAAAAACAAAAAAAAAGAACGCGTCTAGCGTTCTTAGAAATCAAACTTAACATCCTGTCTCTTAAGCGCTTCCGCTTCGAAGAAGGCCCGTTTTTCAAACTTCTTCCAATTGGCCACGATATTCGAGGGGAAAACCA
The DNA here is from genome assembly GCA_964553755.1 of uncultured Acholeplasmataceae bacterium. GTDB lineage: Bacteria > Bacillota_I > Bacilli_A > Acholeplasmatales > Acholeplasmataceae > Peloplasma. Next base: position 19,113 of record CAZKLM010000009.1, read on the forward strand.
CGACTTTTTGGTTGTAGTAAGAGACGTTTGAATTGTACACCCGGCGTGCAGCTTGCAAGTTTTCTTCGACTTCCATCGAAGCGTCCATCAGTTTGTTAACGTTTGAACTTGCTTTTAAATCTGGATACTGCTCAACCACCACACTGATGGCTTGCATGCCGCGTGTGATCTCATTGGCAAATTCTTGTTTCTCGGTGATGGGCGCGCCGTGAGAGGGTTGCCGCATGGATACCACTTTCGTCAGTGTTTCTTGTTCATGCTTCATGTAGCCTTTGACTGCTGAGAACATCTTAGAAAGTAAATCAAATCGTTTCGTTAATGCCACATCGATGCTGGATTCGGACTCATCAATCTTGACAAGCATCCGTCTAAACGCGTTGATGATGCTGATAAGCCATCCAATGATGATGACGGCCAGAATGGCGACAATCACAAGGACAGTGGGTAATGCATTCGCAATAATAAACATAGGGTTCATCCTTTCTATTTTTGATTTTTGAATTTTTGACTATCTAACCTCAACTCATTGATGATGGCCGGTACCATGTTGATATCGGTCATAAATGATTTGATGGTTTCTTCATTAATGGGTTTTTTGATGGATATCTCGAGATAATCTTTGTTGTCATTGACACCGACATGAAGTTCGTTGTTCATGAAGCAATAATGGATACTGCCTCGGTGCATTTTCTCAAGCTCGAGTAATTTTTCAATCATCGAAGAGGTAATTAAGTAAAAACCGTGTTCTTGATTGGAAGCAAAAATGGAGAACTTTTTATTAAACTCAATCGATTCGGTATCAATCTTGACCAATCCTTTTCGGTTCATATTGAAACTGCTGCCTTCACCGATTTTCAAGGTTTCTTTAAAGGTGCGCTCAAACTTGAATATGTACCATCTTCCTTTGAAATAGGTTTGATAAGAAACGTGAACATTTCCCTTAGAATCTCGGGTTTCTACCCGTTGTTTTAAGTCAATATCCGAGACTTCAAACGAGACATCTTTATAACTTCCTGTGATTAAGTCTTCTCCTGAATAACGATCGGGTCTTCGAATCATCTGGGTTTGGTTAATCCGTTGAACACTAATCATGGATTTAGGGCTGTATGTCACCTGTTCAAACGACTGTTTGAGGAGTGCCGTGATAATTTCGGACTTGACGATATGACGAAACGCTTGATAGTGCTTCGCTCCTTTAGCAAAAAACACGGTTGCAAAGACAAAAAGGAGGATGGCTGGGACCAATAAAAAGCCGATTTCCGTCGCAAATGAAACAACGGCCAGGATAACCGCTAAAACAGCCAAGAGGATTCCGGTCTTCAGTTCTTTTTGATAAACCGACAGGATTTCCTGTCTTTTCGCTTCATATTTACCATAATCTAACATAGCATCACCTGTTTCATTTTACCTTATTCTTAATAATTTAGCAATCTTTCTTGCGTGTTTAGAAATTATTGTACATCTCAGCAAACTCATCATGAAACTTCAAAAATCGTTCTTTAATGTCATGGTCAAAAAACTGACCCAAATCGTGTTGGAAGGATTTTAAGACGATGGAATGAGCCATCGGTCGTTTGAACGATCGAAGCCCTCTCATGGTGATATAAAGGTCAGCTAACAAAATGATTTGTGCGTCCATCTCAGGTTGAATAACGAGCATTTCCTTGAGGAAGGCGTCGTTGATGCTGCCTTCAACATGGGCTCGAGCGATTTCTTCTGACTTTTGGGCTAACTGCATCCGTTTAGCAATTAAAGCACCGAGTTCCGTTTTGGATTTAAGGGTTTCATACGATTTTTCATCGTATCCACTTACGTGATTCAGCAAATTCTTGATTTCATGGTATTGAAGGTGTATGAGCGCATACTTGGCTAACGCATCCAGTTTGTCTTGCGTGTACCCCAAATAATCGGCAAGCTTTATGCTCATGGTTTGAACGTGGTACGCGTGTTTTCTTTCGGTAAACGAATACGAACTTGAAAACAAAACAGAAAACAAATCACCAACGATATGGGAAAAATCGTTTTGAACCTGGCGCCGTTTTATCAGTTCAAGCTTGCGTTCTTCTTGCATGTACTGCCCCATCGATACGATTGCATAAACAACAAAATAAAACAAAATGAAAAGCAGCGTTCTAAGCAAAATATCACTGAACTCGGGTAACGTAATAAACCGTGGTAAAAACTGTAAGATGGTTTCTCCTGAAACAAGTTTTTGAATATTATAGGTCCATATGAGGTGAATGACGGTCAAAAGCGCCAATAACCCTTGAAACGATTGACTTAACAGTTTACGTTCTTGATATAACGATATAACCACAATGGCGTAATACATTAAGATGTAGGCTCCCGTTTCAAAATAGGGTTTTTGATAAAGCCTTGCATAAATCAAGATGGCTGAAAAAAAGATATAAAAAGCAGCGACATACATGGCCACCGATTGCTTAGTCATGTCTGTGGCATCCAAATGAATCAGTTTTTTCAAGAGTTTGTTAATGACGTAGGTAAGCGGAAAAGCGACAAAAGCAACCACCCAGTCGGTGGCTTGTCCTTCAACAGACCATGACAAGATGAACAGCAAAATAGCATACATGAGGTTTGAAACCAAAATGATGTTTTTGATGACCACATTCCGTCTAAATAAAACAGCAACATCATCGGTGATGTCTACCCCTTGTTCAAAGCCAAAAAAACGAGCAAAAAAAGTCTTGCCCATTTGATTAATGTTTTTTCGTTTTCGTTTTTGTTTCGGCAAAACCCTCATCCCCTACTTGATGTCAAATATGGTAAACCTTTCAACACTCGAATCCTCATGGGCCAGTTCTTCATTCAAAACTTGAGCCACTCGCGTGGAAGCAGCAGCCGCTATGGCGCCCACAATATCGTCTAAAAAGGTGTGGCATTTTCCGTCTAGTTTGCCTTCTTCGTTTAACTTTTTAACAATGCCATGCTTGTTCACATCGATGTCACCAAAGTTGGTTTGTCCGATGGTTCCATAAAGACCGGCAACATCAAGTCCCATGGTTTCATCAATGCCAAAGAGTCCTAAATCTTCATAAATAATGTCTTGAATCGGACCTTGGAGCAATTTTTCCTCCGCTAATCGGTCAATCTCTGCTGAGAGTTGCACGTGGTGAAAAACATCGCGGAGCGATAAGATTTTTTCAACCGATTCGATGCACAGTTCCATCGAAACATCGTCTGAGTATTTGGATTGTTGTTGGAAACTGATTGAAGCGATTTCTTCGATGGTCACGCCTCTTTTTTTGAGGGTGGCTCGATTGATTTCGAGCATCTCGTGGCGAGTAAATAGCAATTTGGTTTTTTTAGGGATCATAACGATTTCCTTTCTATGAACCGATCCATTTTTTTCAAGAACGTCTGTCCGTTCAAAAAGGCTTGTGCGGTCATCCTTTTTTTACCAAGCATTTGCATCTCGAGAATTTCAATGGCGCCATCAAGGGTTTTAATGATGAGGCGTTTGTGGCAGTCCAAAATAGTGCCCGGTTCACTCTTCTCATCCATTATATCACTTTTTTTTGCGTGATAAACCTTCATGATGGTGTCTTTAATGAGAAGATAGCCACCCGGTTCTGGCGATAACCCTCGAATTCGATTAATGAGGGTATCCGTAGGCCAATGAAACGAGAGGTATTCATCTTCTCGCTTCAATGTATAAGCAAACGTCACATCGTTTGGGTTTTGAGGAATCCGTGTGATTTTTCCAAGGGTGATATCCCTTAAGACTTCATCTAACGCTTTCGCGCCTAAATGAGACAATTTAACACTTAAAGAACCGTATGTATCATGATCTTCAATTAAAAGTTTTTCTTGTTTGATGATATCGCCACTGTCCATTTTAAAGGCCATGTACATGATGGTAATACCGGTTTCCTTAAGCCCATCAAAAAGTGCGTATTGGATGGGCGCTCCCCCTCGGTATTTGGGAAGAAGGGAGCCATGAACATTGATGGCTTGAACCGAATTTAAAAGCGCATTGGGAAGCATTTGTCCATAGGCGGCAGTCACAATGTAATCCGGTTTTGCCTCTAAGACAGGAGCATAATCGTGCATGAGACGTTCAGGTTGAAAAAGGGGCAAATCAAGGGATAAGGCCAATTGTTTAACCGGTGAAGCGGTCCATTCTTTCTTTCGTCCAGTCATCCGGTCCGGCTGGGTCACGACCAAAACAACCTCGTGATTGGCCACAAGGTTTTCTAAAATGACGCGAGCAAATTTGGGGGTTCCCATAAAAACAAGTCGCATGTTTGTCCTCCTAAAGTGAATCCAAATGGGGATAAAAGCGAACACGAATCGCTGATTTTTCTAGCGTTTCGATGATCGAAAAGATTGGTTCATTGGATGCCTGTTGATATTTGAGCGTTAAGATAAATCGGTAGTGTTCATGAATTTTCTTTGGGTTAGCCGGTGACGGTCCGTAAGCATCGATGGATAACGCTTCTAACTGTTTTTTCACAGAAAAAGCCAGTTGATACGTTTTGAGATAGGAAAGGCCTTCGAAGAGAATCTGAGCGGTCTGGTAAAAAGGGGCATATCGGCCGATTTTCCTTTGATAAAGCGTTTCTTCATAGTAGGTCTGATACGGTTTCCCTAACGATTGAATGACGTAATGATTGGGATGATACCCTTGGATAACGAGGGTTGAAGAGCGCTTAGGGTCCAGCATGTGAAGCATTTTATTGAAAATCAAATACGCTTTCTCGTTGGCTTGAAAGGAAGGTAAGTGAAGCATTTGATCGCTATTAAGAATCCCCATGAGGGTTACTCCACGAACGAAAGGACCTCGAAACGCCATCTCCGTTCCGATTAAAATGTCGTAGACATCTTTTTCAAAGGCTTTGAGAACCACTTCATGTGCGCCTTTGGATTTGATAAGCTGACGGTCCATCTGCAAGATGCGGGCGTCAGGGAACTGTTTGGAAAGCGTTTTATTCAGATAATCGAGCCCATATCCCATAGGCACCATATGGTTTTCGTGCCCTTGATCACAGGTTTTGATCATCGGTGATTCATAGCCACAGGTATGGCACCTCAAACTGTTTTTTTCTTGATAATAGGTGAGTGTACGATCGCAGCTCGGGCATTTAGGAACAAACCCACAGGTTTTGCATATCACCATGGAGGCATACCCTTTTCGCTGCAAGAGCAACATCACTTTTTCCTTGGCCCTGAGCCTTTTTAAAATCGCTTCTTTAAGCGCATTCGAAACAATCGAGGTGTTGCCTTGCTTCATGTCTTCTTTCATGTTGACGATCTTAATGGTGGGTAATTCTTGCAAAGAATCACTCAGTTGAACCGTATCCATTGCTTGGTTTTGAGCCTCATACATCGTTTCAATCGAAGGGGTATGGGATCCCAATAAAAGTGGAATTTGATGGTGTAGGGCTCTTATCCGCATGATGCTTCTTGCATCGTAGACCATCCCTTCTGTTTGTCGATAGGATGGATCATGCTCGTGATCGACGATAATCAATCCCAGTTTATCAAAGGTTAAAAACGACGCCACGCGGGTTCCTATAAGAATGTCAATGTCATGATGGATGAGGCTTTTTAATTGATCAAATCGCTGACCGGATGTTGCCATCGAATGATAGATGCCCACCCGATCAAACCGTGCGTTTAGCGCTTGAAAAACCGGCTCAATCCATGCGATTTCGGGAACTAGAAACAAAACCTGTTGACCGTTATGAATAACATGTTCCATGAGTCTTATATAAAGTTCCATTCGGTCATAGGGATGGTTCGATTGAACAAGCACGACACGATGGTCGTTTACACGGTCTTTTAAGCCATCTAAACATGCCTCTTGATGATGATCCCAATGGGTTTTATAAAGAGGGTTTCCATCATTTACAAAGACCTCTCTTAGTATCGCTCGTTCTTTTTTGATGAAGACACCGTGTTTAACCAATGTGTTGATGTGGCTTTCAGTTAGTCCTAAATCCAACAGGGCTTGTTTTGAAAAAACACCCTCTTTTGGAAGCGATCGTCCTTCTTCATAAAGATGAAACCGATGGTACTGATGATTAGGATTAAATCGGTACTGCGTAACCTGTTTTGTACGTTCTCGGGTTTTGATTCGAGTGGAAACGTGAATGACACCTTTTTCTTTGAGTCGTCGAATCAGATGGGTTTCTTTGGTGTTTGTCAAAATCCACGTGTTCTTTTTGTTCTTCCAAGCATCAGGGATGCCCTTTCGATCCAAAATAGTGACTGTTTTTTGATACAAGATCAGTTTTTCTTTGGGAACCACCATTTCTAAAAAACCGTATTGAAGATGGATGTTTTGTGTTTTGAGATAATCCATCAGCTTAAACTGCTCATCATCAATGATGGGGGCTGGTTCAATGACATCAAGAATGGTTTTCGTTGCCTCTGGGCTTTCGTTTAAAATCTCCATCACATAACCAACCCGTATAAAGGTGTTAAAAGGCACTTTGACACGCATGCCACGTTCAAGAATTCCCTCTAAATGTTGAGGAACGATGTAATCGTATAATTGATTGACGTGTTCGGATTTTATGTCGATAATGACTCTGGCAATCATGCATTCACCCCATTAAATTATATCATGAGATGGTTAAGTTCATCATGATAAAAATATCCATTCAGATGCGCATGTTGGATAAAAAAAAGTAACCGAAGTTACTTTTTAAACCCATACGGCGTTACTTGATGGATTTTAAGATCTTATCAATGTGGTTGCCGTAGGCTAATGCTTCATCGTACTTAAAAACCAAATCAGGAATCTTTCGGATGTTTTTGATTTTCTTAGCGAGTTCCATCCGGATTGTAACTTTAGCATCTTCAAGCGCGTTTTTAGCGCGTTCCAAAATGGAAGTTTCATCGGATAAGATGGTGTAATAAATGGTGGCGAACGAAAGATCTTTGGTGACCTTGACTTCCGTTAAATTGATGTAGCCAAAACTCTTATCTTTTACTTCTTTGTTCACAATGGATGCGAGTTCTCGTTGAATGAGGCTCGCGAGACGTTCAGTGGTGATTGACATGTTAATCTACCTCGACTTCTTTCATATGGGATGCTTCGATCACATCGCCAACTTTTAGATCGTTATAGTTTTCAATGGATAATCCACATTCAAACCCCGCTCTAACTTCCTTGGTATCATCTTTGAAGCGTTTAAGTGACGCCAGTTTTCCTTCATAGACAACGACCCCGTCTCGGATGACACGCACTAAGGCGTCTCGTTTAATCACACCGTCAGTGACATATGACCCTGCAATGGTTCCAATTCTGGAAATCTTAAATATATCCCGCACTTCTGCTTGTCCAGTGACGACTTCTTCGAAGGTTGGTTCTAACATGCCCTTTAGGGCTGCTTCAATGTCTTCTTGAACACGGTAAATGATGGAATAAAGACGGATTTCAACCCCTTGTTGATCAGCGACTTGCTTCACAGCTGCTGTGGGTCTCACATTAAATCCTATAATAATGGCTTTGGATGCATCGGCTAATGACACATCGTTTTCGGTGATTGCACCGACGGTTGCACGAACCACATTGACGTGGAATCCTTCAATATCTATCTTTTCAAGCAATCCTTTTAGGGCTTCAATCGAGCCTTGAACATCGCCTTTAATGATTAAGTTCAACTCTTTTGATTCGCTTTCTTTTTGACCTAAAAGTGTATCAAGGGAGGTTTTCTTCATGGCTTTTAATTCGCTTTCGCGAACGCGAGATTGGCGTTCCATCGCAATGTCTTTGGTGGTCCGTTCATCAGCAAATGACATGAAAATATCACCGGCTTGAGGCACTTCGTTTAACCCTGTTATTTCGATGGGTTGCGAGGGCTTAGCTTCTTTATACCGTCTGCCTAAATCATCTTGCATGGTCCGTATTTTTCCGTAGGTGTTGCCAACGACAATAAAATCACCAACACGAAGGGTTCCGTTTTCAACGATTAACGTCGCAACAGCTCCACGTCCTTTATCCAAAGAGGCTTCAATAATGGTTCCTTTGGCAAGTCGGTTAGGATTAGCCGTGAACTCTTCAATTTCACTGATTAACTGAATAACATCCAATAAGGTGTCCAAACCTTGTTTTTTCAAGGCAGAAACCATGACATAGGGGGTTTTTCCACCCCATGCTTCTGGAATCAGGCCACGATCAGCCAGTTCAGACATGACTTTATCGGGATTGGCACTGAGTTTATCCATTTTGTTTACTGCAACAATGATTGGCACATTGGCCGCTTTCGCATGGTCCAACGCTTCAAGCGTTTGAGGCATAACCCCATCATCAGCAGCCACAACCAAGATAACGACATCGGTGACTTTAGCACCTCTTGCGCGCATTTGAGTAAAGGCGGCGTGGCCCGGTGTATCAATAAAGGTAATGGGTTCTCCGTTACGAATGACTTGATAAGCCCCGATGTGTTGCGTGATGCCACCGGCTTCACCTTCAACTACGCGGGATTTTCTAATGGCATCAAGCAGGGTGGTTTTTCCATGGTCAACATGCCCCATCACAGTAACGATAGGTGGACGTTTTTGTAAATCCGTAGGATCGTCCACGATTTCCATTTCATCATAACGCGCCAAGTCGGTGATGACTTCATCTTGAATGGTAAATCCTTCATCCATAGCAATCACTTCGATGGTATCGCGATCAATCACTTGATTGACAGATGCCATGAGACCAAGCTGCATGAGTTTTTTGATCATGGCCGCGTTGCTAATGCCAAGGGCTTCAGCGACTTGTGCCACATTCATGTCATTTTTGTACGTCAACACCCTGTTTTCTGGTTTAATCACGGGGCGTTTGACTGGGGTTTGGGTTTTTTTAAAAGGTTGTTTGGGTTTACTCTTGTTGGGTTTGGGTCTGGGTTTTGTAGGCATGATATCACTTCCTTTTTTGATTCATCAATAATTGACTAAACCCCCTGTCGGTGATTCCGATCACTTTGATGTCATCTTTGCCTAATGCGTGTGATAATTCGAATGACGTTAAGACTTCTAAGACCTCGGTCTGATACGTCTTGGCTTTATCATAGACTTTCTTTTTTGTGGTGTGAGAAGCATCGGTGGCTAACACAATCAAAGCGACTTTCCCGTTTCTAAGGGATGTCAACGTTAGATCGGTTCCAACCACGACTTTTCGGGCGCGAAACGCCAATCCGATTTCATTTTTCATCGATTAATTTAAGCAGTTCATCATAAATATGATCGGGAACTGCAACCTCTAATCGTCGATCTAAGGCTTGGTTTTTTTTAGCCACGGCAATCGCTTCTTTGCTTAATTTGAGATAAGCGCCACGTCCATGGGCTTTCCCGGTTAAATCCACTGAAACAACGCCTTCTTTGGTGGCTGCAATTCGGATTAACTCCCGTTTCGGTAAAACTTCTTTGGTGGCCACACACGTTCTTAAGGGTACTTTTTTAAATTTGGACATGGTTGGTTCCTCCGGTATTCGGATTAATACAAAATGCCGTCATCGTGTGCCATTTGCTCGCTTTTGATGTCAATGGACCAGCCACACGCTTGAACCGCTAATTTAACGTTTTGTCCAAGTTTTCCGATGGCCAATGAAAGTTGATCATCGGGGACGATGGCCAATGCTGTTTTTTCTTTCGGATTGACTCGGGTCACCGCAAGGACGGTAGCGGGCTGTAAAGCGTTGGTGATTAATTCTTTTTCGTTATTGCTCCAGCGGAATAAATCAATCTTTTCATCGCTTAATGCTTTGACGATTTCACGGATTCTTGAACCGCCTTCGCCAACGCATGCGCCAATGGGATCGACTTTGGGATCGTTGGAACGAACACCAATTTTTGAACGATCACCTGGATCTCTTGAGATTCCCATAATCTCGATGATGCCATCTTTGATTTCAGGAATGTAATTTTCTAAAAGTCTAACGATGAGCGAAGAATGGGTGCGAGACACAAAGACTTTCGGCCATTTGGTTTTCATTTCAACATCGGTGACATACACGCGAACATAATCCCCTACATGAAACTTATCCTTAGGGAGCGCTTCTTTTTTCGGTAAAAGCGTGGTTAAATCACGTCCAATATCCAAGCGGTAATGTTGATCATCAACATCAATGACTCGGGCCGTAATCATTTCGTGTTCAAACTTCTTGAAATGCTGAAATAGGTTTTCCTTTTGCATGCTGATCAAACTTTCGTTTAATCGTGATTTGAAATCACGGACGGCGTAATGTCCAAAATTCTTTGGATCGATTTTTTGCTCAAGAACATCACCCGGACGGATACGAGCATTTATTTGCTTCGCTTCTTCAATCAACATTTGGGTGTAATTTTTATCCGCATCAATGCTGTACTCTTCAACCACCAAATGTTGGGTGAACACGTTGATTTCGCTCTTCTCTTCCTTAATTTCTACACGGCATGAACGAACATCGTGCGCTTTTTTGCATCCAGCAATCATGCCTTGAACGAAGGCTTCCAAGACTTGGTCTCGTGTTAAACCTCTTTCTTCGACAACAGCGTCAACATTTTTGAAAAAATCTTTACTGATCATGTGGGTTTTGCCTCCTATAATTTGACTGCAGTACGCAATGTTTTAATGGTTTCAAAGGGAATCTCAAGGGTTTTAATGCGTCCTTTAAGATTCACTTTAATCATTAATATCGATTCCTTTAGGTCGATCAACGTGCCAAACCCCTGGTAGGTTGGCGACTCTAAATAAAGATAGCGATTGATCGCGTTTTTGACTTCTTCTAAGGTAGCCAAAGGACGTTCGATGCCTAAAGTCGATAACTCAAGGTAATAATCATCATCCAAAGCTTCAGGGTCCATGGTGTTCACCAACGCCATATGAATCGCTTCAAGGTCGTTGATGTTCATGGTTTCAACATCAATTAATATTTCTAAAATCTTGTTTCCAAATTCCTTTTTGGTCTTAATGCTGTAAATCGATAGGTCCTTTTTGAGAAGGATTTGCATCAGTGTTTCTCGGATATGGGGAATATTCATGGGCACCTCAATAAAAGGAGTGGAAATCATCATCCCACTCTCATCTGCAGTATATTATAACATGTTTGATGGTTAATTTCAATTCATTTATGGCTAAAAAGCCATTGAAATCATCAGCTCCAGCGACGTGGATCCTCTTGAATTGAATCGAGGTAATCGATATCGGCCTGATCCATCTTAAAATCAACATTCGCATTTTCAGAAATACGAGAAGGTGTTACGGATTTAGGAAGTGGTGCTGTTTCTTTCTCAATGCAATAGCGAATACAAATTTGTGCAGGGGTCACTTGGTATTTTTCAGCCATCTTAATGATTTGAGGATTCGATAGCGCATAACCAATCGCAAGCGGTGAATACGCTTCAACTAAGATGTTTTTTTCTTGGCAAAACCGGTGGGTTTCTGCTTGGTTGTTGCCGATGAAGAAGGCGATCTGATTGACATGCGGTACGATGTCGCAATGATCTAAGATGTTTTTTAAGTCCTCCACATTGAAGTTAGAAACTCCAATCGCACGAACACGTCCTTCTTTATACAGTTTTTCCATGGCCTTATAGGCTTGCACATTGCCTTCTTTACAGTCTTTTCCCATTTCATTCCAGGGCCATGGTGCGTGTATCAAGTATAGATCTAAATAATCAAACCCAAGTTCGTTCATCGTTTTTTCAAAAGCTTCTAAAGTGCCTTCATACGTTTTGATGTGGGATTGAAGTTTGGATGTGACAAAAATGGATTCTCTTGGAATCTTAGAATCCCGAATGGCCATGGCGACACTTTTTTCGTTTCGATAAGCCGCTGCTGTATCAATGTGTCGATATCCGACCCTAAGGGCTTCTGTCACCGCGTCATAACAAATTTGGCCTGAATCGACCTGCCAAGTGCCAAATCCAATCTTAGGAAGGGCGACCCCATTGGATAAAAGATACGTATCAATTAATGTTTTCATATAGACCTCCATGGTTTTATTATACAACAAAAAAGGGCAAGGATGCCCTATTTATGCTGGTAGATCTTGTATTGAACGAGGATGCCATAAAGCGCAATAAGCACTAGCAAGGCGCCAGAAGCAATCTGGACGATGTCTTGGTTGAACTCAATTCGGTTGGTTAATAACAAGCGAATCAAGTAAATCACGAAATACCCATACATCAAGTATTTAATGGTTTTGACTTCCTTTGGGGTAATCACCGAGACGGATTGATCTTTCGAACGGTAAATCATCAGTCCGATGAAAAACGAGACCACCAACACGATTAATCCTAGATACATCAGCCAAGGATAGGTTTCTTGATAAAAATGGGTGAGCACAACGTGAATCCCCATGAAACCGAAAACCCCGAATAACAGCATTTGGACCTTTAGTCCTTTACGATAAATTTGCATATGAAACTCCTTATTATTTTTTCGTTTAAGTTCATGTAAATGATGCTATACTATAGATGAAAAGAGGTGGGTTATTTGAGAAAAGCCGTCTACCCAGGAACGTTTGACCCGTTAACAATTGGTCATTTAGATATCATCAAACGCGCGTCAAAACTTGTGGATGAACTGCATGTTGTGGTGGCTGATAATTATCGAAAGTCTCCAACATTCAGCACCCAAGAACGGATTGAAATGATCGAACGCGTGCTTTATGACATGCCCAATGTCTTGGTTAAATCAACCCAAGATTTGGTGGTCCGTTATGCGGAAAAGAACCAAATCGACCTCATGATTCGCGGTCTAAGAAACATTCAAGATTATGAAAACGAATACGCGTTATATCAGTTTAATCGAAACTTAAACCGCAACATCGAAACCATCATCTTGTTCCCATCATCAAGAAACCACTTTGTTTCTTCTTCTGCCATTAAGGAACTGGTCACCCATAACGCCGATATCTCAGCTTATGTGCCCGTTGAAATCATTAAAATCGTCGAAGATAAACTCAAGCCTAAATCAATTGAATCGATTTGAAGAACGTATAAAGCTGATTGTCCATAATTGAAGGAGCGACATAATCGGCTTTTTCTTTTAACGCATGAAACCTTGAGTTCCCCATAGCAATCCCGATATCGGCTAACTCAATCATTTCAATGTCATTGGCCCCATCGCCCACACAGATTAATCGATCGAACGCTTCGTGTTTCATGACTTCTTTGATGCCATACGCTTTGTTCATGAAATGATACAGGAAATCGGCTCCGCCTACATGCCAGGGATACGCCCTGAACTTAGGGAGATCATCGGTTAGACGGGCATAAACATCTTCTTGGTCTGCAAACACCCATAACTGATAAATGGGATGTTTTAAATAAAACTCAGGATCGACATGCGGACAAATCCCTCTTAAGTTCTTCATTCCGATTTCGACCCGTTGATCCCATTGATTGACCGCTTCATCATGAAGCGCACACATGCCTAATGTCATGTTATGGGCTTGGGTATGCTGGATGACATCTCGAATGTCTTTTGGATCAATCGCGGACTCGTGAATCATCGTTTGATAGCGATAAACCACGGAGCCATTGATTAAGACAAGGTATTTAAAATAGGGGAGAATCGTTTCGATAATCGAGAGTTTGATCAAACTTCTTCCTGTTGCCAAACCTAAGACAACATCCTCTTTATTGGCTAGTTCTTCAATCAGTTTAAGCGTCTCAGAAGGCACAGCCCCTAAGGCGTTGTTATAAAGCGTATTATCCACATCAAAAAAAATCAGCGTTTTCATGGTGCACCTCATAAACATTATATCACAGTTTATTTTGCTATCATTTTTTTACATTTTGTTATACAATAGAACATGTAGACAACGCGATGGAGGTTTTGAATGAAGAATCAACTACTTAACACCGGGGAAATCGGCATTTTTGCACTCGGTGGTTTGGGCGAAGTCGGAAAGAATACCTATGTCTTTGACATAGAAAATCAACTTTTTGTCGTTGATGCGGGCATTTTATTTCCCGATGAGCAACTTTTAGGAATAGACTATGTCATTCCTGATTACTCGTATCTGGTGGAAAACGAAGACCGTATTGCCGGACTTTTTATCACACACGGCCATGAAGATCACATTGGTGGAATCCCTTATCTATTAAAAAAGGTGAAGATTCCAAAAATATATGCATCCGGTATTGCTGTCGATTTGATTGAGTACAAGTTGATGGAACACCCCGACATTAAAGCCCCTCAAATTGAAGAATATAAATCCTATTACAAATACAGTTTTAAAGGGGTTGAAATCTCGTTTATCCGATTGAATCACTCGATTCCGGATATGTTTGGTATTGTGTTTGATACTGCTGAAGGCATTTTGTTTCATACCGGCGATTTTAAGGTCGATTTCACACCCGTGGGTCCGCCTGCAGAATACGATAAATTAACAGCGATTGGAAGCAAAGGCGTGCTTTGTCTCTTATCCGATTCAACCAACGCAGAGCGCGATGAGCAAATCCAATCCGATAGCAAAATCGGTCGATCCATCAATGAACTTTTTTCACGCATTGATGGCAGAATCATTATTGCGACGTTCGCTTCTAACATGTACCGTATTCAACAAATAATCGAAGCTTCGGTTCATAACAACCGCAAGGTCGCGGTTTTCGGTCGAAGCATGGAGCGAGCCATTGAGGCAGGCATGCAGACCGGTTACATCAAAGCCCCTAAAGAAACGATTGTCACCGGTGAGCAAATCAACCGATTAAAAAGCCATGAACTGACAATTTTAGTGACGGGATCGCAAGGTGAACCTCTCGCAGCTTTATCGCGGATTGCTAATGGCTCTCACCGTCAAATCAAAGCGATGCCTGGCGATACTGTCATCTTCTCTTCTTCTCCCATTCCGGGAAATCAAGAAGGCATCAACCGAACCATCAACCAATTGTTTCGACTGGATGTCGATGTCATCACCCACGGGCCATTAGCCGATACCCATAATTCAGGACATGGCGCACAACACGATTTAAAGATGATGTTATCGTTAGTTAGACCCAAAATGTTTATCCCCCTTCATGGCGAGCACCGTATGCTCAAGCATCACAAAGCGCTTGCGATTGAATGCGGAGTTAAGCCTGAAAACATTTTGATTATGGACAATGGCGATGTGGCGGCCTTAACCAAAAACAGCATTCGATTAGCAGGACAGGTGCAGTCTGGTGAAGTTTACATTGATGGTACTGGAATCGGTGACATCGGATCTACCGTGATTAAAGAACGCAAACTTTTATCAGAAGAAGGGCTGTTCTCGATTGTCTTTTCCATTCAATCCGATCAAAACAAACTGGTTAATGATCCCACCATCATCTCCCGTGGTTTCATTTATATGAAAGGAAACGAAAGCATTACCAGCATGTTGGCTGGGGAAGCCAAAAAAATCGCTCAAAAAGAATTGTCTAAAAAATTGTTTAATGAGCAACTCTTAAAACAAGCGGTGATTGATCAACTCGGAACCAAGATTTATGAACTCACTCAACGCCGACCGCTAATTATTCCCCTCGTTGTGGATTTAACACCCAAACCGGTGACCCAATAAGGCATGGCAACATGTCTTATTTTTTTTCTTTTTCTACCATTTCATCTTCACTTCGTTTATAATAGTTTTGGTTGGAGGATTTACACATGAATCGTAATCTCGCACGCATCATCTTAACCATGGCTGGTCTCATCTGGGGATTTGGCTTTGTCGCAAATAAATACATCTTAGATAACGGGTGGAACGATGCTCAACTCCTCTTTGTCCGTTTCTTTGTTGCATCGATAGCGATTTTTGCTATCTTTCATAAACGAATTTTCAAAACAGACCGAAATACCATTCGATCAGGCTTTTTTTTAGGTATTTTTCTTTACCTAGGATTCTTTTTTCAAACATGGGGTTTGGTGCATACAACGGCTTCTAACAATGCGCTTATTACCTCTGCTTACATCTTTTTAATGCCTTTGATTATTTATATCGCTGAACGAAAAAAAGTCCGAAATCAAACCATTATTGCAGGAATCATTACCATGCTTGGTATCAGTTTGATTTCTGTAGACTTTAAAGAACTGACGGTGGCCTTAGGCGATGTTCTCACGTTTATTGGCGCTATGTTTTATGCGATTCATATCTATTTTTTAGGAAAAAAAGCCAAAGCAACCGATCCATATGTATTGATGGCGTTTCAGTTGTTGATTTTTTCAGGTTTTGCGTTTGTCATGATGATGGCAAGAGGCGGAATGCCAAAGGATCTCTTCAGCAGTTGGTCTTCCCTTCAAGTGTTAATCTACGCGATGTTGATTGGATTTTTTGGAAGTTTCTTGGGATTCGTTTTTCAAAGCGTTGGTCAACGCAACACCCATGAAGCTGAAGCTGCGATTTTGATTTCAACCGAAAGTGTCTTTGGACCCATTTTTGCGATTCTCTTTTATCAAGATCCTTTTAATCTTACGATTCTTATGGGTATCCTCTTGGTGTTTATGGGTATCCTGTTATCAGAAACAACATTGACATTGATTAAGTTCCCTGTTAAAAAGTTAAGCGCCAAGTGATTGGCGCTTTTTAGTTAAGCATTGACCGATTCAGGTTTGGAACCGTTTTGAATCATAAACTGGACAAAGGCATCAAACACGTATTTGGTCACCACAGCATCGTCTTCTGCATGATGAAATTGTACGTGTTCTTCGTTATAATACTCTTTAAACGCCTTAAAAAGTCCCAAATCATCTTTTAAGTTGAAGAAGTCTTTGTGGAGTTTCAACAAATCGATGAAATCTTGATCACAGGTCAAGGGAGGGACTTGATGAATCTTATACGACTCATGAAGTGCCGTCATATCGTTTTTTCCCCAAACCACCAGTTTCGGGTGATAGGCATCCATCATGCCCTTTAGGGTCTCATAAAACGTGCGATAATCCACTGCTTGTTGAAAGAAGGTTTCTTCATCGAGTTTTAAAAAGCGTTTGGTTCGTTTGGACAAGAAGTCCTGTTCTTTAGGCAACACATACATTGAGCCTGTGCGTATAGGTTCTTGATGAAATTCGGATAAACAGAAACCCACTTGGATGATTTGGGGACAAAAAGCCTGAGTGCGATAACCCGGCATGGTCATTTCAAAATCGATGAACAAGTAATGGGTATTTTTCAACAAAACGTCTTTCATGTCATTTCGTAACCGATTTAAATCATAATAGACGTGTTGGGTGACCAAATGCTTGATCAAATTAAAGTGAGCCACTTGATGGAAAACGATTTGGCCCATCTTTTTTTCTTTGCCGGTAATCTCAAAGTCAACCAAGATACCGGGTTGCACGTAATCGTAAAATGTTTTTGCCAATCGCGCGGTCATGTAAAAACCTATTTTTTGGCCTTCATGGATGACGAAGAAGGCTTTTCGTTTGGCGTCAATGCTTTCAATAATCTTTTTCATTTGAGGGCCTCTTTCAAGATTGGGATTATGTTTTGGGGGATGCCCAGTTCCATTAACGTTTCATCTGTCGCTTCCAAAATGGCATCCAGGGTCTCAAAATGATTGAGAAGGGCTTTTTTCCGTTTTTCACCGATGCCAGGGATGGCATCCAAACGGGATTGAATCGCTGTTTTATTTCGGGTTTTTCGGTGAAAATCGATAGCAAATCGATGAACCTCCTCCGATAACATCACCAAAAGTTTGTAAAGGTCGGATTGTGGTTTCAATAGATGAGTGGTTTCATTCAAGATGAGTGCTTCTAACCGGTGTTTTTTGTTTTTCTTTAAACCTGCAACAATCAGATTCAGTCCCAAGGATGTGATCATCTCTTGAGCAGCTCTCACCTGACCAAGACCTCCATCAATGAGTACCAGTTCGGGTAAGGGTTGTTCTTCCATCAATAACCGTTGATAACGGCGATAAACCACTTCTCGAACCGCTTGATAATCGTCGTTGGTCGAGGTTTTTAAATGGTATTTCCTGTATTTTTTAGGGTTGAGTTGGCCCTGTTCATAGACCACCATCGCGGAGATAGGAGACGTTCCAAAAAGTTGGGCGTTATCGAAAATCTCTATCGTGTGAACCGTTTTTTTGATTAACGCACCCAGTTCGGATAACGCATGTTGTTTTTTCTCATCCTTCGAGCGGTTTAGCATGAAGTAATGCTTTAAGTCGTAATCGGCGTTTTTATCGGCCAGATCGGCCAGCTTTTTCTTATCACCAATTTTAGGGAAAACTGCTTTTTTTCCGTACGCCTCTAAAACCATATCTTCCTGAAAACGGGTGCTAAAAATCAACTCTTTCGGGGTGTTTTGTTCATAATACTGATTCAAGTAGCTCATCACCGACTCATGTGCTTCACCGACATAAGCATATACCACTTGGTGCTGATCCATCATTTTTCCGTTTCGGATCATGAGGATTTGGATGGCCACATCCTCTTGATTATACGCAAACCCGATAATGTCACGATCCATTTGATCATGGGTGTTGATGATTTGTTTTTCGGTGGTGGACTCAATGTGGTTTATCATGTCTCGAAACTCAATGGCTTGTTCAAAACGCATGTTTTCACTCGCACGATTCATGTCTTCTTTCAAACGGTCCAAAACCGGTTTGGTTTCACCTTTTAAGAAAAGGGTCAGTTCTTTGATCAAGGGTTTATAATCCTCAATCGGATGAATACAGGGCGCTAAACATTGGCCGATATGATAATAAAGACATGCTTTTTTAGGAAGTTTTTCGCATTTCCGTAGCGGGTAAAGCGCATTTAACAGACGCACGGTTTCTCTAGCGCCATAGACATTCGGATAAGGACCAAAGACGCGGCCTTTTGGGTGTTTGGTGCGCACAACTTGTAATCTTGGATGTTTTTCAACGGTGATTTCGATATAGGGGTATGTTTTATCGTCCATCAGACGAATGTTGTATTTGGGGGTATGCTTTTTAATCAAATTGTTTTCTAAAATCAACGACTCATGCTCGGTATTGGTTAACACATAATGAAAATCACGGATCTCGGAAACGAGGCGTGTCGTTTTTTCGTTATGGGCTCCGGTGAAATACGATTTCAATCGGTTTTTAAGCTGTTTGGCTTTTCCAACATAGATCACGTCTTGTTGGTCGTTAAGCATCAGATAACAGCCAGGTTCTTGCGGGCAATGGGCCAGTTTTTCTTTTAGATTCAAAGAGGATCACCACGTTTATTGTAACATGAAATCAAGGGATTGAAAAAAAAGACGATGTCTCGTCTTATTCAAATTCTATCTCGACTTTGCTGTCTAAGATTTCTTCTAATGCCACACCCACGCTTTTTTGGCATTGGGCGTTATCCACGGATAATTTCTCGGCGTCGATGATGTGGGCTACTTTGCTGGCTGCGTAAACCAGTTTATATTTCGAATCGATTTTTTCTAACAGTTTGTCGATCGAGGGGTAACGCATTCCGTCTTTATTTTTTGTCATTCCATTGTTCTCCTATCATTTTCAAATAATTATGGATGGTTCGTTCTGTTTTCGCGTGTTCGGCACGGATGATGGCCATGATCCGGTCAGCTGCATTATTGACTTCGTCATTGACGACGATGTAATCGTATTTGTGGGCCAAGAGAAACTCTGATTCGGCTTTGCTCATGCGCTTTTGAATCATTTCATTGGTGTCCGTACCCCGACTGATTAAACGCTCATAGAGCGCTTCTTTACCCGGGGGGACCAAGAAAATGAAAACCGCATCCTTCATTTGCTTTCGAACTTGAAGGGCACCTTCTACTTCAATTTCTAAAACAACTTCTTTTCCTTGATCGAGTTGTTCTTCGATTTTATCCCTGGGCGTTCCGTAATAGTTTCCGACAAATTCTGCCCATTCGAGGAACTTGTTATCCTTAATACGTGCTAAGAACGTTTCCTTTGAGACAAAATAATAATCCACGCCGTCAACTTCTCCTAGACGAGGTGGTCTGGTGGTCATGGAAACGGAATACACAAGATCATGATTTGGTTTTTGAAATAACGCTCTTCTTACGGTTCCTTTACCGACTCCTGATGGACCCGATAAGACAACGAGTAATCCGCGCTGATTCAGTTTCATAGACATCTCCTTTTTGGTGGATGTTGCTACTATTATATATGAATCTTATATAAGAGTAAATAGATAAGCGAACAAAACTCTTGAAATAGCGCTTACAAGGCTATAAAGCCATTCATGTGTGTTAAAATAAAGACGAGGTAATCTTATGATTTTCGACGGCTTTTTCATCTCAAAATTAGTTGATGAGTTGAACCATGAACTCAAGAAATTCAGGCTAGAACGCATTTATCAGACCGAGGAACAAGCGTTTGTTTTTGTGTTTTATGGGTTAGGCAAACGCAAACAGCTTTCGCTTAAACTATCGGCTTCTGGATTTGGCGTTTACATCACCCAAAAGGATGAACGTACTGGGTTAAGTTCTCAGTTTTTCAACAGCTTGAAAAAACATTTGGATGGAGCCATTTTAAATGAAATCAGCCAGCATTTGACCGATCGTGTCATGCTTTTTTCATTCACCCAATACGATATGCTGTTGGGTCCTATCGAAAAAACGCTTGTTTTTGAGGCGATGGGAAGGCACTCGAACTTAATCTTGGTTCAAGACGGCATCATCATGGATACTTTTAAGAAAATGTTTTTTGAAACGGGGCGTCAATTGTTGCCGCAGGCCAATTTTTCTTTCTTTCCTTCAGATAAAAGGGCGTTTCATGAGATGAACTTCGATGATGTTAACGATCCCTTAGACTTAGTGAACCGGTATTTAGGGATATCGCCTATTCTGGCGGCTTATCTATTTGAAACAGGAAAGAAACCCAGAGATCTGGAGTTATGCCCGACCCGAAACTTAACCTTAAATAAGGATTATGCTGCTGATATCTTTCCACATGATCATGAAAAACGTTACTTTCAATCCCTATCCGAAATGATGGATGAAACCGGTCAGACTAAGCACCCTAAGTTTCAATCGATCCTTCATTTTTTAACGCGACAAAGAGAGAAAGTGGATAAGAAAATCCTCCAGACCGAATCGCTTCAAGAAGACAACTTGAAACGGTTAAAGGATAAAGAGAAAGCCGATTGGATTTATCAGTCCATGTTGGATTTGAAAAGTACTCATTCCTCGATTCAAATGGGCGATGAATGGCTCCAATTGGATCCAACAAAGACTTTAAATGAACACGCTCAATCCTTCTATAAATCCTATCATAAGGCCAAAAAAGGGCTTGTATACTTAGAAAATATGTTAGCGGATTACCGGGAGCAACGCGATTACTTAGACTCCTTATCGGATTATGTTGCGATCACGTCACAAGACTCTTTAGCCGATCTTGAAAAAGAACTTGTTCCTTTTGGCTACAAGAAAGCAAAGACCAAACAACCTGGAAAGAAAACCAATCAAAAGCCTAAAATCATGAAACTTGAAGATGAGGATGCCACGTATTGGATTGGTAAAAACAATGTTCAAAACGCGTATTTAACTCATGAGTTTGCTCAAAAAGACGACATGTGGTTTCATGTGAAAGAGGCAACTGGTGCTCATGTGATTGTGAGAACCCACCGGTTAACGGAGTCTGTGATTCGTAAGGCTGCTTCGCTTGCTGCCTATTTTTCCAAGTTGAAAGACTCGTCTTCGATTCCTGTGGATTATACCAAAGTCTCCATGATTAAAAAGATTCCGAAGCTTTCCATCTATAAAGTGACCTACAAAAACCACCACACCATCTTCATTGATTTGGATTTAGACGCAATGAAAAAAATGGTGGGTTCATGAGGCAAATTATTTGAAAAAATTGTAAAAAAGATGTAAGATGAAAGTGAAAGAAATAAGGAGGATAATCATATGAAATTCGAATTACCTAAATTAAACTACGCCTACGATGCACTGGAACCTTTTATCGATGCACGAACCATGGAAATCCATCATTCTAAGCATCATCAAGCTTATGTCACCAATTTGAACGCCGCTTTAGACAAGTACCCTAACCTTCAAATGGATCTAAAAGATCTCATGAAACATTTAAGTTTACTCCCTGAAGACATTAAGACTGCGGTTCAAAACAATGGAGGCGGCCATTACAATCATGATTTGTTTTGGAAACTCTTGAAAGTCAATCAAGGCGAAGGACCAAAAGGGGCCTTGTTAAAAGCGATTGAACAGACTTTCGGATCATTTGAAGCCTTTAAAGAAACTTTTGGAAATGCTGCAAAAACCCGTTTTGGAAGCGGTTGGGCTTGGCTTATTGTCACTCCCAATAAAGAACTCAAAGTTCTTTCAACAGCGAATCAAGATACCCCACTTGCTCAAGGTGAACCCATCTTGGCATTGGATGTTTGGGAACATGCGTACTATTTGAACTATCAAAATAGACGCCCCGATTATGTATCTGCTTTCTTCCATGTGATCAATTGGGATGTTGTTGCCGAACTTTATCAACAGGCGATTTCGTAAAAAGGGCTAAGCCCTTTTTTTTGTTAAAAAAGGGAAATCCCAATGGGATCTCCCTATGAATCAACGTGGGTTTCGATGATGGCATAATCCCCATCATCTCTTAAGTAAACCACGTTGGTGCGGTGTGTTGCTTTGTCTAAATAAATGTAGAAGTCATGGCCCAAGAGTTCCATCGCAGCAATCGCTTCATCGGAGGTCATGGGTTTTAAATCCACTTTCTTGCTTTTAACAAGTTGACTGGCCAAGATATCCTTTTCAAGAGATTCCGCATCAAATTCTTGGCTATACGCTTGTTTTATGCCTTCTTTTTCAAGATTATTCTTCAGCTTATCTTTGTGTTTCCTAATTTGAGCCACCAACTTATCGTTGGCTTTATCAATAGCAGCATACATGTCAGCATCAATCACTTCGGCTCGAAGGACAGTGCCCTTTGCTGGAATGGTTACTTCAACTTTATGGTGGTCCTTATACACTTTGCAGAGGACTCTTACCTCCGAGACAACCTCTGGGCCAAAAAAGGAAACGACCTTGTTAAATCTCTTTTCTGCATACGCCTTAATGGCATCTGACGGAGTGAATCCATTCTTTCCAACCACTTCAAATTTCATCTTCTGTTCTCCTTTTTTTTATCTATTTTCATAAAGTGTGACAACGTAAAGATTGCCAAACCTTAGTGGATCCAAAAGGGCAAAACCATGATCATCCATCTCATCGAACCAAAACAGTGTGACGGTGTGGCGACGCTTCAAGAAGTCCATAATATACGGTTTAAAAAAGGACATATACGCATCTGGAGATTTTTTTCTGTTTCGTTTGATCAACACATGATAATGGATGATTCCCCCTTCGATTGGAATGACGTCATAGACGGGCAATAACGGGTATCGCCGGTAACAAAGTTCACAGATCGAATGGGTTTCTGGTTCAAATAATGTGTGCAAGGTCCGTTCAAAGACGATGACCTCATGACAAAGTCCACAAAGCATAACAAGTCCTCCTAATTGATATTAGAAGGACTTGTCCATATTACTACTTATACGCTTCTACAATCTTATCAATTAGGTGTGCTGGCACTTCTTCATAGCGAAGGAACTCACGTGTGAACGACCCACTACCTTGTGTCATCGCCTTTAGGTCAATGGCGTATTTGACAATTTCAGCTTCAGGAACTTCCGCAATAACGATTTGGAAACCGTCGGTTTGGTTCATTCCTAAAACGCGACCTCTGCGTTTGTTCATATCGCCCATGACATCGCCAACGAATTGGTCTTTAACGATGACTTCCACACGAACGATGGGTTCTAATATGGTGGGTTGAGCGGTCTTGCAGGCTTCTTTAAAGGCTAAGGCTGCAGCCAATTTAAAGGAAATTTCATTGGAATCAACAGGGTGATATGACCCATCATAAAGGGTGGCTTTCACGTTGATAACAGGGAATCCAGCCAGTGGGCCTTCTTCGAAGGTTTCCACTAACCCTTTTTCTACAGCAGGGAAATAGTTTCTTGGAACCGCCCCACCGAACACATCTTCAGCAAATTCAAAGAGTTCGGTACTGGGTTCAAACTTAATCCAAACGTGACCAAATTGTCCCGCTCCACCGGATTGTTTCTTATGTTTTCCTTCTGCTTGGACCATTTTCTTTATGGTTTCGCGGTAAACAATCTTTTGATCATCGACGTCGCAATCCACTTTAAACATGCTCTTAATCCGTTCAAGAACGTATCCTAAATGGGTCATCCCCATCCCGCCTAATAAGAGTTGTGCGGTTTCCTTGTTACGCACAATTTGGAATGTTGGATCTTCTAAATTGATGCGCGTAAGGGCCATGGAAATCTTATCTTCATCGTTTTTGTTCTTTGGATGAACAGCAATATAGATGATAGGGGTCGGTTGATTCACTAAATCAAAGACGACTTGTTGTTTGATATCGGATAGTGTATCCCCAGTTTGGATGCCTTCAATTTTAGCAACCGCAGCGATATCGCCCGCATGAAACTGGGTGCACTCGACTTGTGTTTTTCCTCTTGGAACAAAGAGATTCGAGATTTTTTTGGTCTCGCCTTTGTTGGAAATGATGACTTCTTGTCCGAGTTTTAACGTCCCAGAAATAATTTTTAATAAGTTGATTTGTCCCAAAAATGGATCAACGGTTGTTTTGAAAACATACGCTGAAAAGGGTTCGTCATCTTTGGTTTTCCGTTCAATTTCATCTCCAGTTTTAGGATCGGTTCCCTTCATGGGATGAAGTTCATCGGGTGCTGGCAAATAGTCTAAAAGGGTATTCAGCAGCGTTCTAACACCGATATTTTTGGTTGCAGAACCTACTAGAATTGGAATAATTTCGCCATCTAAAACGCCTTGTTTTAGAGCTTTTTTAATGACATCTTCGGGAATTTCTTCACCAGAAAGATACAGTTCTAAAAGTTCTTCTGATGTTTCAGCAACGCCTTCTAAAATCATGCTTCTAAGCTCTTCAATCTTGGGTTTTTTCTCATCCCAAATCGGAGCATCAACGCTTTCTTTCCCGTCAAAAATGCGGGCTTTCATTTCAATGACATTGACAAACCCTTCAAAATTCTCGCTTTTGCCAATGGGCCAACAGAA
Organism: uncultured Acholeplasmataceae bacterium; assembly: GCA_964553755.1. Taxonomy (GTDB): domain Bacteria; phylum Bacillota_I; class Bacilli_A; order Acholeplasmatales; family Acholeplasmataceae; genus Peloplasma. Next base: position 44,090 of record CAZKLM010000009.1, read on the forward strand.
AGGAACGGTTTTTTTACCGAGGTTGTCACGAATGCTATCCAATACTTTATCGAATGACACATTCTCTTTGTCCATCTTGTTGACATATATCACGGTTGGAATATGTCTTTTTCTTAGTTCTCTCCATACTCTTTCCGTTCCAACTTCGACGCCTTTGGAAGCATCAACCATCAGAATGGCGCCTTTGACAACGGCCAAGGCTTGGTTTAAATCGCCAACGAATTCATCGTTACCTGGAACATCCAGGAAGTTCAATTTATAGTCTCTCCATTCAACGGGTAAAGCTGTAAGGGATAAACTGGTCAATTTGGTTTGTTCCTCAACTAAATAGTCAGAAACGGTGTTTTTTCTTTCAACTTCTCCTTTTTTATCGATTGCTTTCCCCATGAATAATAGGGCTTCGGATAAGCTGGTTTTGCCGGAGCCTTGGTGTCCCAAGATGGCAATGTTGCGAATCTCTTTGGTGAAATACTCTTTCATCCTTGACCTCCTGTAATCGTTTACACTATCTACATCTTAATTATAACATATTCTAACTACGTTCACACCAAAACGGAAGAAATTGTGAAAAATCATAGAATGTTTGAATTATGTTATAATGGGATGGGTGAAATGATGAGAAAACTGGCCATCCGATGGATAGAATGGTATCAAAAAAACATATCTCCAAACAAAAATCATGTCTGTCGGCATACGCCTACATGCAGTGTTTATGCTAAGACATGTTACGAGCGGTTCAACTTTTTTAAAGCTTCCTTTTTGACGGCTAAACGTATTTTAACGTGCAATCCTCTTTTTAAACCTAAATACGATCCGGTTCCAGAGAAAAAAAAGAAGACTTAGTCTTCTTAATACGCTCGAGCAAACCAGACGGTTTGAGTGGCTTTTTTCTGGGTAACGGGGCAAATCGTGGTAATCAATGTTTGATCAAAAGGTATCACACGCGCAGTGGCCGTGGTATCTTTTTTTATGATGAGTTCCGCTTCTTCTCCCGCGATGCTCATGGCCACATAACCGCCTTTTTTGATTTGTTCCTTAAAGGCATCATAAGTGGTTGCTTGATAGGTGTTTTGGTTCACATGATTCAACGCTCTTTGGTAAAGCGTTTCATGCATTTCCTCAAGAATTAAGGGCATCCGGTTGACCACTTCATGGGTGTGCATCACGTGTTTTTGACGGTCATGACGGGTCACAAGAGTGACTTCGTTTCGTTCTAAATCGCGTGGTCCAATTTCGATTCGAACAGGGACTCCTTTCATCTCATACTCACTAAACTTCCAACCCGGAGACTTGTTTGAATCGTCGACAATGACTCGATAGCCCAGTTGTTTAAGGTTAGTGTACATGCTTTCTGTTGCCCGTCTCACTTCATCTTTTTTGGATTGAATCGGAACAATAACAATTTGATGGGGAGCTACATAAGGCGGTAAGATTAACCCTTCATCATCGCCATGCACCATGATGATGGCTCCAATCAGGCGGGTTGAGACCCCCCAAGAGGTTTGATGGGCGTACTTTAGTTTATTGAATTCATCAGCGAACTTGATGTCAAAAACCTTGGAAAAATTTTGACCGAAGTAATGGGTGGTTCCGGATTGAAGCGCTTGCCCATCGTGCATAAGGGCTTCAATCGAATAGGTTTCCATCGCACCCGCAAACTTTTCTTTCTCGGTCTTTCTTCCGGTTACAAAGGGAATCGCTAAGAGGTCTTTCCCTAAATCTTTATAAACATCTAATATGTCTAACGTTTCTTTTCTGGCTTCTTCCTCAGTAGCATGAACGGTATGCCCTTCTTGCCATAAGAATTCTTTTCCTCTTAAAAAGGGACGGGTGGTTTTTTCCCAACGAACGACGCTGCACCATTGGTTGTATTTTTTGGGTAAATCCCGATACGAGTTGATAATTTTTTGATAATGGGTGCAAAACAAAGTTTCAGAGGTGGGTCTGATGATCAGACGCTCGGTTAAATCCTCAACACCGGTGGTGGTGACCATGGCGGTTTCAGGAGCGAACCCTTCAACGTGGTCTTTTTCTTTTTGGAAAAGCGACTCTGGAATTAACAGCGGCATATACACGTTATCGTGTCCACTTTCTTTAAAGCGCATGTCTAAGTATTTTTGAATGTTTTCCCATATGGCATAGCCATAAGGACGATAAATGATGAAGCCTTTCATGTCGCTGTAATCCATAAGTTCAGCTTTTAAACACAAATCGGTATACCATTGTGCAAAATCTTCGTCTCTGGATGTGACGGCTCCTACGAGTTTTTTTGTGTCATTCATTGTTCTCACCTTTTTGATTGATTAAGTATGTGTTGCCATCGGCAAATCGAATTTTCCGTTGTTTGTATAAAGCGCCAAGGGCGCGTTTAAACGCTTTTTTTGAGAGGTTAAAGGTTTGGTTAATGCGCTTTGGATCACTATCGGCATCAAAGGGCATCATCTCATGTTGGATGAGATAACTCAAGAGTTGGTTCGCATCGTCGTACATGAGCACTTCTTTAGGTTCAATCAAAGATCCTGAATGCCCTTTTTCAGACACATAGGTGATTTTGCACTCGACTTCTTGCCCGATTCGATAACGACCCTTGATGAGCGATTGATGGACGAAGATGACGTGATGCTCGGCTGTCAATAGGTTTAATCCTTGTTTTCCAAGTTTGATGACGGTCGCTTTTACGGTTGATTTTTGTTCTAAAGGCACGTTGGTTGGCGTGATGTCTTTGCTCTCCATGAGTTTAGCAATGAGTCTTCCTTTTAGCTTCATCGTAACCGGTAGACGGTCATCTTTTTCCGGCCATAAGAGAAAGTCAAGCGGCAAATCATCCTTCGATAACAGCAGATCCTTGTTGATGCCCATCTCTAAGAAGACCCCTAAATCGGGGTTGATTCCAGTCACTTTAAGCCAATTGGGCTTAGAAAGGGTAATAAGCGGGGTCTTTAGGGTTGCTGCAACCCGGCCTTTGTTATCGTAATAGATAAAAGCCGAAACCGTGTCATTCGGTTTCAACGCTTGATGCATCGAATCGTTAAGATGAAGGAAAACCTCATCGTTATCTTTTGCGAGCATGTATCCAATATCTGTTGGTCTAAGGACGGTCAATCGATTGATTTCACCAATCTTAATGGGCATAGAATCACCTCTTGTTATTTTACCATACAATGATTGAATCTGTCATAAAAAAAGGAGTCGACGACTCCTTATTAAACATCCAATTCAGCGAGTACTTCTTCGTAGCGTTTCACAAGCAATGACTTGAAGAATTCCATCAAAGGTTGGATGGTTTTTTCTGTCTTGAACTTTTCGAGTCTATCAAAATACTCATTTCGACTCTCAAGCGGAATCGATATAGGAAGATAGTCGTTTTTCAGCAAGTAATAATTGAGAACCAATTTGGCTAATCGTGCGTTTCCATCGACAAACGGATGGATTTTAGCGATGCTCGCATGGGCATAGGTCGCTTTCTCTAAGATGGTTCCCGAAAAATCATCGAGATGTCTAAAGAATTTGGCCATGCGATCGTATACTTTGACATAATCTGGAGGTTGGTGAGACGCTGCGAAAATGTTAATGTTGACATTTCGATAGACGCCCCCTTGAAAAATGCCTTCTACTAAGATCTCATGAATATCTTTCATGATTTCTTCGGTAAACGGTTTGTTTTCTTTAGCAAACTGCAATATGAACTCGTACGCCTTTAAATGGTTTAAGATTTCTTTTTGCTCTCTTTCACTGTATCCGAGAAGGGCCTTGGATTGACTCAGACGCTTTACGTCCTCGTATGAAATGCGGTTTTTACATTCCATACCCACAGCATCAAAAGTGTAGATTAAGGCAAACCGTTGATGGATGTCTTCTAAGACTTCCGGATCCAATTCCTTGATCACATTCTTGAGATGCTGACGTTCAATCTCTAATAGTTCTTTCTCCATGTTAACCACGCTCCCATCTTTACAAACATTATATCATAGAATGATAAGCCTAAACAACGGCGAACATTAAAATACGGAAGCTTCACACAATTATAAAAGAAGGGGGACTCCAATCGGAGTCCCCATGTCCATTTAAAATTATAGTTTTTGAACGTTAGCGGCTTGTTGTCCGCGGTCGCTATCTTTGACTTCAAATTCTACTTGGTCGCCTTCTGCTAATGTTTTGTAACCTTCAGATTTAATTGCACTGAAGTGTACAAAAATGTCTTTTCCATCTGCTGAAGAAATAAATCCATATCCCTTGTCAGCGTCAAACCATTTTACTACGCCTTTCATTCATTTACTCCTTTAAATTTTGTTGACACATATAATGCCTACAATCATTATACACACATTCAAATCGAATTACAAGCATTCATGTTCAATTGGTGAAATATTTATAAGGATGATGGCTCGCACGTACTCTCTTTAAAGAATTCGTTTTTTTTAGTTTAAAACTTGATATCTTATGAAATTATGATACAATATATTTGGCTCTAAAAACACCAAGCCCTCATAGTTAAATGGTATAACGCAGCCATGGTAAGGCTGAATTGCAAGTTCGATTCTCGCTGAGGGCACCAGATGATCACGCAAGCGACTAAACGTTAGTCGCTTTTTTGTTCGCCTCCATCAAGAAGATGTGAAATGTGGCATTCCCAAATGTGTTTTTCTAATCGGTAGATGGATTTTCGTTCGTGTTCAAACGGATTGATGACCGGTTCAAAAATCCACATTTGACCCACATAAAGATGCTCATCTTCTAAAAAATACGCGTCATGATCCGCCATAAACGTCATATGCTCTGTCTTTTTTTCATAGTACTCCAAAAGACGTTCAGGCAGTTTTGAAACGTGGGTTCGCTTGATTAAACGAAGCCAAAGGTTAGACGCTTCTTCGATGGCTTGAACCTGATAGAAATAAAGCACCAGTTGATGACCCAAAATCCAGGTTTGCTCATTGGTAATCGGTAAATGTTGAGCCAATGAAATGAGTTTATGATGAATCGTTTGGGGGGCCACACTCCCTTTTTCAATTAAACCTTCAAGGTATTGGATTACAAGCATGTGATGAAACAAGGTGTAGTTTATCTTTAGTGATTCAATTCTTTCTTCAAGAAGACGCATGATAAAATCGTCGGCCTCTTGTGATTCTGTCGTTGAAAACATCGTGTACTGAACCACTTGAGATAACGCGAATACTGGATCTTCTTTCATGTTTCGAAAAGCTACAAAATCCCCATAAATTGAATCGGTATGGAGCTTAAATGTCGCGTAGTAAAGCGCTGTCCATGCCGTATTAAAGAGCATGTAAATGAAGAAGAATCCAATCCAAATGATGTTGTTGCTCCACCCGATTAAACCGATGGATGTGAGAAGGACACATGCGGCAAAAACAAGTGTTGCAACCGGTGCAGCAATCAACGATTTAGCAAAGGCAGATAAGACTTTTTGGTAGCTTGCTTGATCCTTAATAGGGGGCAAATCAGGGACAACGAGTCCTCCAAATAGAACCCACAGTTTTGGTCTAATTTTAAACCGCCATTTCTTGTGTTGCTTGACCCAAACAAACATGGTGAGGTAAAGCGCTCTTAACTTAATCCCTTGGATTTTAAACGCCAAAAAATGCGCCATTTCATGCACAAAAAGGGTCACATAAAACGCCAAGATAAAAAGCAACGGATAAGCATAAAAAGGGACTTCACGAAGTGCCAAGCCCCATTTTTGCATGATCCCTGTATAGATGAGTTGACTGAAAGCCATCCCAATGATTAGTGAGACAATCATCAGCATGAGCCAAAAAAAACCTTTTGATTTCATGGTTTTTAAATCCGATCTGGTATGTTCTCTCATATCCTGATGATTCGTTAGCAAGTCAGGGGCTATTTTCGCAAAAATAATCACCAATCCCTTGACAACGTTTCATTTATTTGCTATCATGATAAAGCATGATGTGGGCGTCGTATAATGGTTATTACACGTGCTTGCCAAGCATGAAATGGGGGTCCGATTCCCCTCGCCCGCTCCAACAATGCACTTTGCTCCGATACTGATATTGCTGGGAATCAATATCGCTATCTCAGACTCATCTTACAACAAAAACGTTGTGGAAGTCAATAGAGAGGAGCTTTTTTGTGTTAAATTATGACTTAAAAATCAAGGAAATCCGCAAAGAAAAGGGTATCAGTCAAGAAGTTTTAGCTAAAATGATTAACACCAAACAACAAATGATCAGTCGATATGAGATGAACCTCATCTCTCCTACTTTAGATCGACTGGTCGAGATAGCTCGTTTTCTTGAGGTATCACTTGATCAGTTAGTTGTCATCAAGAGCATCCATGATAACCACTCAAAAGATCTAATTAAAAAAACTAAATGAAAGGGGGGGAAACAATGGATAAACAGTTAAAGGTAACTTATGGAGATCCTACAATGTTCAAAATTGATTTGATTCAGACTTTAGAAGAGATTGCTGGTGCTATAGCAAAGATTTCTGAAGATCTTAATAAACTCAATGATTCACTTCAAAAAATTCAGTCAGTCATGTATTTGACGCATACTCAAAAAAAATAGCTGATCCTGTCAGCTTTTTTTCTAGAATGGATAAAACTCTTGATAATCCCTGGATAAAATGACTTGATCGATCTCCAGGTAAATCATAGTCTGTCTGATATCCTTGTGACCTAAAAGCTTGCTGATGGTCGTCAATGGGCATCCTTTCCAGAGCATCCTGGTTGCGAATGTTTTTCTCAATCTGTGTGCGTGTATGCGCTGATCTAATTTTAGATGGTCGTTTAGTTTCTCGAAAAAGTGTTCTAAGCTTCTTTGGTTCAGCTTCTGATCTGTGACGTAGTTCCATAAAACATAGTCCTTCTTCTTTCGTTTTGCCATCATCAGAAGATCTCTGGATAGAACATTGTAAAAGACGATTCTTCTCTCGTTGTTCTTAGTGTGCCTTAATCGAATCATCTCTAGCTTAAAATCAACATCCTCAAACTTTAGATCCAGGATCTCTGAGAATCTGACTCCAGTATCTAAGAATAACCGGATAGCAAGCGACCAAGCTAGATTGTTAGAACGCTTGAGATCTAGTTTTCCGATATACTTGAGTAATGCATCAAGCTCATCCTCTGATAGCGCCTTAAAGGATTCCGTGTCATTTTTAAGCTTGAATCTTCTAGGAAACTTGATTCCAGAAAAGTTAAGCGCTGTTATGACGCTTGATATCATGTCATTGATTTTTGAGTTCTTCTTTTCGGTGTTGGCTAGCAGATAGTCTATGATGCGCTCAAAAAAGTGATCATCAATATCAGCAGCTTCCAGATACCCTAAACTATCCAGGATTGGATTCAACGTTTTGTAGTTTTTTCGATAATAGAGATGTGTTCCTTTCGCTCGATATTTTTGTACGTGGATAAGATACGCCTCAAAAGCGTCCTTCAGTCTCATATGTACCCTCCCAATGGTGTCTTTATTCTAATTATAAAATCACACATTAGGATTATTTCCCACAAAAAGTGTGGATTAGCTCGAAAAAATTATAGTATATACGTAGTATATACGTATAACGAATACTCCTCTATGATATCATTCAATAAATCTGCCAGACGCTACTCGACACCCTCATCAGAGCCTGCAGATGGTCTCTCTTTGTTTTTCTGGAGTTGTTTAGGTGGCTTCTTGCCCTGTGCCTCAGCCATTTTGATTTGTTTAGCTTGTAGCTTCTCGAGTTCGAGCTTAGTTTCCATGATTTGCTTAGATAGGATAGCATATTCTTCCTTCTTTTCTTCTAAGAGTTCTTGAGTGGTCGCTTTCTTGATCATGACTTTCTGTAGCTCATCATCCTGTTTCTTCTTAGCTTCATTATGCTGCCTTAGTTTGATGATCGGAAAAAAGTAAGCAGTCCATAGAATCACATACCCTATACCTATCAATCCTGCAATTAACACGATCACTGCCACTACGGTCAGTGCGTTTAACATTTCGGTCATTAGATGACTCCCTTCGTTGTTCTAATTTGATCTTTCGGTAAGCTTAAGAACTTCCCAGACTGATTCAGCGTGTCGAATCGGCTCATATCGACTTCTTTTTTTAGATACCATTTTTTTAAGAGCTGCTTCTCTGTGGCGGTTCTTTTTTTGTTGCGCTTGTATGCATATGAATAAATGTGCCATCCTTTGATGTGTCTCGTGAACATTCCATCCTTTAACCATTGAAAATAGTCAATGTCTAGATCGATCTCGACTTCATGGATAAAACGGAATAAGCTCATCAGCTGGATATCTGTTGTATCCAGAACGGATGTGATCCAGATGCACTCGAATCGTTGATGTCTTGATCTAGAAAAAGATTTCATAAGAGGAATGAAGATCTCTTTATATTCTGATGTGTTGTTCATGCGATGATTCATTTCCGTTAAGAACTCATCTAGGATCATGTTGCAATAGTATTCGGTATTGAAGGCCTTACACTGTTCTAAGACCTTTTTATCACCCTCAAAACGAACACCAAAGAACTCTTTTAGATCAAAGACTTTATGATGCCTAACCCACCATCCGGAATCCTTGTCAATATAAGCTCGTTCGATATTTGCATTAACATAGGTTCCCTTAGCTCGTTGCTGGAAAGCATACTCAGCCAAGTGATACATGAGTGAGGATTTACCACCGCCCTGGAGTGCATAGATATAGTGAAGGCCATGGGCGTATAAGAGATTCCCTCGAGGTTTGTTGATCAGATTCCAAAGGTATAGAGGAATGAAACTGAATGGAAATGTTGAGTACCTTGCAAACTTATAGAGATGCTTGATGGATAATTCAGAATAGATCTTCGAGATCTTTTCTAATCCATTGATGATCTTGTTTCCAGTTTTCTCATAATGCTTGATGAATCTCTCTGTGTTTTTGTGGTTCTTTTGGATCACCCTGGATCCAAAGTTCTCCATGGGTATGGGAACGCCTTCAAGGCGATCTAAGATGCGCTTAGCTTGTGCTTCTAATTGTATAACTTGATCTATTCTTTGTGTCATCAGATGACTCCCATTTTTGATAGTAGAATTAACAGTGTGATCACTAAGATGCAGAAGATCACGATTCCGGATTTTGTGAAGATTTCCTTAAAGCCGTTCACGACAGTTCGATAGAAAGTCTTAAGTCCTGGCACCAATGCAAAAGCAACCAGGAAGATCACAAAGCCTATCACAACCTTCCAGTTATTAAGAAGCCAGTCAAAGGCTTTCCATAAGGTTTCTAGGAATCCCATCTATAACCCTCCGCTCATCAACCTCAGCGCTAAAACTATGATGATCACACCAATAATTATGGTGATGATTTTGTTTCTTCTAATAAATGTTTTGGCGTTGTTAAATCCATTCGATAACATACTCAGTGCGGATCCAATTAGAACTAAAGCTAGGATCGCTCCAAGTGCTAAGCCAATCGCTCCAAGGTCGCTAAAAAACTTTACAATATCGTTCCATGCATCTCTAATCGGATTCTGACCATCTGGTGGCAAGGTATTCAGATACTCTTGATCTAGAATCGCTTGAGTATTGATAAAGCGTTCATCTAAGCTGATGACTTCGCCTTTTGATACCCAGGTGATTTCAGTGTATTTGAACGTGCTCGCTTTCGGTTCAACGACATTTGTGTTGAGCTTCGTGAAAAGCCCTAAGAAGAGCTTATGAACTTTAGCGTTTGATGGGAGTGTTGTTGGAGTTTCTAGTGCAAGTGTGTAGTGCTGATTCAATGTATCTCTTAAGGCTCCAGCTGGAAAGATTTCCTCTAGCTCTGAGATGTGCCCGGTCATAACATGATGTATGGTTGAGACTCCTGAGACCAGCATTCCAGCTACTCCGCCAAAAAGTAATGGAAAGCCAATTCCTTGAAGTCCTGGAATCATGCTCAATATCGCGCCTGCAGCGACTGCACCTGTTGAATACTTAATGACATCAAAAGTCCACTGTGGAAGTGCTCCCTCGATACCGCCTAAGCGTCCTAGTGATGTCTCATCTTTTTCCAGTGCGAAGGTTGCTATTTCCCAATCATGATAACGTTGAGTCAGATTGAGTTGGCGATATCCATAACGATAGTGAAAGTTTCCAGCAACAGCTAGAAGATTATCTATGTGAATGTTCGGCATATAAAGATATGCATACATCTCACGATTCGAGGTGACTTCAATGTAGGTTAAAGCTAACGCTCTATTGTACATAACAAACTCATTTGTCGTGAGGTTCCAAACAGCAAATCCGTTCCAGTTCCCGGTATAAGTGGATCCATCCGGTTTTGGAAGCAATACATTCGGATTATCAAAAAAATTGAACTGAAGAAATTTCTCACCATCCACGGAATAATAATCCACCGACTCAACCCGATTAAGGAAGCTAGCATCTTCAAAGTCCACATTAGAGATCGATAGCTTGTAAGATGTCGATAGATAGACTACATCTATTGCAAACACGTTAGCTTCAAAAGCCCAGTCTCTTCCATATCCAGTGATTCCTTCTTGATAAGGGTTCCCGGTAGTCAGTGGAAGATCTGAGACTTCAGCTAACATTCTCGGATAGTGCTTTTCTATAGTCATCTCGTTTCTGTAGGTATTGATCTCTAAAAGGATGTTTGTGTGATTGTGACCTTGGGTGTCATCCATCATGAGCACGATTGATGCATATTTGTTTTGATATGGAAGCATCATGTTCCAGTTATCAAGCTCTAGGATAAGATAGTCAGCGATATCTGATAGACTAAAATATCCGACCAAAGTTGTCGAGCTTTGTGTGTCATAAAACTCGATACGAGACCACTTGTTGAAGGTCGGTCCGACTGAAGCTTTGAAAGCGTTGGCATAGTTCTCTAGATGGATTGGAACTTCGATTTTAAGTTTATGCGTGTCTAAATGGATCCGTGATGAATAGAAATATATTTTTCCATCTATCGAAGCTGCACTCCAGGAGACTTGTTGAGTAATGTTTATTTCATCATCTGGTAGTGCGTATGTGATCTGTGATATAGCAAAAAATGACAACAATGCTATAGCAAACAGAATGAGGATTTTTTTCATGAGCTTACCTCTTTTTCTTTGGATTGATTAGGTTGAACGCGCCACCAAGTACCATGGTGATCAGCGCGATTGCAGCCTGTAAAATGAGCTTGATAAAATTGAGAACGCCCAGGATCATTAAAACAATTAAGTTGAAGAGTCCTCTCAGTATTTTCATGAGTTCTTATTCCTTAGCTTCTCGACTTGTGCTCTTCCAAAAGCGATCACTCCTAAGAAGATTCCAGCAATCAATCCAAACGTTATAATAGACGTTAAAACTTGACTTGCGTTTCTTCCGGCAGGTGTGAAAACAATATCCGGAATAAAGGGCGTGCTATCAGATGATACTCTGATAATGCTGCTATAGATCATGTCTAATCCGGCAGAATTGACCAGTCTAAACTCGAATAAGTATTGACCAGGTGTTTCTTCATTCCCGGAATAAGTATTCGTTAAGGTCATCATCTGAGTAGTTGATGTAATGGTGATGTGCCCGGTCTTTTCTAAGACTCTAACAATCTGATCCGGAGCTAAGACTTGTGTGGTTCTAAGATAGATGTTCTTGGAATCACCAACTGCTTTTACTGGACCTAGTTCAGGGATTACAATCACGGATATGGTTTTATACGCATGATCTGTTCCATTGGTTGCAAACAAGGTGATCAGATGCGTGCCTAAGATGTTTCCTTTACCGGTATAACCATCTTCCATGACTTGAATGATGCCTAAGCTAGAACTATACATTTCCACGATATCGCCCATGGTTAGAATTGCGTTTGATTGTTTGTGAATCGTATCAGGCCCTATAATGCTGGCACCGGATGCATGGACCTGTTGAGGTGTGAAAAAAATCAGTGAAAATAGAATCAATAAGAGCGCCAGCTTTTTCATTTTTTAATATCTCCGTTTCTTTGAGAATAATCCGCTTAGTATGATGACTACACCGACGCCTAAGAGGATGTAGATTCCTGCAGATCCTTCAGACGTTTGAGGATCCTCAGAAATAGGATCACCACCACCACTTGAAATAGGAACCCATTTCGCATGAAGGGTTATGTTCTCTGTAACCGGGTTTGAAAATGTGTAGGGGGTACTTAAGGCAATTGTTGTGAACCATCCATCAAACATAAAACCAACTCTGGTTGGTGCTTGAGGAGGATTGACTGAAGATCCATTTTCGACACTTCGATTAGCAACCGGGCTTCCCCCGTTTGAGTTGAAGCTCACGGTCCAGATTACGCTCGTATCCGCTGTCCATCTCGCATAAAGGGTTGTATTTGCTGTAATTGGAGCATTCCAGTTAAAGGCTTGAGTTAAAGCTTGATCAGAGAACCATCCGACAAAAATGTAGTTTGCTTTTATTGGAGGTTGAGGCTCTTGTGTTGTTGAACCCGATACAACTGTGATTGGATCTACTAGTGATCCCCCATTTGAATCAAACGACAGAATCACTAAGGCCGCCGAGTCTGCTTCCCATTTAGCATAAAGCGTGATGTGATTTGTGATTGGGGTATTAAAGTTAAATGGTACAGTCAGATTCACATCCTGATACCATCCGACAAAGATATTACCTTGCTTGGTTGGGGGTGTAGGTAAAGATGCTGTCAAGTTATAGGTGATGGACTGCGTTTGAACTGCAGAACCCCCATTTGAATTGAAACTCACGTTATAGGAGTTGATTTGCCATTTCGCATAAAGGGTGATGTTTTCTGTAATCGGTGTAGTAAATGAGAAGGATGTGGTTAGGCCTACATCAGAGAACCATCCTAAAAATGTGAATCCAGCCCGGGTTGGGGTTGCTGGCTGACTCGCTGTGCTGTTTTCTAGAACACTCTGCGATTGAACAGCTGAACCTCCGTTTGAATTGAAGGATACTGAAAAATAGACAGGAATTATTTGCCACTGAGCTGTGACTGTCATGTTGGATGCTGGCATTCTAGCGGGTATAACTGAACTCCATCCTGTAAAGGTGTAGCCTGTTCGAGTTGGGTTTTCAGGCTGTGTAATGACGGTATCATAATTCTGAGTGATGGATGGAACCAGGGTTCCTCCATTTGTGTTAAAGGTGATGGTATATTGATTGATCATGTACTTTGCATAAAGTGTCAAGTTGCCTGTCACCGTTTCGGTGAATCCATATTCAGTCGTCAATCCTTCATCAGAATACCAAGCAACAAACGTATGCCCTTGTTTTATTGGAGCTGTTGGAGGATGGGTTGCTGTTCCGCCGGATAAGACGTTTTGTGGGCTGATGGTTGAACCACCATTTGAATTGAATGATACCGTGTAATAAACATCTGGGTCTTGCCATCTTGCATATAGGGTTAAATGACCAGCTGGCATATTGATAGCTTGAAAAGGATCTAAATAATTGGGATCAAAATACCACCCAAGAAATGTGGACCCACTTTTGGTTGGAGCGGATGGTTCTGTCACTGCATTGTTATATTGATACAAAACGGGAGCCATATAGTTTCCGCCTTCAACATTGAGATAAACATAGTATGAGTTGATGGACCATTGTGCTGTTTGAGTCGTATCAGATGAAGGCATGGTTGAAGGTAATCCAGGACTCCATCCTGTAAAGGTGTACCCTGTTCGTGTAGGATTAGCAGGTGCCGTAATAGAAGATCCATAATCTTGAGTAATGGCAGCTACCGCAGTTCCTCCGTTTGAATCAAATGTAATGGTATAGCCATTTGTTTCGAAATAACCATATACTGCAATGTTTGAATCGATTTCAATGTTGTTGTTCGCTCCACTGATCAACTGGGTGTAAGAGGCTGTCAAAAACCATCCATTGAATGTTTTTCCGGTTGCTGTAGGATTCATTTCTGAAACCACTTCAAAAAGATAAGTCATTGCAGGTATTTCATCAAATTGATCATAGATTTGACCATCGACATAAAACGTAACTGAAAATGACTGATTAGCATAAACCAATCGATTTGAAAAGATAAGCATGTTACAAATCAAAAGTAATACGATGAGCAAAAACTTTCTCATTAGGATTCCCTCCTTTTTTTGGTAAAGAGATAAAACGCACCTACACCAAAGACGATCAACAAGATGATAAGAATCGTTGAATCGGATTCCTCTGATGGAATGTCTATTCCAGCACCACTTCCTGTTGGTGTCCATTTCGCGTATAAGGTATAATTTGAGGCAATTGGTTCACTCCAGTTCATTTCAATCGTTAAAGCTATATCCTGATACCATCCGGAAAAGGTAAAACCTTCTCGCGATGGAGAACTTGGAGGATTGGTTGTCTCTCCATCTAAAACTGTGATTGTTGATAATCCTGAGGATCCATTGACAAAGACGCCACCGTTTAACTCAAAGCTGATAGTAAACTCCTCTGGATCACTGGGGTTCATCAGCGTTATGAAGTCGCTCAGTTTTTGCACATTCAATTCATAAATGAATTCGTTATAAGTCATGGATGAAACTGCTCCCGATGAAGTATTACGCGCTGAAATTCTAGGTGTATAAGAAACATCATCCAACCAAGCGCCTTTGATAATAATGAAACTATCAATTAGATTCTTGTCCTTATTTAGATTAAGTGAGCTAATGTTGTTATAAGTTGAAATCGTATTACCGTCAAGAATTATTGAGCTAGAAGGATCTCCAATTGAGAAAAAGTGACCATTATTCCCTGTGTTTCCTCCTGTTTGAGTACCAAAAATGTGCTTATACTTTATGATGTAGTACTCATCATCAATCAGTTCTGATAAATAATCATGTACCTGAAAAATGTTCAATCCTGTACCAGTTGATCCATTGATTTTCACTCTATTTCCATCAAACAGCTGATAAGTGACACTCCCAATAGTCGTTTGATTATCTTCAGAGAATAGATTGATATCATTTTGCTGAAAGATACTTTGATCCATTTCCCTAATCTGGATTTTGAACTTCAGGTTGGATGCATTGACCTGTGAGTTGTTAATCACTAAGGTATTGGGTGTATTATTTGCAGGTATTATAGTATGATGGATGGGCGATTGATAATTGTTAGAAAACAATCTAAACCCAACATTATAAGCACTAGAAGTAACTTTGATATTGAATCCTATTGACCCAGAAATCAATTCACCTTCTAAGTATTCATAAGAAACCAGATAGGATTTAGTTGGATCTAGTACGTAACCCAGTTCATTTGGTGTATAGAAATTGTTAGAACCATTGATGAATGTCAATATATTGTATGTATCTGTGTTATCACCGTTAATCGAAAATATCTGAGTTTCCTCATCAACCGATGTAGTGATTAAACCTGTTCCTACATCTCTAACATGTGTGTATGTACCAAACTGATACAAGATATCGCCCTCAACAGTAATAGGATCCCCATCAGCATAGACCATCCGATTCGAGAAAATCAAAACCATGAAGTTTAAAGAAACTAAAAGCAAAATGAGAAGTCTCCTCATTGTTATTCCTCCTTATATCAACAGCAAAAAAGCTGTTTAGTTCAATTATTAGAGGACCAGGATCACTGGCCCTCAAATTGCTACTTTTTCTTTCTTGTTAAGAGCCAGTAGATCCCAAAAAGAATCAGCGCGAACACGGCTAGGAAAGCCCAGTCAGTGGAGATGATGCCTTTCACGGTCACAAAGTGATCATAGAAAGTCGTGAGTCCAGCTGAAGCGGTGTCTGACAAAGTAAAGAATGGAACAGCAATCAACATGATGATATAGATTGCTATGATTCCAAACAAAACTTTTCTTCCATCAGATACTTGCTTATTTCTTCCCTTAACGGCTTTTAGAGGTTTGATCAGAAGCATATAGCCTGATACAAACAATGCAACCAAAGCGATCAGATAGAAATAGAGATCACCAACCACAATGTCATAAACCTCAACGAAGAAGTCATAGACTGTGACTTTCCATGCAGCTGCATCAACAGCTGGCGGATAAGCTGGAACGAAAACCATCATCAATCCGAACACGGCTAGGATTGCGATTAAAGCGAGCGCTAACTTTTTGTTTCTCATAAGCGAGAACCTCCTTTGATTTTAGACTCACACACGTGCGTCCTTACTTTCTTATTATCACATTGTGACAATGTTGTCACTTAAACGGAGAACGGAAAATGTTTAGTCATCACTAAACTGGCCAAGAATCGAAAAGCCCATGGGGTTTAGTAATACTTAACAAAATGCAAGAAAAAGAACCTATCAATCCTCTTCTTTTGATGGTTTCGATTTGTCATATCACGTTTAATCTATCATGGATCCATCAAAAAGACTTGTTTTAAGGTTTAGTCTGCGAGGAAGTATGATCGAGCATCACCTTAACACGCTTTTATCTTTTGAACTTGATAGTATATCCAAGAATCTAGAGCTATCCATCATCAATGGGAGTTAATGAGACTGATTGAACTTTTCTCATTCTCAATCCGCTTGTTTTTGGTAGCATATAGAATTAGTAGAAGATATTTATTTTT
>CAZKLM010000010.1:0-54458 GCA_964553755.1 uncultured Acholeplasmataceae bacterium
CTGAGCGATTATTTACTTAATTTTTTCAGTGTCTACAAACTCTTTACTATTTCACTATGGGGCTTTTTTATTTTTATTCATAGTGATATAATCAAAGCAAATAACCAAAGGGGTGGAATACATGGATATGTTTATCATTGCTTTAGTAATTGTTATAGCACTAGTTGAATTCTTCTTCATACAAAGAAATGTCTAAGTCTAGAAAAAATGATAAACCATTAAAGGTTTACTCAGTGAATCCACAAGACATTGATTTAAATAAAGCTGCAGAGTTTTTCTATCATTATCTAATGAATCACCCTGAAATATTGAAAGAAGCTGAAGAAGAACTCAAAAAAGAGAAAGAAAAAAAAGAGCCTGGAACCCTAGGCTCTTATTGTATCTAAAACAATGTATCCTGGGAGGGTATAAATCATTGTTTCGGATAAGTTCTCTAATGGCAGGAGTAGCAGGATTCGAACCCGCACCGACGGTTTTGGAGACCGCTATGCTACCGTTGACACCATACTCCTAAGCGCATAAATTAGTATAGCATAAGCCATGTATCAATGCAATATAATCATAAAAAAAGATGGAAATTGAATTCCATCTCATTCATCTTTGAAGATTGATTCTGATTTTACTGAGGCAACCACACCGGTTGTCTCTTTCTTTTCGCGAATTTTTTGCCAGAATATTTTGTGGAAGAACAAAACATACGTAATCGCTGTGGCAATCAAACTAAAGAGAATCATATTCCGCCAAATGATGCCGTTAAACTCATTTAAATTGCCTGATTCGGTAATCAAGTTAAACCGGATGACTTCTTCTTGTGATGGACGCTCATTTTCGAACTGTGCACGCAAGGAATATCGTTCAGGATCAAAGACTAAATGGTCGTCTTTTAAGTAAGCCGCTTCGGCTAATAATTCATTGGCTCCCAAAAATAAATAGGTCTCATCGAACAGGTAATTTCCTTTGTCATCGGTGATTCCAGTCGAATAAGAAACAGCGATTTTAACAATTTCAGCATACGTTTTTGTCGCTTCATTGTAGAGATAATCATTGGCTTTTAGGAAGAAAGCGATGGGAACATAAGAGTAGGGAAAATCTTTGTTTGGATCAAAAATAATGGTTGCTAGGCTCGACTTTCCATCCCGTGTCAGATAGGTTTCATCGGATAAGGTCACATCAATTTTAATCACGGGGTTTTCAATCTTTCCAGAAGCTGTTTCAATATGAATGTTGTTGAAATAAATCATCAAACCATCCTTGAGTTGTTTATCAACTGTTGCACCAATTGCATAGACGTGCATGGTCAGTCGATGCTTGCCATCTGCTGATTGATAGGTCACAGGTTCTTGAAGTTTTTGATGATAATCAAGATTCATTATGGTATTAATACCTTTTAGGTATACATCTGGATTATTGAGATGCTCTTCCATATACGCTTCATAGTATTTTGTTAAGCGATCATAGTTGGAACTGCCAAAGATATACATGGTTGCAATCGATAAGATCATGATATAGAGAATTCGTACAACCCATTTCAACATCGTCATCACACCTTTCTAGACTAGGATACTAGAAAACCGAAGAAGATACAACAAAAATTCTTTTTTTACATGATTTCACTTTACAAAACGATGATTTAATGTATAATAATAATTGCGCTATCACATGGCGGCTGTGGCGAAGCGGTAAACGCATCGGATTGTGGCTCCGACATTGGAGGGTTCAACTCCCTTCAGCCGCCCCACGAATTAGGCCCATAGCCAAGGGGTAAGGCAAGGGACTTTGACTCCCTCATCGTTGGTTCAAATCCAGCTGGGCCTGCCATTTCACACATAAGGTGGTTAAACACACCCCTTAAAACAGAAAGAGCCTTAGGTTCTTTTTTTTCTAGTAAATCCCTCTTTTGACTTTAATATAAGGCAGGAGGAAGAAACAATGAAAAAGAAAATTCTGTTTGTTTTAATGTTGCTAGGTTTAGCTTTAATCAGTGTTCCTCAGGTTCATGCGAACGACGATGAATCTGTTTACCGGAACCTGTTGGATTTGAGAAATCTCTACATGGACCGATCAGGTTTGGGGGCATCCACATTGTCGGATATTGAACTCAAACCAGGAGAATCTTATACATTTGTCGCTAGTTTTGATTTTTTAGGTCGAAACTTATGGTTAAAAAACCAGTTTTACATTGATTTGCAGTTTAATCCGATTGATGATTATCGGGATTTACTGGCGATAGTTGATGAGGATCAGCAATTGGTCTATGTTGAGTTTATTGCATCTACAGCGTTTATGCACCTCTATTTTTTGCCGATTGATGCAGAAAACACCAATTTTGACATCATTCTTTATGAAGGAATCTATGAAGACTTTCAAGGGTTTATCCCGTACATGGAAACAGACTATGCTTTTCAGTCGAAAGGCATATTGGCTATGGATTATGACGCTCAAATGACTACATCAGCTATTTTGAACTTGGTTTCCGCTAAAAGCCCAGAAGGGAACCCCTTACCCATCCAATTAATTCAAGACACGTATTCAAGCAGTAATAAACTTCCTAATCGGTATCAAATGATTTTTGAAAGCATGCATGCAACCATCAAAAAGCAGTTTGTGCTAGACATTCACGTGCTTGATGTGTCACCGCCTATCATCATGGCTCCCACGCTTATCGAAATCCCAATAAACCAAAAAAAGACGATTGCAGAAATACTAGCCCTATTGTCTGTATCGGATAATGTCACGCCGCTATCAGTAAGTGATTTGATTATTGTCGAAGACACTTATACGTCTAAGCATACGCTCGGAACGGCATCACTCACTGTAAAAGCAACCGATTCAAGTGGCAATCAAACCCTTAAGGTGGTTCATATTGAACTGGTTGACAAAGAAGGTCCACTCTTATCGGGACCTAGAGCAATCTACTTATACGCCACAGATCAACCGTTGTCCAACGAAACCTTGTTGTCCAAGTTTGATGCTTATGACTTGGTGGATGGCCATCAAGTGACCGTTGTTATCCAAAATAACCACTATCTACAAAATCCCAATCCAGGCATCTATGATGTGACCATCGTGGCATACGATACCAAAATGAACGCTACCGTTTATCCCATCAAAATTCACGTTATCGAAAATCGAGGTCCTGTGTTTCACACCGATGAGATGATCATGAAAGTTCAAGCTGGACAAACCGTTACCGATGAAGCCATTAAAGATTGGTTCAACCAAGAAATGTCTGCTTCCGGTTTTGTCATTTTAGGCACCGAAATCATGTACAACGAGTACCAGTTGAGCAACCAAAAACCGGGTCAGTATTATGTGTTCTTAAAGTTTAATCATCAAGAAGAAGAACACACATCGCGGATTATTCTCGACATTGAACCGAGTAAAATCGTATCCTTTTGGTTGATATCAGGCATCGGTTCATGCATCTTAATTGGAATCTCTCTTTATTTCATCTTGAATAAAAAGAAAATCTAATAATATTCTTAAAAAGAATTGACTCCGTTCATTTTATGGGGTATAATTCTTTTTGCGCGGGTGTGGCGAAATTGGCAGACGCACTAGACTTAGGATCTAGCGCCTTGGGCGTGCAGGTTCAACTCCTGTCACCCGCACCACTTCATTTTTAACAAACGACTTAGTCGTTTTTTTCTTTGAGAAGATAATTTAAAATGTCTCTAAAAATGATGTGAAATTGTAATAGGGACTTATCTTTTACTGCGTAATGTTGTATAATGAACCTGTTGGACAAATCCAAATGGAAAAGAGGGATGATGATGTTAAGCGTTGGTATGAACGTTAAAGAATTTGAACTCCAAGATGCCTACGGAAAAACTCACCGGTTATCTGATTTTACTGGCAAGAAAAAGGTCATTTATTTTTACCCAAAAGATGACACGCCTGGCTGCACCAAACAAGCGTGTGCCTTTAGGGATTCCTATCAGGATTTCACCGATAAAGACGTGATTGTCATCGGTATTAGTGCCGATTCAATCGAGTCACACAAGAAGTTCGTTGAAAAATACCAATTGCCCTTTGTGTTATTAAGTGATTTCAAACATGTGGTTGCCCATCAATTTGGAACATGGGTTGAAAAATCGATGTATGGAAAAACGTACATGGGAATGAGTCGTTCCACCTTCATCTTAGACGAAAATGACGTCATCACCCATGTTTTTGAAAAAGCATCTCCAACAGAGAATGCTCAAGAAATCTTGAATATTTTATAATCAAACGAATTAGATAACGATATTTTTATGGAGGAGAATTATGGTTAAGAAAATCATTAAATCGATGGATGGTAACGAAGCGGCAGCTTACTGTTCTTACGCGTTTACCGAAGTGGCTGGGATTTACCCGATTACCCCATCGTCACCCATGGCTCAATACGTTGACCAATGGGCTTCAGAAGGCAAAAAGAACCTTTTCGGAATGCCAGTAAAAGTGGTTGAAATGCAAAGTGAAGCAGGTGCAGCTGGTACCGTTCATGGCTCCTTACAGATGGGGGCGTTAACAACCACGTATACGGCTTCACAAGGCCTTTTGCTAAAGATTCCAAACATGTATAAGATTGCTGGACAATTGTTGCCTGGCGTCATGCACGTTGCAGCGAGATCCATTGCTGCTCAAGCCTTATCAATCTTTGGCGATCATCAAGACGTTATGGCTGCCCGTCAAACAGGATGGGCGATGATTGGTTCCACATCCGTTCAAACCGCTATGGATTTAGGAGGCATCGCTCATTTGGCTGCTATTAAATCCAGTGTGCCTTTTGTTCATTTTTTCGATGGGTTCCGTACATCTCATGAAGTCGCTTCCATTGAAGTGATTGACTTTAAAGACTTTGATCGTCTTTTGGACAAAGAAGCGGTTGCACGCTTCAAGGCGGGATCATTAAACCCAGAACGTCCTGTGACCCGTGGCTCTGCTCAAAACGATGATGTCTATTTTCAAACCAAAGTGCTACAAGCATCCCAATACCAAGATGTTGTTCCATCTGTTGTCCATTATATGGATGAGATTTCTAAACTGACTGGAAGACGTTACGCTCCCTTTGTTTATTACGGCGACGAAAAGGCAACTGATGTCGTTGTTGCGATGGGTTCTGTTTGCGAAACATCAAGACAAGTGGTCGATTATTTAAACAAACAAGGCAAGAAAGTCGGCTTGCTTACGGTCTATCTATACCGTCCATTTTCGGCTGAACATTTTATCAATGAGTTGCCTAAAACCGTTGAAAGAATCACTGTTTTGGATCGCACCATGGAGATTGGGGCACCAGGAAATCCATTGTACCTCGATGTCAAATCGGTCTACTATGGAAGAGAAAACCAACCTGTCATCTTAGGCGGTGTTTACGGACTATCATCTAAAGACACAACACCCGCGATGATTTTACCTGTTTTTGAAAACATGACCCATGCCATGAAAGACCAATTCACAGTGGGTATTGTTGATGACGTCACCATGACATCCTTACCCTTTGATCCGAATTTGGACATTTCAGATTTAGATACCACAGAATTATTGTTCTTTGGTTTAGGATCCGATGGAACCGTTGGAGCAACCAAAAACATCGTTAAGATTGTAGGAGATCATACCGATTTATATTCTCAAGCGTATTCATCTTATGACTCCAAAAAAGCCGGTGGAGTGACTCGGATGCATGTTCGTTTTTCTAAAAACCCCATCCGCTCGACTTACTTGTGTAACCATCCACAGTTTGTGTCGTGTTCAACCGATGCTTATTTGACTAAGTACGATATGCTTAGAGGACTCAAAGAGGGTGGAACATTCTTGCTAAACACAACCGTTCAACCCGATCATATTGAAGAATTGCTGCCAAATAAAGTCAAAAAACAATTGGCTCAGAAAAAAGCGAAGTTCTACATCATTAACGCCGTTGACTTAGCGTATGAAATTGGACTTGGAAGACGCATTAACACCATTATGCAATCCGCTTTCTTCGCACTCAATGAAACCATCATGAACCCACAAGAAGCCAATATGTATATGAAAGAGTACGCTGAAAAATCTTACGGACGTAAAGGCGACTCTATAGTCGAGCAAAACTTTGCAGCGATTGATGCGGGATATCACAGTTTGGTTGAAGTGGCTGTCAAGCCAGAATGGGCTATGTTGGAAAGTGAAGTGGCTCATGAAACCAATCGTCCAGATTTTGTCAAGAAGATTGCCGATGTGGTCAACGCCATTGAAGGTTACTCGCTGCCAGTTTCTGCCTTCGTGGGATACGAAGATGGACACATGGATAATGGTTCGAGTGCGTATGAAAAACGGGGTATTGCCAATTTCGTTCCTGAATGGGTTTCAGAAAACTGTATCCAATGTAACCAGTGTGTCTTTGCATGCCCTCATGCTGTTATCCGTAGTTTCTTAGTTGATGATCAAGAACTCGCTGCATCTCCTGAAGGCGCCAAAATGCTGGATGCTAAAGGAAAAGGCATTGATCAATACAAGTTCACCATCCAAATTTCTACATTAGACTGTACAGAATGTGGCGTGTGTGTTCAAGTTTGTCCGACCCCTGAAAAATCATTGGTCATGGTTCCAATTGGCGATGAACTCGCCAAAGGCGCTCAACAAACGGCTGATTATTTCTTCAATGAAGTGACGTATAAAAATATTGGCGACAATAACCCTAAAAACCTAAGTTTCAACCAACCATTGTTCGAGTTCTCTGGAGCATGTTCGGGTTGTGGTGAAACGCCTTACATCAAAACACTCACGCAGCTGTTTGGTGATCACATGGTCATTGCTAACGCGACAGGTTGTACCTCCATTTATGGTGGATCCTATCCAGCAACGCCTTACACCACCAATGAACTTGGTTTTGGACCTGCTTGGGCGAACTCGCTTTTCGAAGATAACGCTGAATTTGGTTTCGGTATGAGAATCGCTTACGAAACCATCCGCGATCGTGTTCAAACCATCATGGCTGATCACATCAGCCTCATGCCGGAAAATCTACAGGCATTGGTCAACACGTGGATTGAAAACAGACAGAACCTTGAAATCACTCGAAAAGTTAAGACTGAGCTAATCGCTGAACTTGAAAAAATTGATGAAGCGTACGCGAAGGATTTGCTATCACTCAAAGATTATTTTGCCAAAGTGTCCCAATGGATTATTGGTGGAGACGGTTGGGCTTATGACATCGGCTACGGTGGTATCGACCATGTTATCGCTAATAACGAAAACGTCAACATTCTCGTTTTGGACACCGAAGTTTATTCTAACACCGGTGGTCAGTCTTCTAAAGCCGCTCCAACCGGATCGATAGCGAAGTTCACAGCAGCAGGAAAAGCAACGAAGAAGAAGGATTTAGCTGCTATCGCAATGAGTTATGGACACGTTTATGTGGCTCAAATCTCTCATGGGGCATCCCCTGCTCAAGTGGTAAGAGCCATGAAAGAAGCTGAAAGCTATGACGGGCCATCCATCATCATTGCTTATTCACCTTGTATCGAACACGGCATCAAGGGCGGGTTAACCAACTCATTTGCTCAAGCCAAATTGGCCACACAATGTGGCTATTGGCCAACCTTCAGATTTGATCCAAGAAGAGAATTAGAAGGACTTAATCCATTTGTGTTGGATTCCAAAGAACCTGTTTGGGATAAATACCAAGATTATTTATTGAATGAAGCGCGTTATGCTCAATTATCTTTAATCAATCCTGATCAAGCTTCCACGTTGCTTGAACGGAACATGAACGATGCAAAACGTCGTTGGTCCATGTACAAGCGGTATGAGGCAATGGATTATTCCAAGTAAATCATAATCAATCCAGCGTATGAAGCGATTTCATACGCTTTTTTGTTGCTTTGCAACAGTTATGGTATAATAAAAGTGTAGAGTAGATTAAGGAGAATGGATATGAATCCAACAGTGACCAATGATGCTGTCAAAGTCTATGTTGATTTAAGACAAAAAGAGCGTCGCTATTTTTGGGTGAGAACCAAAAAACATATCGTTTTAGACTTAATAAAAACAGCACTCGCTTCGTTTGCTGGCGCTGCCTTTTTCCCTCTGGGGATTATCTTTTTCTTTTATTTTCATCAAAGCAAAAGCAAAATTTTAGCTTATATTATTTTAGGTGTAACTTTGGCCACATCCAATCTTGTGATTTTCTTCATGCAACTCTACCATATGATATTGGAATCCATCGAGTTTTCTCAGATGTATTTATAAAGGGTTAATCAAAAAGGAGCGTTCCTTGGTGAACACTCCTTTTTTTATAAGGTTAGTTAAAAATTAGTTGGCTTTATCCGCGTTTGCTTGGTTAACGATAGCGGCTAAAACGTCATCATTATGAATGTCATCAACATCAACGATATAATCGGGCTCAATGCCGTATTCGATGGAGAAATACTCCCAACCATCTTCGGTTTGAACACGGTAACTAAGCACATTCAAACTGCTCATCGTAAAGAATGTTCCATTGGGGAGAATCTGAGGTGTGATCGATGAAGCACCACCACCAGAAGTGGTTCCAATAATGGTCGCAAATCCTTGCTGTTTAGCGATGGATGTCATAAGATTGGCAGCACTAAATGTAACACGAGAAGTCAAGATAAACCAGTTGATCTCTTCATAAGCCTCGGTCGCTACTTCAGTAAAATAAGTCACACGGGAGCCATCGGTTGGATTTTGATAATGCATTTCAATCGGTAACTCGGTTAGGTAACCCAAAACTCTTAATAATGCACCTAGATTTCCACCGGTATTATAGGATAAATCAACAATGATGTTCTCAACAAGTGGGTTTTCTAAAAGGATGGCATCCATGACTTCTCTCATGAAGCGATTGGAATCGTCGCCATCTGGATCATCAACTGTTGCTGTATAAAAACCATCCAAATAGATCACAGCCGTTTTTCCTTCATCGATAAACCGATAGTCAGGTGGGTTTTGACCTGAGCCATACTTGGCAGCGATAATGTCTTGAACATCCCAAAGGATATAATACCAATCTCTGACGTTGTTGCCTACTTGGGTGATGCTGGTCAAAGCAATATTAAACGCAGAAGGCTCATACATCCCGACAAAACGATGCGACGTATGCAAATCATCCAAGGTCTTATTCAAGAACTCGAAAATCGCCTCAGACGTTCTTCGGGTGTTACCTGAAACCAAATTGTTTGCATAACGATCCAATACAACATGGAAATCTTCAATGCCTTTGTCCTTTTTTAGTCCATAATAGTAATCCATAATGAAGGCGAGCATGTGGTAAGTTTGTAAGGAAACTTCATCATGAATCACTGTATTATTAAACGAGCTGGTGCGAATGGTGTTATACGCCAATTGAGATTCAGCTGTAGCGGTTGTACTTGAACTCGGAACCCCATAAATACCGTAGAAGCCATCCCCGTTGTAGTAAACATTGTAATAGGTTGAGCCAATGAAAAGCGTGTTGGCTAAATGGAAGGGCAGTAAAAATTTAGTTTGACCGTCTTCCTCATAAAGAAGGATATCAATACGGTATTTCACAAAATCAAATGTGACCGTCTCAGCCTCTTCATAATACGTGTCCAAATACGTTAACCCTTCACTGTAATCGGTTTGTGTGGATTTGATGTAACCCGAGAAGAAACCAATCATTGGCACAGTCATGATTCCATTTTCAAAATCAATGATCGCGGTGTACTCTTCGGTTGTGATGATTTCTTCACCCAGTTCATTGGTTTCTGTATCTTCTGAAATTAAGGTGATTAATAACGTATTACCCTCTTGAACAAACTCGATTTCATCAAACTCAACCAACCCATTTAAAGTTCTCAAAAAATCAATGAGATCAACATAGGGAATAACGGTGTCATTTAAGAAATATGCACGGATTTCTCCATTTTCTACCTCGTATTCGGAGGTTAGATTTTCAAAAGGCATATCTTTTGTCGATGTAACGGTTTGAAGGGGAACGTGTGGCATGATGGCCATCGTTAGGAAGATAGTTTCAGAAGATGTGCCGCGCTCGACGCGTGCTCGCATAGAGACTTCTTGTACACCGTCTCTAATCGATGGTGGAATGAGATAGCCCCGGCTGGTCATCAAACTGTTATTTTGACTGGTCCACGTAATGCGTGAACCAAATCGTCCGCTTGATGGCAGTTGGATAAAATATCCAGATAGTTCTCGATTGTTCCATTCTTTGGTTAGGAATTCGACATCCAGTGAAACGATGCTTGGATTGCTAGTTGAGGCATAACGCAGATAAACGGTTGTGTTCACCATCAAAGGTTCTGTCAAATCAAATTCATTTTCAAATAAGGCGTCCTGATAAAAGCCCACAAACACTTGATTGCTTATTGAAGGGACTTCATAGTTTTCAAGTGTTGTCCCAATTTGAACAATCAATCGATCCTCAACTGAATCCACATTATTCACGATTTGAATCGCAATATGGCCAGAAGGAATCGGCGTTTCTTCCGGCAGTGAGACCGTTGGATCACTGACTATAGGTGTTTCTTCAACAACCTTTTCTTTACATGCAAGGGCGGTAAACGAAAAGGCAATAACAAGTAAAAATAACAAAATTTTTCTTAATTTCATGGTACCCTCCTCTATAAGTCTTACAATGATTATAGCAGTTATGGAAAGAAAATAAAACCAAAAATGATTATCAAATTGAAAAAATACTATTTAAATAGTAGGTTTGTTGGCGTAAATATGACAAATTTGTATGGTTTATTGACTAATGGCGATTTTTGTAGTAAAATGCATACAAACTATATTAGAAAAGGAGATAAAAAATGAAGAAGTTTTTATTTGTCGCTTTATTACTTGCTGCTTTGTTTACAGTTTCTGCGTGCAAACCTGAAGCATCACCAGTTACTGAAACACCGGTTCCAACTGTGGAAACACCAGTAGTAAGTGATCCAACACCACAACCTAGTACTCCAGACGCAGTATTAGCTAACGGTGAATACAATTTCAAATTTGCTGATGCAGATCTAAGACATTATCTGTTCGCAATGGCGGAAAAGTATTTGTTAAACAATATGTATGGTGGAGTTCCAGTGTTTGCTAACGCAGGATTCAGCATGTTCAGTAACAGAATGCAATTACCAATTGAACAAAACATTCCAGTTATGGGCTTTGGTACTGCTTATGCTACAATGGCATTTGACGACAGCGGTGTTGTCATGGATGATGGTAAACTTGGACAATCTGGTAAATACACGTACAGAACTGCGATTGCTCAAAATCCAGCAACACTACATCATTGGATTTATAACGATGCAACAAGTTCTGATATGATTTCATTGTTCCTTGATAGCTTATACGCTTTCAGATTCAATGAAGATAAGACAGGTTATGTTGTTGTTCCATCCATGGCTGCTGCGGATCCAATTCCAATTAACCCTGAAACACTATCAAGTGGTAAAGAAGTTGCAACTACATGGCGTATTCCTGTACGTCAAGGTTTGAAATGGACATACCATCCAGATACTAACACTTCTGGATTCCCAGCTGGTCACGAAGTGATCAACGCGAAGAGCTTTGTTGATACATTTAAGTATGCAATCGACAACGGTTGGTTTAGAGCGATTTCTGGTGGTGGACATTTCTGGGCACCTTCACAAAACGTTGTTAATGCTAGAGCATACCGTGACTATGTATCCGGTGCATCAACTGAAGCGGTAACTTGGGAACAAGTTGGTATTAAGTTGATTGACGATTATACATTCGAATTCACATTTGCTGCGGATATGTCTGAATGGAACGTTAAGTACTGGTTATCATCATTCGTTATGACTCCAGTTAACTTCCACCTGTTAAATGCTGTTGGCGCAGCTAACTATGGTACATCACCACAAAATGTTGCTGCTACTGGTGTTTACAAGCTTGACTACTATGAGCCAGGTAAGGTATTACGTTTCTCAAGAAATGAAAATTACCATTCACAAGATTTATTCTTCTTCACAGGCCAACAAGTTTCAGTTATCGCTGATGCTGAAATCCGTTTCCAAGAGTTCTTAGCTGGTAAGTTGGATGTTACTGCAGTTCCAACCCCACGTTATGAAAGCTTTAAGAACCACCCAGGTATCAAACGTGTTCCTGGTCCAACCACATTCCGTTTGATGATCAATGGATTCGAATCTAAGGAAGCTTTGCAAGAAGTCTTCCCAGACACCGATTTCACTCCAAAACCCATTTTGAACAACCAAGCATTCAAACGTGCAATGTACTTTGCAATCGACCGTCAATACTTGGCTGAAGAAGTCCTCAAGACTTCACAAACTCAAATGTTCTTGTTCACAGATGCGTATCTTGTTGAACCAGAATCCGGTATTGCATTTAGAAACACTCCATACTCAGATCTTGTTTCTGAAGGTTTATCACCAGACACAAACGGTTACAACTTCGATGCTGCAAGAGCACTCTTCTTACAAGCCATTGATGAGTTAATTGCTGCTGGTAAATATGCTGCTGGAACAGCTGCAAACCCAACAATTATTGAATTAAGCTTGTACATCTTCTCAGGAAGTACTGCACAGGAATTGTTCGGTCAATACATCAAGTCTGCGTTTGAAGCGGCTTTCAATGACACCACTAGAAACATCCGTGTTCAAATTAACGTTGAACCAAGACCATTCCCAGGTATTTATTATGACTACATGATGCTTGCTAACTTCGACTTGGCAATCGGTGGTATTTCCGGTTCTACATTGGATGCTGCTGGATTCCTAGACGTGTTTGCATCTGACAACCGTGGTGGATTCACATTGAACTGGGGTATTGATACAAGTATTCCAGAAATCGAATTAACCTATACAAACTTTGATGGCGTATTAGTTACAGAAATTTGGTCATTCGATGCATTGATTACTGCCCTTTCTGGTCCAGTAACAGTTGTTGACGGACGCGAAGCAGAATAATTTCTTAGCTTTACCCAACTAAAACACTCAATCAACAGCAAACCATCTGCAACAAGATGGTTTGCTTGTTGTGTGTTTTAATCATAGTTAAAACCTCTTTTTTGTTCTTTTTTTCTAGTTTTTTTTTTCAATAGAAAACAGTGTATAACATCAGTGATGTTATAAATAATCATACATGCACATAAAAACACATGGTTTCACACAATTGCGACATCATGGCTTGTTTTAGACATTTAGAAAGAAGGTGCCACATGTTAAGATACACACTTGTCAGATTTTTGTGGATATTTGTTGTGTTATTCATCATTTTATCCATAAATTTCATCTTGCTTAAACTCGCACCCATGTACCCTCCTGCCACACGGGACGACAGGGAATTATGGTTAGCGAGACAGATCAACGATGGCTATTACATCGAGATCTTGGAAACGGATCCGGATTTTATTACGCTTTTTCGTACCAATCCTGAGCAAATCCGCCAAAAGAACCACTTTTATCGTGATGAAGGAAATGCCATCCGTATTTATAAACCTGTTCCAGTCCCTGTCCAATATTTTCGATGGATATCCAATATCGTTTTAGATTGGAACTGGGGTCTATCGACTCAAGTAGAAGTCAATCGACCCGCTTTTTCGGTGTTAACTGCCAAAATGCCGGTTACACTTAGGTTGAACATCATCGCATTGATATTTTACATTCCTATCGGATTTACTTTCGGGATTATCGCAGCACTTAAGAAAAACAGTGTAGCGGATAACTTAATCTCATTAGGCGTTATGATTTTTATTTCCATTCCGGTCTTTGTAACCATGACCATTCTATTGATGATTCTTGGCTATGGGCTTGAATGGGTACCTACCCAGTTTCCCGCGAGGGACATTGCGAGTGCTTCGGTTCAGATTAGAGGATTAATCCTGCCTGTATTGGGTCTTTCGTTTGGAACGATTGCAGGTTTAACACGTGTAACCCGGGCTGAACTGAGTGAAGTGCTCACATCCGAATTTGTTTTGCTTGCAAGAACCAAAGGACTGACACGCGCTCAAGCTGTCTTAAGACACGCCATGAGAAACTCCATGGTACCGCTTGTACCTGGTATTATCTTCTCGTTCGTTACGTTGCTCAGCGGTTCAGTTGTTATTGAAAGAATTTATGGGATTCCTGGAACCGGCGGTGTCTATCTTGACGCGCTTCGTGAAGGGGCTATAGACTATAACGTTATTTTAGTGGTTACAGCTTTTTATACAACCATAGGTCTTTTTGCAATCTTGCTCGTTGACTTATCGTATGGTCTTGTCGACCCAAGAATTAGAATGGGGGCTAGAAAATAATGGAAAACAAAGACATGAAGAACATAAAAATCGATGCATCAGAATTCCAATTTGTTCAAGCCGAACAAAAGATTTATGACAAGAAGTTTGAGACCAAACCCATTGGTTATTTTAAGGATGCCATGATTCGTTTCAGCAAAAACAGAACCAATGTGGTGGCCAGTGCAATCTTGTTTACCATCATCACGTTAGCCATTTTTATTCCCATATTTTCCACTAAGAACATTGTTGGATTGGTTCCTGAGTTAGCTTATCTCCCCCCCAAAGCGCCACTTATTGAAAAGCTAGGCATCATGGATGGTACGAGAAGCTTTCAAATGCAAACATTGGCTTATGATACAATCGATATCGAAAACAACACAGCCGTTCCGCTTGGATTTAATCCAGATTTTATCAAGCCGGGCACTTTGAAGATTTACTCATCTAACTGTAACAACCGAGACGTAAATTGCGTAGGCGGAGAGAACATCATGCGACTGGATCTTAATTCAACACGCATGGCCATTGATTCGCCAGAACTTACAGCCGATGGAGTCAATAGACTTTATAACTTAAACGGTTATGGGGACAACCTGTTTACCATTGAAGTTGTCTCATTTCCTAATGGAACATCCAAACTTGAGGTTCTTGTTCAATATGAGGGCCAATGGATTGTGATTGGGACAATCACTGAAGCAGGTACATTTGCGTTCAATCCTTTTGCTTCAAATGACATTCCAAACGATGCCATTTTCTCGACAGCACTAAGAATTCGACTTGAATCGACCACATCACGTGCTGAAGCAATCTTAAATTCTGTGTCGTTTAGTCAGTTTGGACAGCTTGTTCGAAAAGATGAAGGTTTCACACTCGCAAGATACACCATTGTTCCTGGACAAGGAGCAGGTGTTTATTTAAGACAAAATGGTGAGTTGTGGCAAGCTGATTTTAGATATGATTTATATGCTGCTGCACTGGCACCAAGACAAATTAACAACATGGCGAGCACCGAATTTTATCGCTTGACAAAAGATGATCCAGATTGTCAAGTAAAGACGCCAGATCCTAGACCAGGATTCCCCGACGCGTATACATTTGAAGAAGGGTGCATCGTTCAAACGGTCTTGAGACAATCCTCTAAAGTCATCATCAATGGAGAAGAGTTTTACAGTTACAACGTCATTGTTGATACCGTTAGATACTTTGGTTTCGAGTCAGCCCCTTATTTCTACTTTGGAACAACAGCATCAGGTCGTGATCTATTTGGAGCATCCTTTTTAGGTCTTAGAACATCCTTAGTCATTGGGGTTATTGCTGCCTTAATCAATATTTCGATTGGGATTGTTTATGGATCAATCTCCGGTTACTATGGAGGCAAAGTAGATTTAATCATGGAACGTATTTCTGAAGTTATTGCCCGTATCCCATGGCTTGTCACATTGAGTATTTTGGTTGCACTTCTTGGATCAGGATTCACCACCTTATTGATCTTGCTTGTCGTTTCAGGCTGGATTGGGGTTGCTTCAGTGACACGAACCCAGTTCTATCGTTACAAGAGAAGAGAGTATGTCTTAGCATCACGGACACTAGGTGCGAAAGACGGAAGACTTATTTTCAGACATATCTTACCAAACGGTATCGGAACCATTATTACCGCGAGCATCTTGATGATTCCAGGTGTTATCTTTACCGAATCGACCATTTCTTATCTCGGTTACGGTATTGGACATGGTCAAAGCATCAACTTGTTTGGGATTAAGTTTAGTGGTGTTTCGTTAGGTGTTCTTCTATCAGACGGACGAAATGAACTTCTCGAACGGGGTTATTTGACTGTTTATCCATCCATCATCATATCCATTTTGATGATCACGTTCAATATGTTTGGTAATGCGCTTCGCGATGCGTTCAATCCTGCCTTAAGGGGGACTAACTAATGCCTAATAAAAAATTAATGGTCAACGACTTGACTGTCTCATTTAGAACCAATCAAGGAATGGTTCGCGCCGTCCGTGGTGTAAGTTTTGACTTATACGAAGGCGAAACATTGGCTATCGTCGGCGAATCAGGCTCAGGGAAGTCGGTATCAAGCCGTGCCATCATGGGTATTTTAGCCGGAAATGGTGTGATTGACAAAGGGTCCATTCTTTATGAAGGACAAGATTTAACAAAGATTGCTGAAGAAGATTTCCACAAAATCCGTGGCGATAAAATCGGCATGATCTTCCAAGATCCTATGTCAAGTTTAAACCCGATCATGCGCATTGGTCAACAAATCACGGAATCAATGATTATAAACGGGAAGCGTAGAAAACAAAAGTACAAAAAGATGATTCATGCTTCACGCGTGAAAGTCAACAACCTAAAGTTAGACATTAAACACGCTGATTCTGATCAAAAATCTGCACTCCGTGCACAATTAAAACAAGCCATCATCGAACGAAAAGAAGCAAGAAAACAAGCACTTATTCAAATTCATGAAGAATATCTTAAGATCGATGAAAACTATGAAGCACAAATTCGGACGCTTAAAGAAAGTCAAAGAACGGCTGATCCTGATCGTCAAAAAGAGATTAAAAGACAAATTAAGCACGTCAAAGAACTGTGGGCACGCGAGTATAAAGTCACTAAGCAAGAAGCCTTTGAGCGTGCAGTTGAAATCATGCGCGAAGTAGGTATTCCTCAACCTGAAAAACGGTTTAAGCAATATCCATTCCAATTTTCAGGTGGAATGCGCCAAAGAATCGTTATTGCGATTGCGTTAACAGCTAATCCTGATGTTCTTATCTGTGATGAGCCAACCACAGCACTTGATGTGACCATTCAAGCACAAATTCTTGATTTGATTAAGCAACTTAAAAAGACCAGAAACCTATCGGTTATCTTCATTACCCATGATTTAGGGGTAGTTGCGAACATGTCAGACCGCGTAGCGGTGATGTATGCCGGTAAGATTGTTGAAATCGGAACTTCCGAAGAAGTGTTCTATGAACCCAAGCACCCATACACCTGGGCTTTGCTGTCTTCTATGCCTGATTTGGATTCCAGAGAGCGTTTAACAGCCATCCCTGGTACACCTCCCAACATGCTTTTCCCACCGGTTGGAGATGCTTTTGCGGATCGAAATAAGTACGCCATGAAGATTGACTTCGAAAAAGAACCGCCATTATTTAAAATTACCAACACCCATTATGCGGCTACATGGCTATTGCATCCAGACGCACCCAAAGTGGAGATGCCAGAAGTAATCCAAAGACGCATCGAACGGATGAGAGCATTGACTAAAGGAGCGAATGTATAATGAAAAACACAAATGTACAACCCATCTTGCAAGTCAAGAATCTCAAACAATATTTCAAAACCGGTGTTGGCCGCAATAAATTAATTGTACGCGCCGTTGATGATGTTAGTTTTGACGTTTTCCCAGGTGAAGTGTTTAGCCTTGTTGGTGAATCAGGATGTGGGAAAACCACGACCGGGCGCACCATCATCAAACTTTACAAACCCACAGCAGGCGATGTGTATTTTAAAGGTGTTCGCATTTCTGCAGGAAACCAAGATTTAAAGGACACCATTAAGCAAATTCGCTTAGAGACGCGAAAACTAGTGAAAGACTGCAACGACAAAATCAAAGGAAAAAACAACCTTCCTAGCGATAAAGTGGCTGAGTTGAAGGCAAAGATCCAACAAATCAAGGAAAAAGCAGAAAAAGATGTTGCAAAAGCACCGGATAAAGCCGCGATTAAGGCCATTCGACTTGAAGCGAAAAATCAAATTGCTTCCATTGAGGCACAACTTAATGAACGCGTGATTCCAGCACCAGAAGTGATTTCTGAGTTGCAGTTCAAAATAGAAGATGCCAAGACTAAAGCAAGCGAAGAAATCAGTCGTCTAAAGACCGACATGGTACAAAGAGACCGTGAAACTGATAATCCTGATATGGAACTCATGCGCGATATGCAAATGATTTTCCAAGATCCAATCGAATCATTGAATCCGAGAATGACAGTGAAGGAAATCATCGCTGAAGGGCTTCGCATTGCTGGAGAAAAGAACAACGATGTCATTCAGCAAAAAGTTCACCAAGTTTTGGAAACCGTGGGCCTCTTACCAGAGCATGCCAGCCGTTATCCCCATGAATTTAGTGGTGGACAAAGACAACGGATTGGTATTGCAAGAGCATTGGTTGTCAATCCCGATTTTATCATCGCGGACGAGCCCATTAGTGCACTCGACGTTTCCATTCAGGCACAAGTTATCAACTTATTGAACGATTTGAGACAAGAACTGAATCTAACGATTATGTTCATTGCCCATGATTTGTCTGTGGTCAAATACTTCAGCGATCGTATTGGCGTTATGTATTATGGAAAACTTGTCGAAATGGCACCCAAAGATGAGTTATTCAAGAATCCATTCCACCCCTATACGAAATCATTGTTATCCGCTGTACCTGTCCCAGACCCACAATTCGAGAAAAATCGTCCCCCCAGAATTAAATATGATCCTTCATCCCATCAATACACGAAAGATGATCTCCCAGTTTTAAGAGAAATCACCAAAGGTCACTTTGTTTTATCCAATGAAAAAGAGTTTAAACAATACCAAAAAGATTTGAAAGTCTAATGATTAGAACACTGATCTATTTGATTGTCAGCTTTAGTGCTGTTGTTATCCTTCATTGGATTGTTGATGGAAACAGTGTCACCTATGAATCCTTAGCTAACGCTTTCTTCTATGTAGGCATCATGATGTTTTTTGGAGGCGTTTTAACCATCACGAATGTGGCTAGATTGTTCTCTGGGGCTACCTATATTGTTCGAAGTTTCTCGAAAGAGTTCAGAGAGCGCTATAAGAATTACCATGAATATCATGAAGCAAAGGTCGTGAATGTTGAAAAAGGCGTTTATGGAGGCAGAGTGCTTATTATTGGCGTTATTTATATCGCTATTTCCATCTACTTCGCAGTTCAGTTTTTCAATCAATATTAAAAGAAAAGTTCTCTCATGAGAACTTTTTTTATAGGATTTCCTTGATTCGGTCTACACCCAGTTGATAAACAACTGAAGGCATGTGGTGATCGTTTGCTAGTGCATACAGTTTCTGATTTGTTGTATCTAAAAATCCGTTGATGATGGCGACATGATGGTTGCGGTGTTTTTCAAATACGACCTCATCCGCCTGATCAATTTGCTCGTTGGATAGATGGCTGGTCTTTTTCAGGTTGATGATGAGATAATGAAGATATTTCTTTTTTTGGCTGGCTATGTGGCTTTCAATGTCATGAACTAAACTGGTGATAATTCCATCGTGGAAACCTAAATCGTCATCTTTGATGACATTGATAATCTCTAAGATGCCACGTTTCCTTATGATATCCTCACCGTAACTGATTTGGTAGAAAGAAGAAACGTTATCAAAGATGCCAAATGATTGATAGCCTTTATGGTAAAGATGCTTTTCAAAGGATTCACTTGCAATGTCAAAAGCCGTATGAATCATCGGATTTTGATTTTCTTTCATTTTTGAGAAATGACTGGCAATGCTCAAAATATAAACTTTTGGGCGCAGTAGAACCGATACGATGAACACCACCACAATGGCAATCAACGCGTAAGACAGTTTGAACTCAAGCGAAACAGGTAAGAAGACAACGACGATAACTGAACCATAGCCTATAGCAAAAATCGCAAGCAATAGACCAAGAAACAGTTTGAATTTTTTGTTTTTATCCATAGCTGACACCTCATGGATTATTATAACACACTTCGTGTATAAAAAAGAAAATGGGACCTAAAAAGAAGGTCCACACTTAGAGGTGACGATTTATATACGACAAGCGGATGGCAGTCCATGTGTATAAACGTGGTCAACGTGAGTATTTTTTGGGAGAAAAATACTTGTATGGATTGGAAGATGAAAAAGTTCGAATCCATAGTGTTATTATAATCGAAAAAAGATGAAAAAGAATGCATGTTTACATAAAAACTTTCATGAAAACGTTATCTGTCGACAATTGATAGCGATGTATCATATGATTGGCAATAATTCATTATATGTTATATAATATGTTTGGAAAATCGAGGAGGATCTTATGGCAAAATTTGAAATTCGTAACTTTCATGTATCTATTGAAGATAAAGAAATCTTAAAAGGTGTTGACTTATCCGTACAATCCGGAGAAGTTCATGCGATTATGGGACCGAACGGGACCGGAAAATCGACCTTAGCAAGCGCGGTTATGGGACACCCCAAGTACACAGTCACTGAGGGAAGTGTCTTTTTAGATGAGATCAATCTACTGGAACTTGAGGTGGATGAGCGTGCACGTGCTGGTCTATTTTTAGCCATGCAATATCCTGCAGAAGTCCCTGGTGTTACTAACAGTGATTTCATGAGACAAGCCATCAAAGCAACCTCCCAAAAAGAGATTGGTCTTTTTGAGTTTGCGATTAAATACGAGAAAAAAATCGAAGAGTTGAAAATGAGACCCGATTTAGCCCACCGTTATTTAAACGAGGGTTTTAGTGGGGGAGAAAAGAAACGCAATGAGATTCTTCAATTAAAAATGATGGAACCCAAGTTTGCGATTTTGGATGAAATCGATTCAGGACTTGATGTGGATGCGTTGAAAATTGTGGGTGAGAATGTCTCTCAACTCATGAAAAAAGGTGATATGGGATGCATATTAATCACCCATTATCAGCGGATATTAGAGTATATCAAACCTGACCGGGTTCACATTATGATTGATGGGAAGATTGTGTTAAGCGGCGGAAAAGAACTTATTGAGAAAATTGATCGATTCGGTTACACGTGGATAAAAGATGAACTGGGCATCGATTTCGAAGAAGGAACCCGCCATGCATGATTTAATCATTCAAAACCATACCATTCTATCCCATAACATTACAGGAATTGATGTATCTAATCATCAGATTAACATTAAAAAAGGGTTTGATTCATCTGTTCCTATTCGTATTTTGGTTTTAGATGCATCCTATCAAACGATTGAAATTGATCTAGAAGAGTCGGTTGAAGCATCCATCCATCTTGATTTTAATTTTTCTCTTAATCGTGAAGAAACGGTTCGCGTTCACTTAAACCTTTTTCCAAATGCACACTGCGAATGGATGACCGTTGGGCGTAGTAAAGGCGAAAAACTGATCATCATGGAAGATGCCATTTTAAAACAAGATGCCAAATTGGCATGGACAGGATTGAACTTAAACGAAAAAAATCAGACCCAAGCGACCATTCATTTAAATGCCCAAGGGGCTGAAGTAGATTTCAAATCATTGACGGTTTCATCCGATTATCACCAACAAATTTTAGACTCCAAAATCATTCATCATGCGCCTCACACACGTGGGGACATGTACCATATAGGCATTGCCAATCAGCAAGGTAAAATTGAGTTAAACGGCATCGGAAAGATTGAAAAGGGCATGAAACAAGCGTCCTCTTTTCAAACACTTAAAGGAGTGATTCTTTCTCATCAAGCCATGATTGAAGTTAACCCATTTTTGCTGATTGATGAATACGATGTCAAAGCAGGGCATGGTGCAACGGTCGGTAAGATTGATGAAGAGATGCTATATTATATGCAAAGCAGAGGATTGTCTTTAAGCGAAGCAGAACGTCTTATTTTACTCGGTCACATTCATCCTATTTTAAACACAATCCAGGATGAGCCGCTTAAAGAACACATGCTTGATTTGATTAAGAGTCGCTTATGAAAACCATTAAAATACGCCATGAGTTTCCACTTTATTTGAATCAACCTCAACTTGTTTACTTGGATTCAGCCGCATCCTCTTTTAAGCATGAAGCGGTGATTGAAAAGATTTCTATGTATAATAAAGCGTTAGGTGTCAATGTTCATAGAGGAGGCTATCAGCTCGCTTATGAAGCCACTAAGCTTTATGAAGATGCTAGAAAGGCCGTGGCCCGCTTAATCAATGCAAACCCAGATGAAGTTATTTTTACGCGAGGCACCACGTCATCTTTGAACACCATTGCGCATGCCTATCGAAGTCTCTTGGGTCCTAATGATGAGATTATAACATCGGAACTAGAGCATCACTCATCTCTCTTACCCTGGATGAAAACCGCACAGGTAACAGGTGCTAAATTGGTTTATATTCCGTTAACAAAAGAAGGACGGATAACGGTAGAGGGGTTTAAGAAAGTCATCAATAGCCGCTCTAAAGTGGTTGCGATTACCCATGTTTCAAACGTCATGGGTTACGAATCACCCATTGAAGAGATCATCAAGATAGCGCACGCTTTTGGCGCTGTTGTCGTACTAGATGCTGCACAATCTGTGCCCCATATGAAGGTCGATGTCAAAAAACTCAATGTGGACTATTTGGCTTTCTCAGGCCATAAAATGTTTGGACCTACCAGTGTTGGTATCCTTTATGGTAAGTTGGAACATTTGGAGAAAATCGAGCCTTTTGAATACGGAGGAGAGATGATTGATAAGGTCTATAAAAACGAAATGCGAATGAAGTCATCCCCATTAAAATTTGAAGCTGGAACGCCTGTTATCAGTGGCGCTATCGCAATGAAAGAGGCAGTGGAGTTTATTGAAAAAATCGGATACGACGCTCTCAAAGAACACACCCATCATTTGCACCAATACACTTTAGAAAAAATCAAACAAATTCCTGGGATCACCGTTTATAATAAAACAGCAGAACATCCCATCATTACATTCAACATAGAAGGCATCCATCCTCACGATGTGACCACGGTTTTAGATCAATACGGCGTTTGTGTGAGAGCTGGTCATCATTGTGCGCAATTGGTGACCCAGTTCCTTAATGTACCAGCTACACTTAGAGCATCCTTTCAAATCTATAACACCATTGAAGATTGTGATCGATTCGTCGAAAGTTTGGTACGAGCCAAACAATTCTTTGATCAATTTGAGGTAATCTGACATGCAACTTGAACATCTTTATAGGCAAGTTATTATGGACCATTATAAGAGCCCGCGAAACAAAGGTTTGGTTGCAGATCCTAACTACTTCATGGTTCATATGAGTAACCCAAGTTGTGGGGATGAATTGACGATTCAAATCAAATTAGAGAATCAAACAGTCACCGATATTCGACATCAAGGAAGTGGTTGTTCCATTTGCTGTTCGAGTGCAAGCGTCATGAGTGTTACATTAAAGAATAAACCGCTTGATGAAGCCATGACGATCACACAAGAATTCTACGAACTGATTAAAGGTTATCCCTATAACCCAGACATCCTAAAGGGGGATGCCGTCATTTATCAAGGCGTATCACAGTTTCCAGCTAGAATTAAATGTGCCACCCTTGCTTGGAAAGCATTTGAACAAGGTGCGCGCAAATTGAAGGAGGACCATCATGGAGGATAACAAAAAGAAAATAGATGCGATAATAGGCGATTATCAATATGGATTTCATACGGAAACCAAACCAGTAATCAAGTTTGATAAAGGTCTTAGTGAAGCCGTCATTCGCTCCATCAGCGCACATAAGAATGAACCTGAATGGATGCTTGAGTTCCGACTTAAGAGTTATAATAAGTTTCTTGAACTCAAAAACCCTACGTGGGGTCCAGACTTGTCCGAAATTGCATTTGATGATTATCATTATTTTATCAAGTCCAGCGATAAAGCTGAAAACAGCTGGGAAGATGTCCCGGTTGAAATCAAAGACACATTTGAAAAATTGGGTATACCCGAAGCCGAGCGTAAATTCTTAGCCGGTGTTTCAACGCAGTTCGAAAGTGAAGTCGTGTACCATAACACCATCAAAGAACTTGAGGATTTAGGTGTTATCTATGTTGACACAGACACTGCGGTTCGCGAATATCCTGAACTCGTCAAACAATATTTTGGCTCAGTGGTTCCTTACTCCGACAACAAGTATGCAGCATTAAATAGTGCTGTTTGGAGCGGAGGTTCCTTTATCTATGTGCCAAAAGGGGTTAAAGTTACCAAACCCCTTCAATCGTATTTTCGAATCAACTCAGATCAGATGGGACAATTTGAGCGCACCCTAATCATCGTTGATGAAGGCGCTCAAGTGAATTATGTAGAAGGGTGCACTGCGCCTATCTATAAAAGAGATTCCTTACATACCGCTGTAGTCGAAGTCATTGTGTTAAAAGAAGCAACATGTCGCTACACAACCATTCAAAACTGGTCAACCAATGTGTTAAACCTCGTCACCAAAAGAGCTTTTGTCTATGAAGATGCTATGATGGAATGGATCGATGGAAACATTGGATCTCGAATCAACATGAAGTATCCGGCTTGTATTTTGTTAGGTGAAAGAGCCAAAGCCACCACCATCTCAATCGCTTTTGCATCAAAGAACCAAATCCAGGATTCTGGAGCTAAAATGATTCATGTTGCGCCTAATACCACCTCGACCATTATTTCAAAATCCATCAGCCGTGGAGGCGGAAAAGTCAATTACCGCGGAAAAGTCGACTTTGGGAAAAAGGCAAAAGGAGCAAAAGCGCATGTCGAGTGCGACACCATCATCCTCGATGATGCCTCATATTCTGACACCATCCCCATCAATTTGGTTAAAAACAGTGATGTTTACTTAGAACACGAAGCCACAGTTTCTAAAATATCAGAAGAGCAATTGTTCTATCTCATGAGCAGAGGCTTGACCGAAGAGGAAGCTACTGAAATGATTGTTATGGGCTTTATTGAGCCATTTGCAAAAGAACTTCCCATGGAGTATGCCATTGAGTTGAATCAATTGATTAAGCTCGAAATGGAAGGATCGATTGGATAAATCATAGTAAGATATTTGTGTGAAAAACACGAATATCTTTTTATTTTTGCCGGTTTCACGTAAAATAGAGATTAAGGGGTGATAAGATGAAAAAGCGTTTTATCTTTATCATAGTCGCGTGTTTAACGATGCTTCTTTCATCATGCACGAAACCACCCACTTATGAGGAGTTAATGGTTGAGTACACCCAGTTTCTTAGCGATCATGAAAAAGCGCATTTAGCGCATTTGAATTACCTCAATCAACTCTCAACAGAGACGATTCATAGTGTGGTTTTTATAACTAAAGCAGTGTATTTAAACGTAAGTAAGATGGTTGAATCAGGAGGGGGAACTGGAGTCATTATCCATGCTGATTCTGAATTTTATTACGTGTTGACCAATCACCACATTATTCACATCAACAGTGCCTATCAATTTACTCGGGTGGTGTATGAGGTTTTTGATTATCAAAATGGCCGAACAACAGCCACATTAATTCACAGCGATCCTACTTATGATTTAGCCGTTTTAAGAATACCAAGAAACGCAAAAACGCTAAAGGTTGTTCAAATTGCATCCACAAACCCGGAAGCTGGCACACCTGCAACGATCATCGGCTTCCCACTTTCTCAAAAGAATGC
Source organism: uncultured Acholeplasmataceae bacterium (assembly GCA_964553755.1). Classification (GTDB taxonomy): domain Bacteria; phylum Bacillota_I; class Bacilli_A; order Acholeplasmatales; family Acholeplasmataceae; genus Peloplasma. The sequence continues at coordinate 25,620 of CAZKLM010000010.1, forward strand.
CATTACCATGGGAAGAGTGATGAGTTATGGTAAAATTGATATTATCAATCCCAAAGATGCCGATAATAAAATCGATTTTGAAAGTTTGATTAGCAATATTCCAGTACAGCCAGGAAGCAGCGGATCACCGGTGTTCGATTTTAATCACCGGTTGATAGGCTTGGTCTATGCTGGGAATTTTAGAGACGATAAGAGTTTTTCACAAACGACATACGCTATTCCAATTGAAAAAATTATCGAATACACATGGGGAATCAATCTAATGATTGGGGCGGGTTCATCATGAAAAAGATCATCGGAATCCTTATCCTTCTTTTCGTCATTGTTTCGTGTTCCCAAACAGAAGTATCGACTGAATACCGTGAACTTTCCCACCAGTTTGATCAGTTTGTGATTCGGGATTATCATCAAACAGATGGATTTATCCAGTTAACCAATAAACTGACAACCGAATACACACCTTCTAGCATCAGAGTGTCAATTAGGATACTCGCGGCTAATGCAAGTGTTATAGAAGAACGAGTTGGATCAGCTTTTATCATTGATAGCGATGAAACCCATTACTATGCATTAACGACCTCTGATCATTTTTTCAAGGAAGACGCACAGTTAATGATCATTGGTGTATATGACTACCAAGGTGCCTATTATCCTTCTCGCTTAAAACATATCCACGAAGCGGGAGGGTTGGCTTTGCTTGCGTTTGAGAAAGGACCGAATACACTCGTTTCTGCTACATTATCGCAAACCGTGCCTTTCCCGAAAGAGCCCATCTTTTTAATGGGAAATCCTTTTCAGACGCAAAACCTTATATTAGGAGGATTGTACCTTGGCATGGTTAACCATCAAGGAGAAACAACCATCCCATCGGATCACTTTGGAAACGGATCAGCTTTGTTTAACATCGAGCTTCATGTCATTGGTATTCAAGTTGGGCTATTCGATGCAAAAGCCCTGTTTATTCCCAGTTCAGCAATCCTTGCTTGGCTGGAGACACTGGATGTTAGGTAAGGTGATAAGATGAATAAATACGTGTTGATTGAGACCAAAACACCCATTTTGGAACACGAAGACGTGATGGTGTCTGTAATTGAACATTACGTGCATATCGACCAGATAAAGACAGAAACGAACCGATTGATTATTCATTTTAAAGGTGCAATTGACACGTCATTTGAGGATATTGCCCTCAATATGATGACCGATATAATGACCGATCTAAGGGTTTATGAGTCGTATTATTTTGAAAACAACGAGCAGATGAAAAAACACATCGACTTTATGATTCGCACCATGGATCAAATCCCATTCGTCAAGTACCCCTACTTAAACGATCACCTTGTCCTTCATCACCTCATTCGTCACGTATCCCAAGAGCATCGAGGGTTCATTCTTAAACGATTTGCTCAAGACGAGTCCATGTTGGAGACGATTCAAACGTATCTTGAATCGGATCAAAATACTGTTTTAGCATCAAAACGATTATTTTTACATCGGAATACACTTTTGCAGCGACTCGAAAAATTTCACATGGTGACAGGGTTTGATGTCAGAAAATTTATTGATGCTTACTTGATATATAGCCTTTTATAAAATATGTGCGCCTAGCACATTTTTTTTTGAACCTAGGTTTGTTAAAATCGTGTTAAAGCAAAGAATTAATATGAAGGAGATTAGGTATGGCAACGTTAAAATTAAAAGATATCAACAAAATCTATCCCAATGGTGTACAAGCTGTTTTTGACTTCAATCTTGACATTCGTGATAAAGAGTTTATCGTCTTTGTTGGACCATCAGGATGTGGAAAATCCACCACACTTCGGATGATCGCTGGCCTTGAAGAAATTTCATCGGGTGAACTATTCATTGATGAAGAAATGGTCAACGACAAAGCACCAAAAGATCGTAACATCGCTATGGTTTTCCAATCCTATGCGCTTTATCCTCATATGTCAGTCTATGACAACATGGCATTTGGTTTGAAATTACGTAAAATGCCAAAAGACGTAATCGATGAAAAAGTGAAAGAAGCCGCTGAAATTTTGGGATTGACCCCTTACTTAAAAAGAAAGCCCAAAGCGCTTTCAGGGGGCCAAAGACAACGGGTTGCTTTAGGTCGTGCGATTGTTAGAAACGCTAAGGTATTCTTAATGGATGAACCGCTGTCCAACTTGGACGCCAAACTTCGGGTCCAAATGAGAGGCGAATTGATTAAACTGCACAACAAGATTGAAACCACCACCATCTACGTCACCCATGACCAAATTGAAGCGATGACCATGGCAAGCCGTATTGTTGTCATGAAGGATGGCTACATCATGCAGGTTGGAGCACCAAAAGAAATTTATGATCGTCCAAACAACATGTTTGTTGCCGGTTTTATCGGAACACCTCCGATGAATTTTATTAATGGCTCAGTTGATAAGAATGGTTTATTTACTGCGGGTGAACATCAAATTCAACTACCAGAAGAAAAGTTTGCCATTATCAAAGATAATAAGTTTGTTGGAAAAGAAGTGGTACTGGGCATTCGTCCTGAAGATATCCATGATGACCAAGTGGTTGCTGAAACTTACCCCGGTGGAGTCTTAAATATTGTGGTCGATGTTGCCGAGTTGTTAGGAGCAGAAACCAATATTTACACCAATGTTAATGGGTCCAATGTGATTGCGAGTATCAATGCGCGTGCCGGTGTTCGAATTGGGGATAAAATGAAATTAGCGCTTGATCTTCATAAAGTTCATTTCTTCGATCCATCCAGCGAACAAAGACTTTTGTTGAAGGAAGATTAATTTAAAGGCCAAATGGCCTTTTTTTTATCATAAAAATATGGATTACATCATTAATAGCCCGCAAGGGGCACAACTCTATCAAGGCGATACAATTTTTCTACAAAAACATACCAATTTGTTTTACATCAAACGCTTGTGTCTTCATGCTTTTTTCGACTATTCGGGGTATCAAAAGGCGGTGAAAACCAAACTAAAACGGAAGCAATTAATTCCAGTTGTGATTGATCAATTCAACCAATGGATTCCGTCATGTTGTCCAAGAAAGTTTGATAACATTTGGATAAATTACATCTCAATAAAAGAAATGATCCCCATGGGATCACACACGAAAATCAAGTTTCATAGCGGAGCAGTTTTGTGTGTTGAACGAAGTCTAGAATCCTTTGAAAAGCAGATTAAGGATCTAATCTTAATACGAAACGAGAAAGTAAAACACTTTCATCGTTAATTTTATAGCAATGAAAATCAATAAATGATATAATGATAGCGGCTAACACGATTATAAAAATGTCATATGAGGAGGATTATTTATGGCAAAAAAAACAGTACGTGATATTGAGTTAAAAGGAAAAAAGGTTTTGGTTCGCGTTGACTTCAATGTGCCATTAAAAAATGGAGAAATCAGCGATGAAAATCGCATAGTTGAAGCGTTGCCAACCATCCGATATATTCAAGAGCAAGGTGGAAGAGCCATTGTGTTTTCTCATTTAGGACGCGTCAAAGACGAATCCGATAAAGAGAAAAGCAGTTTAAGCGTTGTCGCTAAACGGTTATCTGAGCTGCTTAAAACACCGGTTACCTTTATACCTGAAACCCGCGGTAAAGCGCTTGAAGAAGCCATTAAAGCGATGAGCGATGGCGATGTTTTGATGTTCGAAAACACACGTTTTGAAGATTTGAATGGAAAAAAGGAAAGCAAGAATGATCCTGAACTTGGACGCTACTGGGCCTCTTTAGGCGATGTTTTTGTTAACGATGCTTTTGGCACGGCACATCGTGATGCAGCATCCAATGTTGGCATTGCGTCAAACATTGAACACACAGTAGCTGGGTTTCTTCTTGAAAAAGAGATCAATTTTATTGGAGGGACACTTGAGCATCCAGAAAGACCTTTTGTCGCTATTTTGGGAGGAGCTAAAGTATCCGATAAAATTGAAGTCATTGAAAATTTACTAAAAATTGCTGATAAAGTGTTAATTGGGGGCGGCATGGCTTTTACGTTCTTCAAAGCCATGGGCAAGGAAATTGGAAAGAGCCTTTTAGAAGACGATAAAGTCGCCTTGGCACAATCCCTTTTGGAACGTGCAGGGGGCAAAATCGAACTTGGAGAAGATGTGTTAACCGGAAAAGCATTTAGTTCAGATACCGAAGTCAACGTCCGCTCAATTGACCAAATCCCATCCGATGAATTGGGTTTAGATATTGGACCAAAAACAATCGACATTTTTAAATCCTACATCCAAAATGCTAAAACAGTGGTTTGGAATGGCCCACTTGGTGTTTTCGAATTTGACGCATTTGCAGAGGGAACCAAGCAGGTGGCATTAGCAATCGCTGAACTTAAGCCACACGCAACCACCATTATCGGTGGCGGAGACTCAGCCGCCGCTGTCATCCAACTTGGATTATCTCAAGGATTTTCACATATATCCACCGGAGGTGGAGCATCACTTGAATATTTAGAAGGAAAAATTCTTCCAGGCATTCAATGTGTTGATGACAAATGATGGATATAGGGAAAAAGATAAGAGAGCTAAGGCTCGGCAATCATTTGACACAAGAAGAGCTTGCCAATCGCCTTGAGTTGACCAAAGGATACATTTCTCAACTCGAAAACAACCTGACATCGCCTTCCATGCAAACCTTGTTTTCTATCCTTGAAGTTTTAGGAACCGACATTCACGAGTTTTTTAGTAAAGAGGTTGAGCAAACCGTTGTTTACAAAAAAGACGATTTCTATGTCAAAGAAAACATTGAGTTAAAGCATATGATTAGTTGGATCGTTCCAAATGCTTTAAAATATGAAATGGAGCCTATCATCATTGACTTGGAACCCGGTGGGCAATCCGAGATTGATGATCCTCATGCAGGTGAGGAGTTTGGTTATGTCCTTGAGGGACAAGTCACCTTGGTTTTGAATAAAAAAAGACACATCATCCGCAAGGGAGAGTCATTTTACTACCTTGCTAACAAGGAACACTACTTGACCAATACCAGTCAACAAAATGCCAAAGTGCTATGGATTAGCACACCACCCATGTTTTAAGGAGGAGCATATGGAAAAACAAATCGTCATCAAAAGCACACAAGGACTTCATGCCAGTTTAGCAGCTAAAGTGGTTCAAACCGCCTCAAAGTACACCGTAGACATTGAACTGCAATACAAAGACAAAATCGTTGATCTCAAATCGATTTTAGCGCTCATGTCTTTAGCCATCCCTTATGGTGAGAATGTCAAGATTGTTGCCAAAGGAACTCGCGCTCAAGAAGCAATCAAAGACATTGCATCAATTTTAGGATAAGCCCATGAAAAGACGTCCTATTATTGCTGGAAACTGGAAGATGTACAAGACAAAGGATGAAGCATTAGAGTTCATCTATGCAGTGAATCTATCTGTTCCTGACAAAGACATCGTGGAATCAGTTATTTGCGCACCGGCCATCTTTTTAAGAGATTTAGTTAAACGCGAGGGTGAAAACGTTCGTATTGGTGGGCAAAACATGCATTACGCAAACGAAGGAGCTTACACCGGCGAAATTTCAGCTGCTATGCTTAAGTCATACGGCGTGGATTATTGTGTCATTGGTCATAGCGAACGAAGAGCGTACTTTAATGAAACCGATGAAACCGTCAACCTTAAACTGATTTCAGCCGTTAATAACGACATAACACCCATTGTTTGTGTTGGCGAATCGCTTGAGATTAGAGAAGAAGGAACCACCGATGCTTTTGTTGAAAAGCAAATCCGTAAAGCCTATTTAAATGTGCCTGAAAAAGATGCGCGAATAACGGTGATTGCTTATGAGCCAATCTGGGCGATAGGAACCGGTGTAACCGCCACTCCAGAACAAGCTAACGACGCCATCAAAAGCATTAGACAGGTGATGAAGACGCTTTATGGTCCTCAACTAAGTGAACAGATTCGAATCCTTTATGGAGGTTCTGTCAATACCAAAAACATCGATCAACTGATCATGATGTCCGATATCGATGGTGCTTTGGTTGGAGGAGCATCACTGGATCCTAAATCGTACTTAACTCTCGTTGAGTCCGCAAGAAAACATAAAGGATAAGCCTAGAACCCTCGAGGGTTCTTTTTTTACGGAAAAAAAAGAGGAGCGATGCGCTCCTCTTTATCCGTGTTAACGGTTGTAGAATTCAACGATCAATTGCTCATTGATTTCTGTCAGGATTTCATTGCGTTCAGGGTAACGAACGAATGTTCCCACTTGGGCGTCCTTGTCAAACGAAACGAATTCAACCGATGCGTATTGGGCATCCAACGCTTCTTGAACCACTTTGAGATTCTTTGATGTTTCTCTTAAAGTGATTTTTTGACCTGGAAGCAAACGGTATGAAGGAATATCAACCTTCTTGCCGTCGACTTGGAAATGTCCATGATTGACAAGTTGACGTGCTTGAGCTCTTGTTTTGGCAAGACCCAAACGATACACAACATTGTCCAATCTTGATTCGAGTAGACGCAAGAAGTTTTCACCTTGCTTACCCACTCTGCTCTTCGCTTCTTCAAACGTCTTTCTAAATTGCTTTTCAGACAATCCGTAAGTGAAACGAACCTTTTGCTTCTCGTGCAACTGTAAGCCATAATCGCTTTGCTTAGAACGACGTTGACCATGTTGACCAGGCGCATAAGGGCGCTTTTTGAGTTCTTTTCCGGTTTCGGAAATCGAGTAACCCAAGCGACGAGAGATTTTCCATGATGGTCCAGTATAACGTGACATATTTTTACCTCCTTATAAATGGTATGGTAGGTAAAAATGCAATGTGCTTGCACGCAAGGTATCCCGATGTTCTGTTCACCTTCAAGCAGAAAAGGCTACTAAGGGCTCCAAATGGTAGGGATCGCACATGTGTGAATCGACTGCCTGCTTTTTACCGACTTTTTAATTTTACACAATTGGGTGTGATTTGTCAATGATTTTCACTAACAAGGCTACAAAATCCTCTAAGAAGCGCACCAGTGACGAATCAAACCGTGCTAATTGGGGGCTATCTACATCTAAGACACCAAATAGGCGATTGCCAATCACAATGGGAACCACCGTTTCAGATGCGGAAAGCGCATCACACGCGATGTGATTTTCATGGCGATGGACATCATCAATGACCATTGTTTGACGGGTTTTTGCGGCTTCACCACAGACACCTTTTCCAAGAGGGATTAGGGAACAGGCGACCTTTCCTTGAAAAGGACCCACCGTCAAAACGTCTTTTTCCAAGAGATAAAAGCCCACCCAGTTTAAATTCTCAATCACCTCATATAGAAAAGCAGAAGCATTGGATAAAAGAGCGATGCGATTGGGCTGCGAAGCCATTAAGGATTGGGCTTGTTTTAAAAGTTCTTCATAATTCATTTTCTTCACCATGCTAATTATAGCATACTATGATAAAATAGTGATGGTGATAACATGAAGAAAAAGATCCTTGTGCGCTATGGAGACATGATGCTCAAGAAGAAAAATATTAAAGCATTTAACAAACGAATTAAAGAACATATTCAGCAAAGTCTATCGCCCTATGCGAATCAGATTGCATCAACGTATGACCACACAACCATTACCTACGATATCGAACAGGAGCCCATCATTATCAGAAGGCTAAAGCAGATTCCAGGTATTTTCAATTTCAGCGTGGTTCATGTGACTAAACCTGAATTAGAAGCCATTATTGATGAAGCAGCACACTTGCTTAATGGCCACCTTAAATCGGATGGCATTCGGTTCAAGGTTGAAACCAAACGGACCGATAAAGCGTTTCCGATGACCTCACTTGATGTATCGAAAGCCTGTGCATCCCCGATTTTAAAAAAAGTAAACCATTCAGTGGTTGTGGATGTCAAAAACCCCGAGGTCACCTTAAACATCGATATTCGAAAAGAAGAAGCCTATGTTTTCTTGGATTCTTTATCGGCTATGGGCGGTTTTCCTTACGGTTCTGCCGGTAAAGGGCTGTTGTTGATGAGCGGAGGGATTGACAGTCCGGTGGCCGCTTATTTAGCCATCAAACAGGGTCTGGATTTGGAGTTCTTACACTTTGAATCAACGCCCATGACACCGATTGAATCCGTTCAAAAAGTGGTTGATCTCACATCCAAACTCGCGGTTTATTCGCCTCAACGGTCAGTTAAACTTCATTTGGTTCCTTTTAGGGAAATCCACGAGGCCATATTGAACCATGTGTTTGAACCGTATTCGATTACCATCATGAGACGCATGATGTTTCGGATTGCTGAAAGTTTTGCCAAGCGAACCAAATGCTTGGTGCTGGTCACTGGAGAATCCATTTGTCAGGTGGCGAGTCAAACGCTTCAAAGTTTGAATGTGATTGAGTCGGTTACACGCATTCCCATTATTCGTCCCTTAATTACCTATGATAAGTTGGACATCATTAGGCTTTCAGACATGTTAGAGACCTATGCCCTTTCCATCCAACCCTTTTCCGATTGTTGCAGTGTCTATGTACCTAAATCACCGGTAACTCGACCCATTGAGCCCTTAGCTAAAAAATACGAAAAGAGTTTTGACTATGAGTCGTTAGTGAATCGAGCCGTTGATGGCATCACCACATGGACCATCCATGAAACGACGAACATGACCTTGTCGGACAAAGGATTTACGGTGAGCGAAGTTGAAGAGAATATAAAAAAGGAGACACCATGATCACATCCAAAAACAACACGTTTTTTAAACTTTATAAAAGCTTAATGGTCAAAAAATACCGTGATCAACATGGCCTTTTTCTCGTTTATGGTAAACACTTAATTGAAGCTGCAAGACATCATGGCGCGTTGAAAACAATCATCACGGATAACCCCGATCTTGAAGGAACACTCATGGACCCTGCTTTGTTTAAAGAATTGCAACAAACAGAAACCCATATCGAACAGATTGGAGTATGTGAAAAAATAAACCCAAAAATTGTATCCCGTCGAGTGCTTATCTTAGAAGACATTCAAGATCCTGATAACTTAGGTGCTTTGATTAGAAGTGCGTCAGCTTTTGGGTTTTTACACGTTATCATGAGTCCGAAATGTGCTGATTTATACAATGAAAAAGCCATACGCGCATCCAAGGGAGCTCTCTTTGATGTCTATGCTGAGCGCCTTTCATTAGAACCGGCCATTATGGAACTCAAAAAACAAGGGTATCAGATGCTTTGTACCAGTCCTCATAAAGGAACTACTGGTTTTCCTGATACGCACTTAGCTGTCATACTTGGAAACGAAGGGCGTGGTGTTTCCTTAAGAATCCAAGAACTAGCCGATCATTGGATATCAATCGAAACCCAACGGGTAGAAAGTTTAAACGTCAGCGTAGCTGGTGGCATTATTATGCACCAATGGAGGTTATTATGAAACCCCTCATCACTGCTTTCTTACATGAACTTAATCTGAAGGAACCCCAACAACTGCTTCAAACGGCGGATGAACTGAAACTTGATGTTCTCAGTCTGGCCTCAGTTTTAGGCATTGAGTGGGAAAACACATCCAAACAGAATCTCAAAGATATGCAGCAAATGCTGAAAGATCGTAAAATGAAGGTGGGTATCCTTGATTTGAAGTTGCCGCGGTATCGTGTGGACCACGATGGAAAACATAAAGAAGCCCTTCAGTATTTTAAAAACATGATAAAAATCGCAGACATGTTTAAATCCAATGCGTTTTTTATGACATTGCCAGTCTTTGACGATGTGATGGACCAGTATCCTTTAATTGAACAACGGATTCATGATTACCTAGAACTGGCCATGCAAAATCACAAGAAACTCATCATTGTTGCAGAGCCGGGATTAAAAATCAATGTTTATGCCTACATCTTTAAAAAAATCGATTCTCCCTATCTTCAGTTTCATTTCGATCCAGTGAAGATTATGAATCAAGGAGATTCTACGATTACAGCTTATCGGCATATGAAAGCCTACATCGGATCCTTTGCTATTTTAGATGCCAATCACGATGGATCGTTTGAGTTGGTGGGATACGGTGATGCGAATTTAACCGAACTTTTAAAGAAACTATCCAGGGATGATTATCAAGGCTTTTTTGTGATGGATCACCCTTATTTCGCTAAACTTGCTTCTTATCAACCGCCTAAACAGGGATTTTTGCAAAAAATCTTTGCCAATGAGCAAAAAAAACATGACCAACGCATGCAAACGCTGGCCATGAAAATCTTTCCTAATGAACAAACTCGAAATGTCACGTATATGGATGTGCTAAAAAATCAAATCGCGTTAATCAGGCTGGTTTTCAAGTGATGCACACGCGGTTTCAAATTCAAAAGCGGGTTTCGCGTTTGGAAGTTCAGGAAAAAGCTTAGTGGTGTATAAAATGCCATTTAAATGATCGAACTCATGTTGAAAAACAATGCCAACATACCCCTCTACCTTGAGGGTAATCGGCACGACTAAGCCGGATGGAACATCCAGTGAGTGCGCTTCGAACTCTACCCATTCGTAACGAGGCGTTATCCCCTCGGTGATGCGATCGACACTTAAACAGCCTTCTCCGCCAGGCAAATAAATCAACGATTTGCTGGTTTTAACGATTTTAGGATTGATGAGAATAAAAGAATAGAGCATCCCATCAAAATCGGTCACATGGACCGCAAACATGCGTTTAAGAACATTGATTTGTGGAGCAGCTAATCCAACAGCGGGTCTGAGTTGATGCTCCTGTGCTATCCCATCATCTTGTGAATTTTTGATGTATTCCAGTAAATCTAAGCCAAGTTGAAAATCGTGTTTTGACAAAGGAAGTTTCACTTCTTTGGCCACTTGAACAAGCGATTTGTGGCCTTCTCTAATAATGTTTTTCATTGTAATCATGGTGCTCCACCTCAATCTTAGTATACCATAAAGGACGAACTTATGCGTATTGATCAACTTCTAAGCCATATGAAATATGGAAGCAGAAAAGAGATTCAAAAGATTCTTAAACACCATATCATAACCTCAAACGGTGTTCGTATTGAATCCGTCAAAACCCATGTAAACCCAGATTCCGATCAGATTGCAATTGACGGTCAAGTCATCTTCTATCGCTTTCCAATCGATTTAGTTTTTTACAAGCCCAAAGGATACTTATCCGCTAACCGAGATCCAAAGTACCCCTGTGTGACAGAGTGGATTAAGCCTCCTTTTGATCGGTTTGATTTTTCAATTGCAGGCCGATTAGATTTGGATGCTGAAGGGTTGTTGATTTTAACAACAGATGGCCATTTTGTGCATGAAATCACTCATCCTAATAAGCATTTACCCAAAATCTATGAGGTTGTTTTGGATAAGGATTTTCATCATCATGGAACCCTGTTAAACGGTGTTGTGATTAAAGATGGCCATCAGAAGGATTTTATTGCCAAGGCTTTAAGCATTTCCTCCATTGGAAATCATGCTATAATAAGCATCGATGAAGGAAAATTTCACCAAGTCAAACGCATGTTTCTTTCAGTGGGGTATCAAGTTCTTCAACTGAAACGCACTCAAATAGGAAACTTGCGATTGAATGGCCTAAGGCCAGGTGAGTACCGCATGTTCGAACGGAGTGAACTTTACCTATGACCGAAATCATCTTAAAAAGTTACCAAGTGCTTGAGGCGATTAAAAAACAACCAACCTACCAAGCGATGATCATTGAAAAAGAGAAGATTGAGCACGATTATCATCACTTAATCAGTGAGTTTAATGCCTGTAAAGAACAGTATCAAACCATTATGGAACAAGGGGGAACATATCATCCGGATTTTCAACAAGCAGCTAAAGCGTTGATGCTATCCAAAAAGGCGCTCTATGAGAAACCAGAGGTGATCCGGTTTAGACAGTTCGAACAAGCCATGCAACACCAGCTTGATCAGCTGTTAAGAGACATTCGTGATGCGATCTCTCCCCACATTAAAACGCCCAATCCATTCGGATGGCTCGATCAAAAAGGAGGATGTCATGTACACCAATAGAATGAGTTTCATCGTCTACTATCAAGGCAATCAAGTGCGTGATAAATTACAAAACTTGCCGGTTGATATTGCCTATGTCTCAGAGAAACAGGGGTATATCGTTTTTTATGCCGATCAAGACTATGAGCAAAATTTAAGAAAGCAACTTAAAAACATCAAAGGATTCAAGTTTTTGGGAACATCTCAAACGTTTGATAAAGGCTTGAATTTTTAAGTGTTAAGCAAAAATGCTTGACACCTTGGAATTTTCGTGTATAATCATGATGGACATTGAAAAGAAAGAGAGAGAAAACCATGGCAGTTAAATTACGTTTGCAACGCTTCGGATCAAACAAAAAACCTTTTTATCGAGTGGTAGCGAGTGAATCAAACAAACCCAGAGATGGACGCTTTTTAGAAGTGATTGGAACTTATGATCCTTTGATTGGAAAAGTGGATGTCAACTCTGATAAGGCACAAAAATGGATGGACAATGGAGCACAACCAACAGAAACCGTAAGAAGTTTGTTCAAGAAGTATAACGTTTTAAATAAGTAAGTTAGGGGGGAACCAATCATGGCGGTTGATTTCGAAAGATTAATCAAAAATATTATCATGCCATTAGTCGTTAACCCAGAAGACGTATTAGTTAAAGTTTTATCGAACGATGACCAACTCATCATTATCCAGCTGCTTGTTAATGAAGCCGATTTGGGACGTGTCATTGGAAAAGGCGGAAAAATTGCCAACGCGATGAGAACGATTGTTTATGCAGGCGCTTCTAAGGAAGGCAAACGCGTGCAAATCGACATCGATTCTTATTAGGATTCTTTATGGCCTATCTTATCGGAACGATAACCAATACGCACGGCATCAAAGGAGAGGTTAAAATCTACAGTTTAAGTGATTTTGACCGCTTTTTGCTTGGGAAAACCATTTACACGGAAATCAAAGGCAAACGGATTGATTTGACCATCGATTCGGTTAGAGCGCATAAAAACCTTTTGATTGTAAAGTTTAGATCCTACGATGATATTAATCAAATCGAATATTTGAAAGGGGCCAATCTTTTCTCAGATGAAGAAGTGATTGACCAAATGGACGCTGACGATTACCATTATCAACAGCTCATTGGAAAACAGGTATATGTGTTAGATGGATCAAAGGTGGGAGTTGTGAAGTCAGTTTTAGAAGTGCCACAAGGCCATCTTCTAGAAATAGAAAAACCAGATGGCAAGAATGCACTCATCCCCTTTATTGATGCGTTTGTCAAAGAAGTTAAGGAAGAAGGCATTATTTTAACACCCATCGAGGGATTGTTATGAAAATCGATGTCATTACCATCTTTCCTGAGTTTTTCAATCCGTTTTTGACCACATCAATTGTCAAACGAGCGATTGATCAAAAACAGGTTTCGATAGGGTTGCATCAACTGAGAGACTATTCGTTTAATAAGCACAAGAAAATTGATGATACTCCCTATGGGGGTGGCGTAGGCATGTTGATGCAGTTTCCTCCGTTTCATCAAGCCATTAAAGCCTTAAAGAAAGATCAGACACATGTGGTGTTGTTATCGCCACAAGGGAAGGTATTGACCCAGCAAAAAGCCATTGAATTGGCGCAGCATGAGCATGTTATTCTGCTTTGTGGCCATTATGAGGGCGTTGATGCACGTTTGGAAACCATGATTGATGAAGAAATCTCGATTGGCGACTATGTCTTAACAGGCGGTGAAATCCCAGCGATGACCGTCATGGATGCGATGATTCGGTTAATCCCATCGGTTATTCACGCTTCTTCAGTTCAAGAGGACAGCCTTCATCACGGATGGCTGAAACACCCGCAATACACAAAACCGGATGTTTACGAAGGACTTGCTGTCCCAGATGTATTGCTTTCAGGAAACCACCAGAACATTGAAAAATGGCGCAAAATAGAGTCCATTCGAACCACGCTCAATAAACGGCCAGACTTGATTGATACCATTAAAAAGACACCCGATGAAGAAGCCATTCTTAATCAATTAAAACATCAAAAATAGGCATTCGCGAGGTTGCCTTTTTCTTTAAATGATTGCTTTTTTTTAAAAAAAGCAGTAAGATGATATAAAGGGGTATAGGCACCTTCTTATGCAACAAAAACTAAAAAGGAACAGATGCTTATGACATTTTTTAAGAAATTGAACCAACACACCAAGTTCATCGAATTCCTATTGATGGTTGCCATCGTGATATCCTTTGATATCATTTTTGTGGTGCGGTATGGGTTTGCACTTTCATTTAGACATTGGTTAGTAGCCTTCTTTAATGCAGGGGTTATTGTCTCTTTGTTGATGCTGATTAAAACCAACAAGAGACGGTTTATCGCCTACATTATTTTTGTGTTGATTATGTTTACTTTTTTCGTAACAGATAGCACACTTTATTACTTTAAACGCGATGTGACATCGATAGCAATGCTTCTTGAATCCGGTAAAAACACGATGAAAATCGGACTTAAATACAACCCCCTCAAGGCGTATAATGTTTTTATATGGATTGGAATCGTCACCCTTTTGTTTTATGGTCTTAAAGCGGTAAGACGATTGGTCATGCATCCCGTTGAGACTCGACACAACAAGCTTTTAATCAAATTAGTGTATTTATTTATTTGTGCCTTCGGGTTGATTTTTTCACCAAAAATTGTGAATCAAAACGATTTACTGCTATTCCAAACACCCGCTGATAAAGCCTTGTTTGTTCAAAAATTTGGATCCATATCGTATCATGTTAAAGACATTGTGAGTTACACCAGCAATGCCATCTTGCCCAAACTCTATCGAAACGTCTTATTGGAAGAACTGGCGTCACAAATCGATACAGAACGGGCAATGGAATCACCTGTTTTCGGTCAGTATGCAGGAATGAATGTCATCATGATTATGTGCGAAACATGTGAGGAATATGCTTTTTCACCAGAGCATACCCCCAATTATTACCGCCTCATGGAAAAAAGCATTTATTATAATCGGTTTTATTCGGCTGCTAAAAGCAATTACACTTACGATGCTGAATTTAAATCATTGACATCAATGATGTATTTTCAAGCTGATAATTTCATGTACACGTATGGCCGTAACGCCTATCCAAACGCATTACCGAATCTTTTAAGAGGTGTCGGGTATACGGCTCATTCGTTTCATAATTATTACGGAACCTTCTTTAACCGAAACATCATTCATGAGAGCATTGGGTTTGAACATTATTATGCTGTAGAGGAACTTGACATTGAGCCAGGCGATTATTGGCCCTTGGATTCCATGATGTTTGACCAGTTCAAAGACTTAATCGTGCCCGTCCAAGAAGACCCTTTTTTCAGTTTTATTATCACAGTAACCCCCCATGGTCCTCACAACAAATATCGAAACGAACTCGCAGAGTACTACGATAAGTTGGCAGAAGATCCACTTTATCAAGACGAATCCATGGAGTATCTAACCATAACTGCGGCTCAAATGGATTTCGATAAAGGCCTTGGTCATTTACTCGATGACCTAGAAGCGAAAGGGCTCATGGACGAAACCATCATCGTTTTGTTTAGTGATCATAAAAACTATTCCAGTTTGGAACTGACCATGGAGAAAACACCAAATAGCGACCTCCCTTATGAAATTGAAAAAGTTCCGATGTTAATCTATCTTCCACACTATGGAGGTGATGTCTCCGACATATTAACGTCTCACTATGACATCACACCCACATTAACGGATCTTTTAGGCATTCCCATTTATCACCAACTTTATTACGGTCAAAGCCTGTTTTTGCCTATACGGGAAGATCGCCCGATCATTTTATCTTATTCGAGCTGGATTGATGAAAATGAGATGGTGGAGTTTGATC
Organism: uncultured Acholeplasmataceae bacterium; assembly: GCA_964553755.1. GTDB lineage: Bacteria > Bacillota_I > Bacilli_A > Acholeplasmatales > Acholeplasmataceae > Peloplasma. The sequence goes on from CAZKLM010000010.1 coordinate 41,461, forward strand.
AAGTGGTTGATGGAACCCTAGAACCTGAGGAGTATATGGTGAAAAAAATGTTTATTTATGCCACCATCGAGTATTTTGAAAAACTATTTTTTAGCGACTATTTCAACAGTCCAAACCCCTTTTTTCCGTATCAAGATGAACAGCCATAAAAAACAGTGAAAAGTGTTGCATCTTAGTGATAACTTTGTTATAATAAAAAGGCCGTATCAAATTAGCACAATGGTCCGCTGTCAACGAACATGAACATTGGAAGAAAGAGAGTGAGTCCACATGTCAAGATTAAAAGGTCAAGATCTCATCGCTCAGGTCACACAATCCTTTATCAAGGAAGTCCCTGCGTTCCAACCTGGTGACACCGTCAAGGTGTTTGTTAAGATTAAGGAAGGCAACCGCGAGCGTTTACAGGTTTTCGAAGGTCTTGTAATCAAAAGACAAGGTGGCGGCATATCCGAAACCTTTACGGTTCGTAAAGTTTCCTATGGAATTGGTGTCGAAAGAACATTCCCCATCCATACCCCTTCAATCGATCGCATTGAAGTGGTCCGTCATGGTAAGGTTAGACGCGCTAAACTCCATTATATCCGCACATTGTCAACCAAAGCAGCAAGAATCAAGGAAAAACGGTAACGATAAAGAGGCACGCAAGCCTCTTTATTTTTTTGTAAATGAATGAAAATTGTTTCATGACTTCTTGAAAGCGGTTTACTTAAGTGATATAATATAAGGTAAACATTTATGTTTAGAGGTGAAACCGATGAGCAATGCTACCATTTATGATGTTGCTGGAGCAGCCGGCGTATCGCTTGCGACTGTTTCTAGAGTCTTAAATAACCCAGAAAAGGTGAAAGAAGAGACACGAAACCGTGTTTTGCGTGTCATTAAAGAGCTCGGATATCGTCCAAACATGGTTGCTAGAGGCCTAGCAAGCAGAAAAACGACAACCGTTGGCATTGTGATCTCAGACATCACTCGGGCGTCTGTGGCTGAAATGCTAGGTGGAATCAGCGATATTGCACACAACTACAAGTACTCCATTAAACTCTTTGCTATTCGAGAAGAAATGGATGTTATTGACACGCTTCAAGATATCGTAGCGGAACAAGTGGATGGCGTCCTTTACTTAAATGATGAGCTGAATGAGAAAAATGTCGAAGACATAAAAAAGACATTTCATTCAAACGGCATACCCTTTGTCTTTTGCAATGTCGTTACGGATGATGAAGACGTTCCCACGGTTTCCATCGATTATGAGAAAGCGGGTTATGAGATTACTCGCCTTATGATTGAAGAAAACCGGAAAAACATCTACATGCTGTCAACAGCAAGAAGGTATTCGGTCAACGATAAAAAAGAAGCCGGTTATGTTCGCGCGATGGAAGAAGCTGGCATGGTTCCCAAGATTTTTAGAACCAGTGGGGATACCAATGTCAATCGTCAACATTTTGCTGGATTCTTTGGCGACAAAACCATTGATGGAGCCATCGGTGTTCGTGACTCGATTGCCGTGTCATTTGTCAATGTGGCGCGCGAATACCAGTGTGAGATTCCAAAAAGTTGTTCGGTTGCAGGCTTCCAAAATACCAAATATGCGCTTCTTTCAAGACCAATGTTGACATCGATTGATGTTCCTGTCTATGACATTGGCGCCGTATCCATGAGACTATTAACCAAGCTAATGAATCAGCTTGAAGTGGATAATATCCGCATTACATTGCCTCACCACATTATCAAAAGACAAACAACCAAATAAATCGATCAATGACATAAGACCAAGTAAAAGCTTGAACACCTAACCCAGAGACTTCATGAGGGTGTGACATGAAGAGAAAACAGGCTTTGAATTACACTTATCGAGATCAACAAAACAATGAGTGCCAGAGCATTCTGGAACTAAGGTGGTACCGCGATCACTCGTCCTTAGATGTTTTTAAGGACGTTTTTATTTCATCAAACAGGAGGAAACCCCATGAATTTATACGAAGAACTGCTATGGCGTGGCATGATTAAAGACGTCAGCAATGAGGAAAAAGCCAAACATTTATTAAATAACGAACGCATTCGTTTTTACTGCGGTTTTGATCCAACGGGAGAATCGTTAACCGTTGGGCACTTGGTGCAAGTGGTCCGAATGATGCTATTGGCCAAGCATCATCATGTTCCCATTGTGTTAATCGGTGGAGCAACCGGTCTTATTGGAGATCCAAAAGAAACAAGCGAACGTAAACTATTAACCCTTGAAGAAAGCTTAAAAAACGCAGAACTCATTAAAAAACAACTCTCGGCATTCATTGATCCCAAAGAGGCTATTTTTGTCAACAACTACGATTGGATTGGGAAAATTGATATGATCACCTTCTTAAGAGATTATGGAAAACTTTTCCCCATTAACTACATGTTAGCCAAAGACACGGTCCAAAGACGCTTGGATATTGGCATTTCCTATACGGAATTTTCTTACATGCTCATTCAAGCGATTGATTTTCATCATCTTTATAAGCATCATGGATGCAAACTGCAATTTGGAGGGTCTGACCAATGGGGGAACATTACCACGGGGTTGGAGTTAATTCGAAAACTCGAAGGCGATCAAGCGCAAGCGATTGGATTGTCATCGCCTTTGCTGCTTAAGGCAGATGGCAGCAAATTCGGCAAAAGCGAATCCGGTGCTTTATGGCTGGATGCTAAACTCACCTCTCCTTATGAATTATATCAATACTTCATTAACGCATCCGATCAAGATGTCGAAAACTATTTGAAGACATTAACCTTGTTATCCGTTGAAGAAATAGAAACGTTGATAGAAAAGGCCAAGAGCGCGCCACAACTTAGAGAGGCACAAAAAAAACTTGCTCAAGAAATCGTAACCCTGGTCCACGGCAAAGCCGCTTTGGATGAAGCACTGCATGTCACAGAAGCTTTGTTTACCGGGGATTTCATGACGTTATCCTTTTCTGAATTTTCGATGCTTGAAAACGTTTTGGACAAAACCGTTTTTCAAAATGGGAAAACGATTCTGGATTTTCTCTTAGAAACGCACCTTGTTTCTTCGAAACGAGAAGCAAGAGATCTTATCCAATCAAACGCCATTACACTCAATCAACGAAAGATTGCTTCGTTTGATGATACCGTAGGCGAAGATGACTGGGTTTTTGGCGCGTATGCTGTTCTTAGAAAAGGCAAAAAGCGCTACGCGATTATTAAAAGGAACTGATTATGGATATTCTACTTTACAATCCGCTTTCGAGAAACGGTAAGAAAATAAAGACCATTGAAAAAGCCATTCGGAGTTTGAGTAAAACTGGACAGCCAGTGGTCAGTTATAGCATTTTAGACATTGTTGATAAACAAGCTTTCATCGCATCACTTAACAAAAATGACCGGATTATTATTGTGGGTGGCGACGGGACCATTAACCGATTGGCGAATGCGATTTATCAGTTTTCTTTTCCTCAGGAACTCTTTATGTACCAAGCAGGAACTGGAAACGACTTCATTCGTAGCCTAAGAACTAAGTCCAAAATCGTCCCCATTAAAATGCATATCCAAAAACTTCCCAAAGTCACCTATTTGGATCAAGAACGATACTTTCTAAACGGTGTTGGTGCAGGATTAGATGGGTTTATCGGACATTTAGTCAATCATTCGCGGTTTAAAAAGAACAAGCTCAATTATTTTAGACATGCGTTTGAGGGGTTTGCTAAATTCAAACCCATTAAGGCGACCATTCACATGGATGGAAAAACGATTCGAGCAGAAAAGTTATGGTTTGCTAGCATGATGAATGCCGCTTATTTTGGAGGCGGAATGAAAATCGCCCCTCGTGCGGACCGAACACGAAATGATTTGGATTTAGTGGTCGTACAAAAGGTATCCAAATTCCTTTTATTTCTTATTTTTCCAACCATTTATTTGGGCCTTCATGTCTTTTTCAAACGTTGGGTAACCATCTATCGTGGTCAATCCATTGCTATTGAGTTTGATCACCCCACGTATCTGCAAATCGATGGTGATGTAGAGTACCCAATTGATCGTTTTACGGTTCAGGCATTCGAATAAAAAAACAACCTACGCGTAGGTTGTTGAGAAAAAAGCGGTGACCTTAAAAGGTTAACGTTTTTTATTTAATTCGCCCTAAACCCATCTTTTTGTAGACTTTGGCCATCTTTTTAGAAGCATAAGCCAAAGCCCTCTCACGGCCTTGATCCAAGATACGGTCCAGTTTGGTGTCATTAATGATTTGAAAATAACGCGCTTGAATGGGCCTTATCACATCGACCACGATTTCAGCCAAATCGTCTTTAAACGTTTGGTATGTTGCATGCTCGTATTTTTCTTCAAGGTATTCCATGGTATGACCGGTTAATGAAGAATAAATGGTCATCAGATTAGAAATCCCTGGTTTGGTTCGCTCATTGAAACGAACCTTAGTATCCGAGTCGGTCACCGCGCTTTTGATTTTCTTTCGAATCATTGGCAAATCATCCAACAACAAAATATACGATTTTGGGTTGTCATCCGATTTGGACATTTTTTTCTTTGGATCGGTCAGCGATTTGATTCGTGCCCCTTGTTTAGGAAACAAGGGTTCTGGAACCACAAACGTTTCCCCATAAAGAGTATTAAAGCGTTCTGCTAGATTTCTAGCCAGTTCCAAGTGTTGTTTCTGATCATCGCCAATAGGGACATGATGGGCATCATAAAGCAAAATATCCGCAGCCATTAAGGCTGGGTACGTCAAAAGCGACGTTCGTATGCCTTCGGTTTGCTTGGCTTTTTTGTCTTTATACTGCGTCATTCTCTCCATTTCACCGACGTAAGCGGTGGACTCCATGATGTAACTTAGCATGGTGTGTTCAGGAATTTCGCTTTGGATAAATAAATGAATGCGCTCTGGATCAAGCCCACAGGCTAAATAAAGGGCAGCGACACTTCGAATGTTTTTCCTAAGTTCCTGGCGGTCTTGTGGGGTGGTGATGGCGTGTAGATCCGCAATGAATATAAAAAATTCAGTATCGTTTAGTTCGTGCTGGAGTTCAACAAAATGGCGTAAAGCTCCGATATAATTGCCTAAGGTTAGTTTGCCAGTAGGCTGAATGCCCGAAACGAGTCGTTTAGGGTATTTTTTTGGGGTTTCTTGAGAGGTCATGGTCTCATCTCCTTTCAAATAAAAAAAGTCCTTGAAAAATTTCCAAGGACGAAAAAATCGCGGTGCCACCTTAGTTCCAGATTGCTCTGACACTCTATATCGTTATAGCCGATTGACTGTTTGCTCGAAGGGTCCATTTCACTTCTGTTCCATCACTGGCTTTCACCGTCCCAGTTCGCTTTTGAGTGGAAAATAGAAGATACTTATTCCTTGTCATCGCACTTTCATTATACACGAGGAAGAACTATTCTTCAAGTGCCTTTTCAAGTTGATTCAATAAATCATTGAAGCGTTCAATTACTGCCATGATGGTTTTTGGGTCAGTTAAGTCGGCGCCTGCTAAAGCAGCTTGATTCACTGGAAAGTCGCTGCCACCTGATTTTAACAAAGCGATGTAGCGCTTCATGGCGTTCGAATCTCCTTTTTTCATGTCTTGATAAATCTTCAATGAAGCACTAAACGAAGTGGCGTATTGATAGACATAAAAGGGGGTATGATAAAGATGAGGGATGTACGCCCATACATAGGGTTTTCCATCTTCTTCACGAATGTCGATGTCGTAATAATGCTGATAAAGATCAATCATTATCTTGGATAAGGATTCATGCGTAATGGGGATGTTTTTTTCGACCAATTGGGTGGCTTCATATTCGAAGTTTGCGAATAAGGTTTGACGGAAAAATGTCCCCATGATGCCATCCATCGCCGATTCTAAAAGATTAATCTTTTGTTCTTTAGTCGTCGCTGTTTTCAATAGGTAATCCAAAAGAATATGCTCATTAAAGGTAGAAGCGATTTCAGCCACAAAGATGGTGTAGTTAGCGGTTTGCATCGGTTGGTTGGCATTGGCTAAAAGCGTATGAGCGCTGTGTCCAGCCTCATGAGCGACCGTAAACACGGCATCCAAGGTATCATCGTGGTTCAATAGGATAAATGTGGGGAAACCATAAAAACCTGATGAATAGGCCCCCGTCCGCTTTCCATCAGAAGGATAAGCATCCACTCGACCGTCCTCAAGGGCTTTATGTTGGACATTCACGAACTCAGGGTCAAAGCCCTCAATGGCTTCGAAAAAGAGGGAGCGCGCTTGTTCATAGGGATACTTTGTCGTATCGTTTGCAAGTTTCAAGAAACGATCATAAGTCCGGTGTTTTTCAAGGTTTAAGTGTTTGGTTCTTAAGGCTAAGTAACGCTTAATAGGTGCTGTATTTTGATATACGGTATCTTTTAAGGTATGAAACACTTGAGTTGGAATATTGTTTTTAAACAATGCGGCATCTAAAGCGGAGGGGTATTTTCTTGATTTGTACAAAGCGCTTTGGTTTTGCAAAACAAGATTATAGATTGCAGCAAACGCTGTTTTTTTCTCTTTATAACGCTTAAAAGCGGCCTCAAAGACGTTTTTACGATCTGTTGCAGTTTGCACTTCTGGGATTAACGAGCGGTAATTGGATAACGTGACAGTGACCTCTTTTCCATTTTCAAGTTGAACTTTCTCATCGACTGCATCGACGATAGCTAACGCTTGATAAAGCGAAGAAGGAATGCTTTGGGTAGGAGCAAAATGAGAAAGCAAGCGCTCTTGATCATGGGACAAAACATGTTCTTGTTGCATAAAAAGTTTTCTAAAACCAAACGCGTAAGGTTTGAGCGTTTCATCTTTCTCTAAAAAAGACATGACCTTTTCTTCGCCAAGCGCGATGATTTCAGGCGAGACATACGCTGTTTTTTGCTGAAAATTCGAAAAATAGAGCATCATTTGTTGATTGCGCTTCGATCGCTCTAAGTCCTTTAAATTCAAATCACTCGAAAGATGAATATACCCATAAAGTTGATAAATGAGCTTGATGGTTTCTTCCTCAAGAAGATGATACGCTTTAAACGCATCAAAATCGCCTAACTTTCCTTGATAAGAAGCCAGTTGATCCAACTTAGGTGTCAGTTTTTGAAGGTCGGCTTCCCAGGCCTCCAGGGTTGGATAAAAGACAGATAAATCCCATGTTGACATTGTTGTCACCTCTTGTTTCATGTGTATTAGGTTTATTATAACGCAAAATAATGAACAACTCATCTTAAAAGATGGTAAATCATGGAAAAAGAATTTTTCATGTTGAATTAATCCCAATTTTTCTATATAATGAAATAGCAAACCCAAGTGCTATAGGCTAAAACCTATGCTCCAATAAGGAGGAAGACAATGATTACAATCTTTACGACCCCAAGTTGTTCATCTTGTCGGAAAGCGAAAAAATGGCTCGAAGAGCATAAAATTGCATACGAAGAAAAAAACTTGTTTAATCAGCCGATTACTGAAGAAGATATCGACCGAATGCTGGCTAATGCTGAAAATGGATTTGAAGACATCATCTCCACCCGCTCTAAAGTCTTTCAAGAAGAAGCACTTGATATTGAAGACATGCGCGTGAGTGAGTTAAAGCAATTTATCATTTCAAACCCAAGCGTATTAAAGCGTCCCATCATGATTGATGGAGATAAAATGCAAGTCGGATATAACGATGAAGAAATCCGTGTGTTTATTCCAAAAAGACTTCGTGAGTTGATTATGTGCATGAATTGCCAAGGCGATGAGAAATGCGATTATCAAAATGCACTCCACCAATATTTTTCGGAAATCCAAAAGACAATGGGTTCAACCAATTAAGAGCTGAGGCTCTTTTTTTCATCCATTAAAAAAACCACCCGAAGATGGTTTTGAAGTGACTGAATTATCCTTTTTTCTCTTCTAACCAATAGGTGTAAAACCCAAGTCCTATAATCGCAATCAAAAGCATCAAGGACACCACATAAATGGTTTTGACCATGGGGGCATACATGGAGAGGACATACGGTGTTCCAGAAAGGATGCCGATGTTTCCTGCATGACCAATGAGAAGGGAAGTCATCAAAATCGAGCTCGCCAAAAGCAGACCTTTGCTGCCAAAAAACCAACCTATCCAAATAAGCAAGAGTGGAATCAGATAAAGCCAAAAGGAAGGTGTAACAATATTGCCGTACCTAGGATACCAATCAAAAAGTCTCACCAGGACAGAAATCAGGAGTAGCGTGGATAGGATCACGGCAGTTAAAAAGTACAGCAGACTACGCTCTTTCATAGATACCTCCGAAGATTCATTATAATGAAATTATTTAAGAAAACCTAAATTCATTATATGTTAATGCGAGATTAATGTCAAACAAATCCCGAAAATTAGCCTAATAAGCGGCAATAATCAATATTGTCGCTCATTTTTTCTCGGTTTTATGGTCACAAACAAGGATGAGATGACAGCGCCGACAAAGCCTGCAGCAAACCCATTGTTGTATAAATCAAACCCGCCTTGAAACTGCAACGCTAATGGCGTAATCAGCAAATGAACAAAGCCAGCAAGGAGTCCAGCTACCACACCAAATCGACCGGATATTGGAGCAAGACCCGTAACAAATAAAATCGCTAAAATGGGCCCCATTGTCAATTGAAGAGGGGTAAGAAGAACAGCCAAGATTGCCCCAAGAACAACCGGTGTGGAGTTTAGAAGATGTTTACCAAAAGCACCAAACCCGATGATGGTCAGGATAGCGCCAAACACAGGACCGTTTATTTGAATGCCTAAAACCACCACAATTAAGACAGAAAACAACCCCATAATGCCGATGTTTAAAAGCGTAGCAGGTTTGCCAGCAACATCAATGAAGTCCGTGATTAAACGACCGGATTCTTTCGTGATTAACGCATATTTTTTATAAACCTTGGGATCGGCAAGAAACGCAAATCCGATGATGAAAAGGCTGATAATGATGGTGCCATAAAGAAACAACTCATGAAACTGATTGTCATAAATCAACTCGCGCTTGACAGGTGCAAACACTTCAATCATCGCGGTAATCATCATCGACAAAATGCCCATCGAAAAACCGGTATTGTAGAGGTTATATCCTTGATGGAACTTAATGGCATGGGAGTTGAATATGGGCAAAATAAACCCAATCAACATGCCGACCAAAAGACCTAAAGGCAATCCATAATACCAAGGCATTCCCATCCCAAAGGTGATGTAACTTACAACAGGTGAAATCCCAGATGAGAACAATAAGACAATGATGAACTGACTCAAACTCACTTTTTTAAGTCGAGCATAGAGTAAAATTCCTAAGTAAATAGGAATAGAGTTCCACATGTTTTTTCCAAAGAACGCAAATCCTGCAATCGTTAATAATCCAGCAAAAATGGGACCGGTCATTTGTAGTTTCAATCGTTTGATAATCCAAAGATTTAACAAGACAGTCAGCGAAACATTCATGAGTGTTGCAGCCAAACCGCCCACGACTAAATAATCCGTGACCAAGATACTTTTATTCAATAGGATTTTAATAAATCCATCTAATGTTTCTCTTAATGGGGCCATAAAAAAAGATACAATTAACATCAGCCCGAAAATCAAAGGAAGCAACATATCTTGTTTTAGTTTTTTCACAATCACATTCATCTGTTTATCAACTCCATAAAACATTATAGCAAAAAATCATTTAACCGCATAAAAAAAAGATAGCGAACTATCTTCTACATAAAAAGGCTCTTTCACTTTTACGTCTTGTGGGTACAATATCAATGCCATGCTCGGTTAAGAACTGTTCGAAAATGATTTTTCCTTCATCAAAACTGTTAACTTCGTATTCGATTTCATAATCTTCAACACCACAATAAATGCAGCGATCCAAAAACAGGATGCCTCCCATATATGGCGTACTTACTCGATAGTTTTCTAAAGATGTTTTAAAGGTAACAAAGAAGTCAATGTCATCAAAAAAATCTTGAGTGGAAAAACCGTTTGCAATCATCGATTCGGCTTGTTCTTTGGTGATGATAACATGGGATTCGAAAGCCCCTTGTTGCCCTTGGCATTTCATGGTGACTTTATAGCGGTATTCCCCTTTTTGACGAATGCGCAAAACCATTTGCTTTTGATTCAACTCAAAATCATCGGTATCAAAGTAATAATTGATTTGCTTAAAAACATTGTTTTCAAGGTTGAATCGTTTAAGAAGTTCTTCATACTTGTTTTGACTCAAGACAGTCTTAAATTCAATTTCAATATTTTTTGTCATGGCTTCACCCACATAATTTCTATTCATTATGACGATGCTCAATCTATTATATCAAAATCAAGGGGAAATGAAAAGGAAAAACGTTTACATCATCTAACCGATTTCTTAACATTTGATTTATTCTTGGCACGTGGTAAAATAGATGTGGAAAAATCATTTCAAGGAGGAAATTTTAATTATGGCAGTAAAAGTAGCAATTAACGGCTTTGGCCGAATCGGTCGTCTTGCCTTTCGACTTATGGCAGATGATCCCAAATTCGATGTGGTCGGCATCAACGATTTAACGGATGCTGAAACATTGGCGTATTTACTAAAATATGATACAGCGCAAGGGGTTTTCAAAACAGACAGCATTACTTTTGAAGGCTCAGAACTGATCGTGGATGGCAGACGGATTCCTATCTTTGCTGAAAAAGATCCTAAAGTCTTACCATGGGGAAAACTTGATGTAGACGTTGTTTTAGAATGTACCGGTCTTTTTACCAGTGAAGAAAAAGCAGGTTGGCATATCGAAGCAGGTGCTAAACGTGTCGTGATTTCGGCACCAGCAACCGGTAATGTCAAAACAGTGGTTTTCAATGTCAATGACGATGTTTTAGATGGAAGCGAAAAGATTATCAGTGCAGCTTCATGCACCACCAACTGTTTAGCACCCATCGCCAAAGTTCTTGATGACAACTTTGGTATCGTCGGTGGAATGATGACCACCATTCACGCATACACCAACGACCAATCCCTCATGGATGTCCCTCATAAGAAAGGCATTTTATCTAGAAGAGGTCGTGCGGCTGCTGCTAGCATCATCCCTTCATCCACAGGTGCCGCTAAGGCCATTGGTTTAGTTTTACCACAACTTAAAGGCAAATTAGATGGTACAGCCCTTCGTGTTCCAACCATCACAGGTTCAGTTGTTGATTTAACGGTTGAAGTCAAAAAACCAGTCACGTTGGAGCTAATTGATGAAGCGTTTAAGAAAGCCGCTAATGAAACGTTAGCGTATGTGAGTGACCCGATTGTCTCTTCGGATGTCATTGGATCTCTCTATGGTTCTTTATACGATGCCAACACCACACAAATCGTGAATTATGACGGAAGACAAGTGGTAAAAGTCATGGCGTGGTATGACAACGAGATGAGTTATACCGCACAATTAATAAGAACAGTTGCAAAATTAGCTAGTTTTTAACATGAATTACGATAAAATCATCATTTTTAGCCCATTTTTTGGATTCTTAAGCAAAAATTAAGCAAAAACATTGACACCATTAAGATTTGCTTGTATAATCATGGTGATAAAATGAATAATTTATCGAAATGCTAAAGGCAAAACTAGGGAAACTTAGTGACGCAAAACTATAGGGCCTGATAATGGTAGCCAGTTGTCATTGACTTGAAATCAATCATGTGTGTTTGATTTCGAATTGACAATTGGCTTTTTGTTACCCAAAAACCAAGTCAAACGATCTTTTCTACCGAGGGAGGCGATAACTTGTTAGGGAAAAGATACGTTCCGATACTGATCATCTTAATGTTGGTTGTCGCATTAGCCTTCACATCATCTGCAGCATTTGCGTATTGGCGAGACATTAGAGAAGTCGGAAACGTTGTAATTCGCTTTGAAGGAGAAGATGCAAACCTCATAATTGAGGAAACATCGGATACGTTCACAGGCATGCTGGTTCCAGTTGGACACGTAAATTTTGAAAATGAAGTCGACTTTGTTGAATTCATGTATGAAGTCCAGTTGGATCGAACCCTTGTTCAAACCATGAACCTGAGGGTAGTAGCATCAGAGATCTTGATTGATGATAAACCCGATTATGCCCATTTGGTCATGATCACCATCAACAACCAAGGAAGTGATTTTCAAGGAGAGCTCTTTAACACCAAAGTGGTTGTAAGAGTGGTAGTCAGGTTATTGGAGCCCATCGATATGGATGAGGCAGTGAGCAAAGGTCTTGATTTGAGTTTGGTCAATGTAGATGACTCAGTTCAAGCATTTAACGCAATTAAAGGTCAAACCATCACGTTTAAAATCACGTTTATGGTAGAAACCAAAACTCAATAGAAATATATCAAATCAAAAAGGGAGAATTTAAAAAATGAGACAAAGAAAATTAGTTATCGGTTTATTAGTTATGTTGGCATTAGTGGTATCTTCATTCACTTATGCATATTGGGCGAGTGGTGTTACAGGAAACACAGACGATGCAACTGCATCTGTAACAATTGGTGCAGGTAATGCAGTAACTACCACAGTATCTGTTGCTGACCTTGGTTTAATCTCTGGTACATTGGTACCTACTGGATATGAAAATAACCCAACAACAGTTGACAGAGTTGAAATGACATTTAATGTGAACTGGAATGGAACAGGTGCTGAAGGCGCTATTGGAACTTTGGCAGTTACAAATGTGTTTAGCATGACAGGATTATCACAAGCTCAACTAGATGCCATGTTCAGTTTTGAAATCGTAAGTGGTTCTGGATCTATTACTGCTGGAACAGCTCAAAACGTTACAGTAAGAGTGATTTTCGCAAATGAACCAGCATCTAAAGCTATTTATGATTTAGTTGCTTCTGGCACTTTGAACCTAACGGTTACTTTCACTGTTACAGTAGCTTAATCGATAAAATTCAACTCAGATATATAAGCGGTGATTACGCCGCTTTTATATTGCATTGAGTTTGTTCTCACCTCATATTTACTGAATAATCGTATTATATTCACATATTTTATGATATAATG
>CAZKLM010000011.1:0-49769 GCA_964553755.1 uncultured Acholeplasmataceae bacterium
TTTATCATATAAATTTGACACGTCTTATGTTATAATACTAAATGTAAGCGCTTTAGGTGGTCTCAAACAAAAGGGTTGTGTCCGTTTATCACGATTCATCCTTAAAGACTCAAGAGATTTTGTCTAAAGCAAGCGCGTTTAAGAACATTCAGATAAGGAGCTAAAATGTGAAAAAAGGAAGATTGACTTTTGACAATGAATCATGCAAAGGCTGTGAATTGTGCATCGGTGTATGTCCAGTTGACATTTTGTATTTGGACCATGACCGCATTAACAAAAGCGGATACAATCTCATTTCGGTCACCGATATGGATAAATGTATCGCTTGTGCACAGTGTGCGATTATTTGCCCCGATTCAGTCATTAAAGTGGAGGCGATCGAACAATGAGCAACAAAGTGTTAATGAAAGGCAATGAGGCTATTGCAGAAGCTGCAATCCGCGCAGGTGTGGATGCATTTTTCGGATATCCAATCACGCCTCAAAACGAAGTACCTGAATATTTTTCAAAACATATGCCCATCCATGGACGTGTATTCGTCCAAGCAGAATCCGAAGTAGCCGCCATCAACATGGTGTATGGAGCGGCAGGAGCAGGCAAACGTGTGATGACCTCTTCCTCTTCAGTAGGAATTGCTTTGAAACAAGAAGGCATTAGTTACATTGCTGGAGCTGAGCTTCCTTGTGTGCTTGTATCGGTGATGCGAGCAGGTCCCGGATTAGGTGGAATTGCCCCTTCACAAGCGGATTATTTTCAAGCAACACGTGGCGGTGGAAACGGCGACTACAAAGTGATTGTCTATGGACCAGAAACGTTACAGGAAACGGTTAACATCATGAAAGAAGCGTTTGATGTGGCCGATCAGTACCGTAACCCTGTCATGGTTTTAGTGGATGGTCTCATTGGTCAAATGATGGAAGCCGTTGATTTTGATCAACCGATTCCCAAACGCGATTTAAAAGAAAAGACATGGGCATCCATTGGAACAAAGTTCCACGAAGGAAGAAACGTTATTTCCAGTATCGGACTTGACCCCAATTATCAAGAGCAACGGGTCTTGGCGCTACAAAGAAAATACAAAGAAGTCATCGAAAACGAAGTCCGTTATGAAATGATAAACATGGAAAACCCCGATTATGTGATCGTTGCTTATGGCACGGTGGCTCGGATTGCACGTTCCGCAATTGAATCACTGAAAGCCAAAGGCATTAACGTTGGGATGATTCGTCCGATTACGTTATGGCCTTATCCGAAAAAGGCGTTTGACTTGATTCCTAAGACAACCAAAGGTATTTTGGTTTCTGAAATGAGTTTGGGTCAAATGTTGGATGATGTCTTAATTGCAAACAAAGGCCGATTCCCTGTTGGATTCTTTGGACGCACCGGTGGTGTGGTCCCAGAACCAGAGGAAATTGCAGAAGCAATATTGAATTTTGATGACAAGGTGGTAGAAGCATGATCAGATACGAACGTTCGAAAGGATTGACCCCTGTTAGAACCCATTATTGTCCAGGGTGTACACACGGTATCCTTCATAAACTGATTGCAGAAGTGCTTGAAGAACTCGGATTGACCGATACCGCAGTTGGCATCGCATCTGTCGGATGCACCGTGTTTTCCTATGATTACATCAACACCGATTATCAACAAGCGCCACACGGTCGTGCCTGTGCGGTTGCAACCGGCATTAAGCAAGTGTTACCAGAAAGCACCGTATTTACCTACCAAGGCGATGGAGACTTAGGGTCCATCGGGATTGCAGAGACTATCCATGCGGCTAACAGAGGAGAAAACATCACCGTCATTATGGCAAACAACGCCATTTACGGGATGACGGGCGGTCAAATGGCCCCCACCACCTTGATTGGTCAAGTCTCATCCACTTCACAAGACGGAAGACGCATCGATTTGCACGGACAACCGTTGATGGTTTCCGAAATTTTCTCAAAGATTACAGGTGCTGCTTATGTTGAACGGGTTTCTTTATACGATATCCCAAACATTAGAAAAACAAAAAAAGCGCTGAAAAAAGCATTCACGTATCAAATGGAACGCAAAGGTTTTACCTTAATTGAAGTCTTATCAACGTGCCCAGTAAACTGGGGTCAACGTCCTCAAGAATCGTTAAATTGGGCAAAAGAAAACATGGTGCCGGCGTTTCCGCTAGGTGTCTATAAGGATGTGGCTAATCATGACTAGAACCATACGAATCGCCGGTTTCGGCGGACAAGGGGTCATGTTGACCGGACAACTCTTGGCTTATGCAGCGAACAAACAAGGGCTCTATAGTCTATGGGTACCAGCGTATGGTCCTGAAACACGAGGAGGAACAGCAAACTGTTCCATTACCATCAGCGATGTTCCCATTTACTCACCGGTTTTTAAGAAATCGGATGATCTAATCATTTTCAATGAACCCTCGTTAGCCAAGTTTCAAGAACGCGTCAATGACGGAGGGAATATTTTCTATAATTCATCCTTGATTAAAGGTGAGGTTCAACAACCTAATGTCCATGCATTTGCCATTCCCATGAACGATATTGCTTTGGAACTTGAAAAACCTCAAGTGGCTAATATGGTGATGTTAGGCGCTTATTTGAAAGTCGTTGGCATCTTTGATGAACAAACGATTGTGGATTCGTTAGAATACATGTTAGGTGCTAAAAAGAAAAACATGATTCCGATTAATAAGGAAGCCATGAGTCGCGGTCAAGCCTTGGTTTAATGGCAAGCAAAGATAACCGTCATCTACTTGAAGATGACGGTTTTTTCATGGGATTAACCGGTTTAAAATCATCATTTCAATGCTATAATAGAGAAAAGTGTTAAAGGAGAAGTCTATGAAACTCGATTACAAAAAGGTTTTTTATGTGGGTCTTGCTTTTTTCATTATCACCATTTTTTGGCAGACCTACGATTCCATTATCACCAAAATTTTGATAGACAAGTTTGGACTTAATCAGTTTTGGTCAGGGGTCGTAATGGCACTTGATAACATCTTAGCCTTGTTCATGTTACCTCTTTTTGGAGCCATCTCAGATCGGACCAACCACAAATTGGGTCGAAGAACCCCTTATGTGATCATCGGTACCGTGGTGGCGGCATTCGCGTTTATAGGTCTCAGCTTTGTCGATAACTATCAAACGCAACTGGTGAAAGCCTCAGACAATCAAATTGTAGAAAAATACGAGGTCATCGTCGACTCAGATTCATCCTTACGCTTCTCTCAAGCCTTCTGGCAAGAACGAATGGATGAGATGAAATTAGAACGACAAGAAGCCCTTCAACAAAACGTCATTACCCAAGAACGGTACACCCAATGGGAGTCCTCGGTTTACACAAAGATGGATGACATCGTCTCGAAAGCCAATGACGGAACCATTACCGCGATTGATCTGACCTATTTGGATGGGTATTATCACCGGTATTTAAGCGATTTAGCGTGGCAAGTCACTCTTGTAAACCCCCTGAATTTTGTGGTGTTTATTCTTGTCTTATTGGTTGCTTTGATTGCCATGTCCATCTTTCGATCTCCGGCAGTTGCCTTGATGCCCGATGTGACCATGAAGCCATTAAGAAGTAAAGCTAATGCGATTATTAATTTAATGGGAGCAGCTGCGGGTGTAACGGCCCTCGTCATTTTAACCGTTTTCGGATTAGGCGGCCGATCGTATGTCGTTTACAGTGCAGCCTTTATCGGAGTCGGTCTCATCATGATGCTGGTGATGGTGATTTTCCTGTGGAAAGTTAAAGAACCTAAACTGGTTTTAGAACGTCAAGCAGATGATCTTAAATTTGGCCTTTCAGAAGACGATGATGATGTCCACGACATGCATGAACTTCCGAAAGACAAGAAAATGTCTTTGTATTTGATTTTATTCTCCGTTTTCTTATGGTTTATGGGGTATAATGCGGTGATGACCAAGGTCTCTGATTACGCGCCAAAGATTCTTCAATTGCCTTCCTTCACCCTTCCGCTTTTAGTGGCTAACGTTACAGCGATTATTGCCTTTATTCCCATTGGCATTTTGTCAACCAAGTTTGGCAGAAGAAAGACAATTTTAGCAGGAATTATTTTATTAACCCTTTGTTTTGGTTCCGTCTTTTTCTTGACTAAGGAAACAGGAAGCCTTATGTTTGTCATCTTTGGATTAACGGGAATTGGTTGGGCAACCATTAACGTTAACTCCTATCCCATGGTCGTTGAGTTATCCAAGGGAGCGAATGTCGGGAAATACACGGGGTATTATTACACCTTTTCGATGGCTGCTCAAATCTTAACACCGATGCTATCTGGGTTTTTAATGGACGCACTCCATCCCAAAGCGTTATTCCCTTACGCAACCTTCTTTGTTGCACTGGCCTTTATCACAATGTTTTTAACTAAACATGGCGATGCCAAAGCAGAAAAGAAGACGTTATTAGAAAGCTTTGATGTGGACATGGACTAGAAAAAAATAGGCTAGTTAGCCTATCGTTTAGGAATAAAGTGTTCAAAAACCACATTATCATAATGATGAATAACATGATCAAACTCGGCTTGTGTCTTTGCGGCATAACTGATGATGGTCATGTTTTTTTTCTTAAGCCGATTTAAGGTTCGATTGGGCAAATCATGGATGCCATAGCTGACAAAATCCGGTTGGGTGAAACGATTGAAAAACATTGTCCTTAGCAAATAACGAATCAACGGATGCATGCTATCGTTTCTAAAGCATTCAGCAATCTGTCCTCTAATGACATTTGGGTGATACTTTTTGAACCAACCGACCGCTTTTGGATGAAAGGAAAAAACCGCGTATTCTCCTTGATAACTTGATAAATCACGCATGACGGCTTCGCATAATCCGATGATATCCCCTTTGGGTTTAAGTTCAATTAACAAGGGAACTTGTCCAGAAACTAACGCTAAAACATCGGTAAGCCTCGGTATTTTTTCTTTCGTTTTAAACACGGTCAAGGATTTGATTTCTGAATAAGTGACCTCACTTAAAAACACATCTTTTCCACAGGCTCGATAAAGATGATGATCATGAAATGCAACCACCGTTTGGTCTTTGAGAAGGTTCACATCGAGTTCAATCCCGTAACCATGATCCATGGCTTTTTGAAACGCAAGCATCGAGTTTTCAGGTACACTTTGATCGCTTTGATAAAGCCCTCGATGCGCAATGAGTCGTGTTTTTAACCACGTTAAGTCTTTCATAAAAGGCTCCTAAAAGAGTGAGTATAAAATGATGCCTAAAACGGCGGATATCAAAACGATTCGAAACGGTGTCATTTTTTTAACAAAGATCGTTAAGAGAATCATCACGATGAGGATGGCCAAGCCAATTAAATCAAACCCAGTGACATCAAACACCCATTCTTTAAAGTTGATGTTCGGAAACAAGACCCAAGTCACCAAGCGAACCGATACACTTGCGATTAATCCAATCACGGCGGGCTTGAGGCCAATAAAAGCACGGTTGACTGGTTTGGATTCAATCCATCTAGCGCCTAGACTTGCGATAAGCAAGATCACGATGAATGAGGGGAGGGCAACACCCAATGTTGCAACCACAGCCCCTAAAAATCCGAAATTAGACATCCCAATAAAGGTGGCCATATTCACTGCAAAAGGCCCCGGTGTGGATTCGCTGATGCCAATGAAGTCATACATCATCTCAAGGGTTACATACCCCCCATCAACGGCCTCTGACTTCATTAAAGGAATCATGGCGTAGCCGCCACCAAAGGTAAAAAGACCAATTTTAAAGAACATATAAAAGAGTTTAAGGAGTTCAATCAACATGACGAGCCTCCTTCATTTCCTGATAAGCACCATAGAGAATCCCAAGACTGGCACTAAGGATAAGGATTAAAATAGGACTGATGGAAAAAAAGAGGACAGCAAGCATTGAAAAGAAAAAGAGCAGAAGCGCTAACCCCCCAAATTGAACCTTTTTACTGAGCTTAATAGCGGCGCGTGTAATCAACACGGCAACACCGGCTTTGATGCCATAAAAGGCATATTGAACCCAAACCAATTCTTTGAATTGCACAATAAAAAGTGAAATGATGGAAATGATGATAAGTGAAGGCAAAATGACGCCAAGGGTTGAGACTAAGCTGCCTTTAAACCCCATGATTTTATAGCCAATAAACGTGGCCGAGTTGACCGCAAGCACCCCTGGTGTGGTTTCTGAGATCACCAAAATCTTTAAGATGTCATCGTCATTGGCCCATCCTTTTTTTTCAACGACTTCTTTGCGCATGATAGGCATCATGGCATAGCCGCCGCCAAAAGTTAATGCACCAATTTTCATAAACGTTAAAAACAATTCTAAAAGTGTAGGTTTTTTCATAAGCATATCCTCAATTCATGATTATATCATATATTGACAAGGAAGCGACCTTTCTATGTTATAATACCCTTGCAAAGGTGGTTTTTAACATGAAGAAACGATTGACTTGGATACTCATCCTGCTTTCAATCCTTGCATTATCCGGCTGTTTCAACTTAGGAGAAACACAGCCTAATCCTACCCAATCGGTCACTGAACCGTTTGTTGGTGAACTTGTCATTGTTGGTGCAACCGATCTAACGTACCAAGTGGGGGATCCCTTACCGAATTACTTAGAACGAGTCGAAGCATTCGACCGATTTTTTAACTCGTTAACTGATCGTATCTTAGTTGATGACCATGACGTGGATTATCAACAGGCTGGAACTTATACCGTTACTTATTCCGTCACCGATGATCAAGGCGACACCGTATGGGTTCAAATCACTGTCACTGTGGTGATGGATTTAGTGGTTCCTAAAATCGATCATGTCAATATTTTCTACTTAAACGACACCCATGGAAACATTTTACATAGTGGAACCCAAATGGGGTTATCACGAATCGGGAATCTCATCTTAGATGAGCAAACGAAAAATCCGGATAACACCTTGTTTATCACCGGTGGCGATATGCTTCAAGGGGCGTTAATTTCAAACTATTTTAAAGGTGAATCAACGATTGCAGCACTCAACAAAATGAACGTAGATGCGTTTGTTATCGGCAACCATGAGTTTGATTGGGGGCTTGAAGAAGTCACCAAGTTTTTTGATCCAAATTATGAAGGACTCAAAGCCAATTTCCCGCTCTTAGGAGCCAATGTCTTTTTCAAAGGAACAACCAACCGCCCCGATTTTATTGATGCCTATACCATTGTTCAAAAAGCCCAAGTCAAAGTCGGCATCATTGGGTTAATGGGGTACGGTTTGGAACGCTCGATTGCTGAATCACTGGTGAGAGATTATCAGTTTGCTGATCCGGTTTACTGGGCGGAATATTATGCACGAAAACTTCGACGTGACGATCAAGTCGATATCGTCTTAGTGGTGATCCACGGGGCCAACCAGATGGACAATCAAGCCATCGGATCGTTTCCAAGTGATGCAAAAGTGGATGCCATTTTCAATGGACACACCCATCAGGCTACGGTGCAACTCGCCGGGACGAACAGTGTTCCTGTCATCCAGTCAGGGGCAAACAGTCAGTTTTTAGGCCGTGTAAGGTTGAATTTATCCGAACAAAATGAGATTATCAGTTACAGTTTAGTTAACCTAAAAGCATCCGGTTCCATCTCGTTTGGCGTTGAGCTTGATGCCAGGTTACTTTCCGCTCATTCCGCGATTGATGCCGTGCTCTTGCCGTATTATGAAGTTGTTTTTAGTTTGATGAACACCGTGATTACGACGTCAAAAGCGTTTTATTCTCAAGATCAACTCACGGTCTTTATTTCAGAACTGATTCGTGCTGAAACAGGAAGTGCTATTGGGTTTCATAACCGAGGAGGGACACGTATTTCTTTATCGAACCAGCAAAACATTACCATCGACACCATCTATAAACTCTTTCCTTTTGATAACACGCTGTTTACGGTCTATTTAAAGGGTTCTGTCATTGAAGCGTTCAAAGAACGATCGGATGGAGAACATTTCAGTCAAGATCCATCCATTGTCTTCGAACCAGATCTTTATTATAAAGTGGCAGTAACCAGCTACATTTATGAAAAATCAAGCAACCCCTTTTTAAGTGGGGAGGATGGTGTGGATACTGAAGTTCTCGTTAGAGACCTCATAATTCAAGAAATGATGGAACGAGCGGAAATGTATCACGTTTTCGATATTCAACACCCTATCATCGTATCCTCAGTTCCACCGACACCCATGTGGATGATGGACACAAAAAAAAGGCCTATTGGCCTTTTTATTTTCGCTTAATGAAGATGAACCACGCGGCACCTAACAAGAGGAGAGATCCCAATGTCGAAACAGCAATGACAGGAAGTGGACTATAATCGCCAATTGAGGCATCTTGATAGAACACATAGGTTGCGTTGGGTTGAAGTCGGATGCTTTGACCGCCTAGATAGGTTCTGATTTCATCGCCTTTGGCTTCTTCACCGTTAATGACCATGACCCAACCGCCCTCTGTTGGAAGTTTGATGCGTGTGGATCTGCGGTTGGCATTATGGATGATGAGCATCCGCTCAAAATCATCACCTGAAGCTTGATTGCTAATTTCATAAGCCAGTAAGCCGGTGATATCCTGATAAACAAAACGGAGGTTCGCTTCAATATCCCTTGCAGACGTCATTCTCAAAGATGGATGGTCTTTTCTAAATGCAATCAGTCCTTTGAAGTACTCAAAAACAGCCATTTCAGTTTCCTGAGCCTTTAAATCCCATCGCATTTGATTGACAGAATCGGGTGATTCATAACTGTTATGATCAAATCCCTTGCCACTAGCTGAGGGTTTAGAGCGCATGAACTCATCCCCAGCATGCAAGAAAGCAACCCCTTGTGAAAGAAGAACAATCGCATTGGCTTGTTTGATCATTGCGGGAATGAGGTGGAGTGCATTTTCGTTTTGTAGCGATATATACAGTTTATCGTGCAACGTATTGTTATCATGTGCGGTGACATAATTAATGGTCTTTAGAGGGGATGTATGCCAAATGCGCATATTGGATAATTGGGTTGGAACAACCGTTTCATGGGCGATGCCTCCTAAGACACCATACCGCATACGGTTCATGATTTGATCAGAGAAAACTCCTTGAACAAACCCTTTATCTTCACGATTGAAAACTGACCCTTTGGTAGCATCCCTTAAATCATCGTTAAAAGCGCCCACGTTTCCAATTTGACTGAGGTTGGTTTTTCCAGCTTGCATGGAGGCAGGAAGCGGAGTTGATCCCCCCATCCAAGGTTCTCCATAAATCATAATGGTCGGGTCAATGGCCAATAAGGCCGCTTCAATTTGAAGCATGGTTTCCACATCATGAAGCGCCATTAAATCAAAACGGAATCCAGAAATGTTGTATTCGGTGGTCCAAAAGACCAAAGAATCAATCATGAATTTACGCATCATAATGCGTTCAGAAGCGGTTTCGTTACCGGTACCTGACCCGTTACTAAACGCCCCTGTTGGGGTTTTTCTAAAATAATACCCCGGAACAATAAGGTTAAAATTCGAATCAGCCGTTAAGCCTGTATGATTATAGACCACATCCATGTTAATCCGGATGTTGGCGTTGGTAAAGCCTTGAATGACGTGCTTCATTTCTTGAATCCGAACCAACCCATCGTATGGGTTTGCCGAATAAGAACCTTCGAGCACGTTAAAGTTAATCGGCATGTAACCCCAATTAAACGAGTTATAGCCAGGCTCGTTGATTCTCGATTCATCCAAGACTCCAAAATCAAAGAAAGGCAACAATTGGACATGGGTAACACCGAGCTCTTTAATGTGATCAAAACCGGTGGTCACCCCTTGGTAACGGGTACCTGGTTCGATAAGTCCCAAATAACGACCACGATGAAGATTGGGCCCATTCCAGCTTTCATGAATGGTTAAATCCCGTACATGCAGTTCATAAATGATCGCATCGGTTGCGTGGACCATGTTGTTGGGGCGATCGCCATATGTAAAGCCACTTGGATTGGTTTTAGAAAAATCGACGACCAATCCACGAATGCCGTTAATACCCGAACTTTTAGCATAGGGATCAATGACTTCATAGGTGTTAGACCCGTTGGTCACGCTAAAGGTGTAATAGGTCCCGTGAAGGTTTTGGTTAAACGAAATCCAAAAGGTCCCTTGAACATCCCTTTCCATTACATGGGATGAAAGTGCGGTATCCGTACCGCCAAAATTAGCGGGAGTTCCTGTTGCATATAAGTTTAAAACCACGTGGTCTGAGATGGGAGCCCATAGCCTAAAGGTCGTTTGATTGCCACGTGCTATAGCTCCTAAGTCATCTCCTAAATAGCCAAAGGCATTTTCGAACTCATCCGAATCATAGATGCCATCATAGGTAATGGTTAAACGGCTGACAAACTGACCAGAAAAAGTTCCTTCAATCTCATACCGTTTGGAAAAGTCCAAAGTAACATTGATGACCAAAGTGCCAGTTGACCCTGAAGGCTCATATTGCACAATAGGAACTAAGACGTTATCAGCATAGACTTTGATTTGAGATAAGGCTAAGGGTTCTGTCGCTGAAAAGAAAATGCTATCGACAGAAGAAAAATAGGCCATTCTAAATTTAGGGTTCTTATCGGGTCCATCCGGATCGGTTTTGCCGTATCCAATTCGGCTATCGCCTTCCACTAAATAGATGTGCAACTCACCGTTTGGAGCCGTTGCTGGAATGTCAATAAAACGATCGATATCAACATCTTTTTCAGCCCAATCTCCGCGTCTAACGATAAACCCAAGACGTGTGGTTCCTTCTAGGTCACCCGTAAGAGAAACTTTGGTGACAACCCCCCCATAGTTGAAAATGGAAGCGGTATCATCTTGTTGGAATGCATAAGGTTTTCCAGCTTCTGAGGTGGGTTGGTTCCGCCAAACCCATAAATCCCAACCGGCATAGTCACCTTGATATCGGTAGTAATGGATGTAAACATCCTGAACGTCTTGGTTGGCTGAAACCGTCATAGGGACGAGAACAGTTAAGAGCCATACCAGGACAAATAACATGATTTTTTTCATAGCTTTCTCCTTAGTTTAATGTCACTTTGACATGAAAAAACACGTGATAAATGCATCATTTTATGAGGGGCGGCAAAACGATTATACCCCTTCGATTTCTCGCACTTATCATACCTTAAAACGTTTAAAAAGTAAATCGTTATACCGTTACCATTTTCTTGCAATATAAGGGTTAGAATGATAGAATGAGGGTAAAGTTGATAATCTATTTATAAGGAGAAGAATATGAGCAAAAAATGGTTCATCTTATTCATTGCTATTCTGTCGGTATTTTTATTGGCAGGATGTAAAAAACAAAGCCCATTGACCATTTGGGTTGGAACCGAATCGGTTGAGTTCTACCAAGAAAAAATGGTTGAATATGTGGCACTCTACAAGGAAAAACATGGCAAAGATTTTCCTCATGAGATTGCAGTTAAAGGGGTCGATACCGGAACTGCAGCAGCGACTTTCTTAGAAGATACTGAAGCGGGTGCGGACATCTTTACCGTTGCCCACGATAATTTAGGCCGTTTGACACGAGGTTCAAGCGCGATTGCTCCAGTGACAGATCCTGCCTTATTGGCACAAATCCAAAGGGATAATCCCCAAACCTTTTTGGATGTAATTGATGCCACAGTAGGCGGAACCAAGTACACATTTGGTATCCCTTATGTCGCTCAATCGTTGGTTCTTTACTACAACAAAAAGTTTTTAAATGAAAACGATGTGAAGACTTGGGAAGGCATTCTCGCTGTCGCTCAAGCCAACAACAAGCAAGCGGTATCTTTGGCTGGAACCGATGGATTTAATAACTCGTTCATTTTGTTAGCCAAAAATGCTCAAACCGGAGCCACCTCACTTCGTCTTTATGAAGATGGCGACATCAATGCAAACTATGCATTAGGCGACGATACCATTGCTAAAATGAAATGGGGTCAATGGTTCTTCACGCATCCTAATGGAGCTAAACGACCAACCGAATCCGGATGGACCGTCGAATTGACCAACGAAACATCGCTGTCTTTCATCAGTGGTGCTTGGCATTTTAACGGTGCTCGTTCAGCTTTAGGTTCCAACTTGGGAATTGCCATTTTACCAACCTTTACCATTCAAGCCTCTCAAGCGTATGGCAGTGTTCCTGCCGGCACGGTATTCCAATCCGGCACGTTTGCCGATGCTAAAATCTTCGTGATGAAGAAGAATAGCGATAAAGCGGATTATTTGCAAGAAATCTTGATGTTCTTAACCAGCAAAGAAGTGCAAGAACAATCCTTTGTTGCGGCACAAAACTTGCCAGCGTATAAAAATGCTGCGACTGAGTTTACTTCCATGTCTGGTGATTCTTTAGAAAATCAATTGGCACGTGCTCAAATCCAAATGTTTGAACACGGGATTCCACAACCTTTTGGTTTTGACAACCGGTATAATTTCTATTATTATTCTAAAGGCGGTCCTGATTTGATTTTGGAAATCTTGGAAAATGCAAACAACAGTTTTTCCACCTTCCAACAAATTAAGGATCAACTAACTATAGTACAAAACATTTGGATTACAGGGAACCGAGACTAAACGATAGGAGAAAAGTATGAATGATCAAAACCAATCTTCTTTAAACCCTAACGGGGTGAAGAGGGTCGCGTCATTGAAACAGTTTTCTCGCTTGATAAGAAAAACCTTCATTGCTTTTGTCATGAAGGTTTTTGTCCATCCTGTCGTGGCGTTTGCTAAACGTTTCAAAAACGCGAGTGTCCAAACAAAAATCGCCCATGTCATCATGGGATTTGGTAATTTTACACGTAAACAGATTATTAAAGGGGTTTTATACCTCGTATTTCAAATCGGTTTCTTGTTTGTTTTGATTACTTCTCCTGAAGTCAATCGAACGCCCATAGGCTTCAAGGCTATTGGCAATTTCTTTACGCTTGGAACCGAAGAAGGCGATATTTTTAATCCAACAGATAACTCCATGTTGATGCTACTATTTGGGGTCATCACTTTTGGTATCTTATTTGGTTTTTGGATGCTTTATAACTCCAACATTAAAAGCTCCATTAACCTTGATTTAGAGTTGGCTTCGGGTAAGAAACCCAACACGTTTAAACAAGATTTAGCATCCCTGCTTGATGAGCGTTTCCATATCACCATGTTGACGCCTACCTTTATTGGGGTAGCTACCTTTACGTTGTTGCCAACTTTGTTTATGATTTTGATTGCTTTCACCAATTTTGATGCGAATGTCACCCCAGGACAACAACTGTTTGAATGGGTTGGTTTTCGGAACTTCGCAGGCATTTTTGGCGGAACCGGTGAAATAGCTGTCCGTTTCTGGCCAGTGCTTTCATGGACCATGACCTGGGCATTTTTTGCAACGTTCTCCAACTATATTGCTGGAATTTTGCTCGCGTTACTCATCAATAAAAAAACGATCAAATTAAAGAAACTTTGGCGAACCATTTTCATTATGACGATTGCGATTCCGCAGTTTGTGTCGCTTCTTGCGGTTAGAAACTTGTTATCTGAGTTTGGACCCATCAACGGCATGTTACTTAATCTAGGTGTCATCGATAACCCTATTCGTTTTCTTTCCACCGCAACGAATGCGCTAACCCCACGGGTTACCGTCCTGGTGATTAACCTTTGGGTAGGGATTCCTTACACCATGCTGATGACATCCGGAATCTTAATGAATGTTCCACAGGACCTCTATGAAGCAGCTACTGTCGATGGCGCAAACAAACGGCAACTGTTTAGACACATTACGGTTCCCTATATTATCTTTGTGACAACCCCTTATTTGATTACCTCGTTTGTCGGAAACATCACCAGTTTCAACATCATCTTCCTGTTGACTGGAGGAGGACCAAGCCTAAAGGCTGGCTATGTTGCGGGTTCTACAGATTTATTGGTCACCTGGCTTTATAAACTGACCATCGACAACAACGAATACAACATTGGTTCGGTTGTGGCCATTATGACGTTTATCATAACGGCTACAGGTACCCTTCTATCCTATCGAAAGAGCAAAGCGTATAAAGAAGAGGAGGCGTTTCAATAATGACTAATACCATCAATAAACCCACTTTCAAAAGTTCAAAAAAAGCTGAAAGAACGTCGACCATCATTGCTTATATCACGCTGATTGTTTTATCCCTTATATGGATTTATCCGATTTTATGGATTATCTTAAGTGCTTTTCGAAACGAATACAACGATTTAGGTGAATTAAGAGGCATTGTTGTTTCCCATTATTTCCCTAAGCAAATCGGATTTGAGAACTTTAGATTATTACTCACGAACACCAAGTTTCCGATCTGGTTTTTAAACACCTTGTTTGTCTCTTCCATTACGTTTGTGATATCCACCTTTATGGTCTTAAGCGTGGGATACGTCATGAGTAAATTGAAGTTCCCATCACGAAAGACGATTTTAAACGTCGCCATCATTTTAGGGTTGTTCCCTGGCTTTATGTCGATTATTGCAATTTACTACATTTTGAAGTTCATGGGTCTAACCCAATCCTTGTTTGCACTCATCTTGGTCTATTCTGCAGGCTCTGGCCTTGGATTTTATATTGCTAAAGGATTCTTTGATTTGATTCCAAATAGCCTTTTAGAATCCGCGAAACTAGATGGTGCGACAAACTTTCAAACGTTTATCAAGATTATCTTGCCGCTTAGTAAACCCATTATCATTTACACAGCTTTAATGGCGTTTATTGGCCCTTGGATGGATTTCATTTTTGCAAGGGTCATCATTGGAGAGACAAACCCTGACCGGTGGACGGTCGCGGTCGGTCTGTTCATGATGCTCTTTGGTTCACAAGCAACGGCAGACCCCAACCGATTTACCATTTTCGCAGCCGGTGCTATTCTTATTGCGGTTCCAATTGTCATCTTGTTCATCTCCATGCAAAAGTATTACGTTGAAGGTGTGACAGCGGGATCGGTCAAAGGATAAGTTATGAAAAAATGGATGATAAGTATGATGCTGATAGGCCTTATTTTAGTCCTCTCAGCATGCAAAAGCGTAAAGGAATATGTGATCGTTGTGGATGAACAACTCTTTTCATGGCCTGTAACAGATAATCACCGTGTTTATTACGAAATTTTTGTCGGTGCTTTTTCCGATAGCAATGGCGATGGCATGGGCGATTTAAATGGGTTAATCAATCGACTTGATTACTTAAATGATGGCGATCCCAATTCCGGTAAGAGCCTTGGCATACAAGGCATCTGGCTGATGCCCATCATGAAATCACCCAGTTATCATAAATACGATGTGGCCGATTACCAATCCATCGATTCCAAGTATGGAACCATGCAGGATTTTGAGCGTTTGGTTGAAGAAGCCAGCAAACGAGGCATTGACATCATCATTGACTTGGTCATCAATCATACCTCGATTTATCACGACTGGTTCAAAAAAGCTAAACAAGCGGTTGAACAAGGCGATATGACCAATCCTTACGTGGATTATTACACCTTGGTGACGGAAGCCACGAAAGAACCTGGAAAAACCTATTATCCGTTTGCAAAAGAGTTTTGCTATGAAGGCAATTTTTCAAGCCAAATGCCTGAACTGAACATGGATAGTGAACATGTCCGTGCAGAAATCGTCAATATCTTACAGTTTTGGTTTGGCAAAGGCGTCCATGGCTTTCGATTGGATGCAACCAAGTACATTTATTTAAACGATACCCAAAGAAATATTGAATTTTGGAACTGGTTCATGGATGAAGTAAGGAAAATCAAACCCGATGCGTACGTTGTTGGAGAAACTTGGTCTGGGGATACGCTTATTGCTCCCTATTACGAAAGTTTTAGTAATTTTGATTTTGGGATGTCTCAATCCCTTGGGGCAATCGCAACCACCGCTAACGGATTCGATAGTGTCCACAGTTTTGTAAGATACATCAACTCCTATCGGAACTTGATTGAGTCGGTCAATCCCAATGCCATTTTGACCCCGTTTATTTCAAATCACGACATGAACCGCGCAGCCGGCTATCTTCCGCTTGTTGGGCATCACATGCATATGGCAGCTACGCTTTATCTATGGACCTATGGAACCCCCTTTCTCTATTACGGGGAAGAGATTGGTCTTTTAGGAAGTCGAGGAACGGAACAAACCGATGCCAATAGAAGGCTTAAGATGCGCTGGGGCGATCGCGATAAAGTGTCGGATCCAATCGGATCAACATTCCCGGAAGATCGTCAAGTCAATGGAACGGTGCGATCGCATTTAAGAGATCCAAACAGTTTGCTCAATCATTACAAGAAAGTCATCATGATTCGAAACGCCAATCCTGAAATTGGAAGAGGATTCTACACAATTTTAGACTTTTCAAGCTTTTACTACTTTGGAGGGTTCCTCTCCACCTACCAAAACAGCACGGTTGGCGTCTTTCATAACACCGGAGAAGAACCCATCACAGTGGATTTAAGTCAGTTTACATCCCAACGGTTTTCAATTGTCAGAGGGTATGCTGGAAAAGGGTCAGCCAGCTTAAATGGACAGATTCTAACACTGGATCCCATGACCAGTGTGGTAATAAAATAACGGTTTCACATTCATTTTATGACGATTTTATTGTCGTTTAGGGGAACCTATGATAAAATGAAAGCGCTTATAAATAAAAGTTGATAGAAAAAAAGGAGAAGAAAATGAAGAAAGTATTGGCATTATTTGTCGTATTATTGTTCGCAGTTGCCCTCGTTGCGTGCGGCGACAGTAACAAAATTCTTGAAGATACCGCACACGATTATTATGTGACTGGTAATTTCGCAGGTTGGGGCGGCGCTGCTGGTAACCCAACATACAAGATGGAAGCCATTGCTATCGGTGATGCAAGAGTTGCTTCAATTAAGGATCAATTAAAGGATGCTACTGGCCTTTACATCATTGAAATCGTTCTACCAGCTGATGATGCAGGTTGGGGCGTAACGTACAAAATCAATGGCACAGTTAGAGAATTGAATGGAAACTTAACCGTTAAGGTTATCCAAACAGAAGTTGGCGATGACATTCCTAATTTCTGGGCACAAAATCCAGAATCTGGAAAAATTGACAATTTGACTCCATCAACCCTATACATCCCACCATTTGTTGAAGAAAATGTTGACCAAGCAGGCACTTGGAACGACAATCCAGTGGCTATGCAAGCTGGAACGTACTATTTAGTGTTTGTTCTTTTCCAAGGCTCTAAAGCCATGGCTTTAATTGCTAAATAATTTTATTCTTCGCTAAGAGAAAGCATTTCACTCGAAATGCTTTTTTTCTTGGTGTGTGATTTTGCACATAATCCCACTATGATAACGGTGTCTTATCAAAAAAACCCATTTCCTATGATAAAATAATGATGAAAATCATTATTGAGGAGCTCTTATGTCACAACTATTCGCAACATCTCATTCATTTAAAGACGCTTTCATTCAAGCCCTGGAAACCCAGTTTAACGTCAAACCAGAAGAATCCTCTTCTTATCAGCGTTATTCGGTTTTAGCCAGCATGATTAATGAAGCATTAGACTCATCTTATCAACAAACCACACAAAAAGTAGAAGCCGACAACATGAAAAAGACCATCTATTTCTCTATGGAGTTTTTGATGGGACGATTGATTACCAACAACTTGCAAAATGCAGGTTTTTATGCAGTTGTAAAAGCAGCGTTTGATGAATTAGGCTTTGATTTAAATGAAGTCGAACACCAAGAATCTGATGCCGGTTTAGGCAATGGCGGATTGGGCCGATTAGCCGCTTGTTTTTTAGATTCAGCAGCCACACTGGGGTTACCGCTATATGGAAACAGTTTGCGGTATCAACACGGCTTTTTTACCCAAACCATTGAAAACCATCGTCAAGTTGAACAACCCGACATGTGGCTTAATCGTCCTTTTCTTTGGGAAACGAAAAAAGAAAATGAGGCCATCCAAATCCCTGTTTTTGGCTATGTTGAGCACACGAAGTTGGTGCATCCACAGTGGATTAAAGCCGTTCCTTACGATGTCAAAATCGTTGGCCACAATAACGGAGTTGTTACCAACCTAAGGCTATGGCAAACCGTACCATCCGATAAGCAAACCGTTCAATCAACTGAATATTTAGAATTGGTGCATAGCATCACCGATTCGCTATATCCTGATGACTCCACAGAAAGCGGCAAGACCTTAAGGTTGCTGCAATCCTATGTGTTCAGTGCTGCAGGGGTTCAATCCGCGATTAAGGAACACAAAAGGCTGAACCGCGACATTCGTGATTTCCATAAGTTTTACACTTTCCAAATCAATGACACACATCCAACGTTAGTCATTCCAGAGATGATGCGGATTTTAATGGATAACGAAGGCATTGGCTATTCAGACGCGTGGCACATCACCACCATGACGTGTGCCTTTACCAATCACACGATTTTATCGGAAGCACTTGAAAAATGGGATATCCGCATTTTTAGAAATTTACTGCCCCGAATTTATGAAATCGTTCAAGAAATGAATCGCCGGTTTAAGTTTATTTTGGAATCCGACGGTCGTTTCAATAAAGAGCAAATCTATTTAATGGGCTTGATTGGACACAATCACGTCCGTATGGCGCACATTTGCATTTACGGGTCATTTTCTGTTAATGGGGTTGCAGCCCTTCATACCAACATCTTAAAAACCATTGAAATGAAGAACTTTTATCAGCTTTATCCCACGAAGTTTAATAACAAGACCAACGGGGTGACCCATCGGAGATGGTTGATTCATACGAATCCGGAGCTTGCCGATTTGCTGGATCAAAAAATCGGTACTGCGTGGAGAAACGATCTTTCGAAGATTGCCATGCTCAATGATTTTATCGATGATCAAGACACTAAGGAGAAGTTGGATCGGGTTAAGCGAACAAAGAAAATCGCGTTAGCCAATCGTATTTATCAACTTCAAGGTATTCTACTTGATCCCGATAGTCTATTTGATATCCAAGTGAAACGCTTGCACGAGTATAAACGACAACTCATGAATATTTTGCACATTATCTATCTTTACCAACGGTTAAAAAAGGATCCTGTCTTTAAGGCGAATTATTATCCGCATTCATTTATCTTTGGTGCTAAGGCAGCCCCCAGTTATCACATGGCCAAAGCGGTCATTGAACTGATTGACACGGTTGCATCGATCATCAACGACGATGAAGAGACTAATGCACTATTAAAGGTTGTTTTTGTTAGAAATTATAACGTGACCTATGCTGAATACATCATGCCTGCTGCCGATTTATCGGAACAGATTTCAACCACAACCAAAGAAGCATCAGGAACCGGCAACATGAAGTTCATGATGAACGGCGCCATTACCATTGGAACCTTAGATGGTGCAAACGTGGAAATTGTCGATTATGCAGGCGAATCAAACGCGTTTATCTTCGGATTAACCGCCGAACAAGTGACCTCAATATATCAACATAACGGCTACAAGCCCAGACAAATCTATGAGGGAGATCCGCGGCTACACGACGTTTTCGCCTTTATTCGAAAGCTCAATCCGAATCCCCAGCATTTCGATTACATATTAAACCACTTATTAAATAGCGACTATTTCTTAGTGCTTGCAGATTTTGATGCCTATGTGATGGCTCATGAAAAAGCCAATGAGGCTTATAAGCATCGCTCCAAATGGTTAGAGATGGCGATTGCTAATATCGCCAATTCAGGGTATTTCTCATCCGATCGAACCATTGAACAATACAATCAAGAGATTTGGAAGCTCGAAAAAATAACGTTTTAAGGAGGTCCTATGGCGAAGCAGACCGATATTAATTTACGATCAACTGTTTTTTATCAGGTGTTTCCAAGGCAACATTCGAAAACCCATGATTTTCAAGGATTGATCCAAGATTTGGATCGCATCCGCTTCATGGGAGTCGATGTGCTCTATCTTTTACCGATTCATCCGATTGGAGAGGTCCTTAGAAAAGGAAAGACGGGGAGTCCTTATTCCATTAAAGATTATTATCAAATCGATCCTGCCTATGGTACGATGGATGATTTTCATCAACTCATCGAAGAAGCACGCAAAAGAAAGATGAAAGTCATGATGGATATCGTGATTAACCACACCGCTAGAGATTCAGTGCTAACAAAAGAGCATCCAAATTGGTTTTACCGAAAACCAGACGGTTCTTTAGCCAACCGCGTGGGTGACTGGTCGGATATCACCGATTTGGATTACCGAATCCTAGACATAAGGCACTACATGTTGGACATGCTTGCGTTTTGGGCCGCTAAAGTGGATGGGTTTCGCTGCGATGTTGCTCCGATGTTGCCGATTGATTTTTGGCTGGAGGCCAGAAACCGTATTCAACACATTAACCCCAATTTCATTTGGCTATCCGAATCGGTTCATCCAGGGTTTATCCGTTATTTAAGAGGACTTGGATACGATTGTCACAGCGATTCTGAGATGTTTCAAGCCTTTGACATCTGTTACGATTATGACATTTATGAAGCCATGGACGATTACCTTCAAGACGGATCTAAACTCAGTTTGTGGTTAGAAGCGATTGAAAGACAAGAATCGATTTATCCCAAAAATTACGTCAAACTTAGAAGTTTTGAAAACCATGATCAACGTCGATTAAGAAGCAAAGTCAGAGATGACAAGCATTTTGAAACCATGGTAGCCTTGAGTTATTTTCTTAAAGGGCCAATGTTCATTTATGCTGGCATGGAACATCAAGTTGAACAGACACCCAGTCTGTTTGAAAAGGATTTGATTCCTTGGAATCAAGCCCGTTCCATTGAGTCGTTGATTCGAAAACTGTCCGATATCAAACATCGTTCGATTTTTACCTACGGACATTTTGAGATTCACCATAAAGATCAGGTAGCGGTTTTGTCTTACACGTTTGAACAAACGTTTTTAGTCGGTCTGTTCAACTTGGAACCCACAAGCCAAATCAACGTTCCACTTAAAGATGGAACCTATACCGACATCTATTCAAATCGAACCCATATCGTTAAAGAGGGTCGATTAACATTAACCGATACTCCCATATGGATTGAAACAGAAAAAGGAAACAGACGATGAAGGTTTACCTGGATGGGTTTTTTCTCCTTCGCATTGAAAGCGATGCTTTTATTGAATCGGTCCGAATCAGTGACAACAGATTAAACTGGTTAAAAAACGAAGGCTTTAATCAGTTTTTTGTCTCTGAGCGACCCATAGACCCTCACAAAGATGAAATCGTCTGGATTAACGAGCAATCGCATCCTATCCAGATTGGCGTCATTACCTTAACCAAAGAGTTTGAGCATAAATACCGCTACGATGGCCCATTAGGGTATCGTTATCACCCCTCTCATACCGAGTTCTTTGTGTTTACTCCAGTAGCTAAAGATGTGATTCTCATTTTGGATGAGAAACCTTTTCCAATGACCTATCAAGAACCCATTTGGACCGTTTCGGTTCCAGGGGATTGGGATGGCAAAGCGTATCATTATCGGGTTCGTTTGGTAGAAACCTATAAAGAGGTTAAAGATCCCTATACCAACGCAGCCTCTTTGGAGCGTTCGCATGTGATGGACTGGAACAAACTATCCCCCATTCATCCCTCTCCAATTCATTTAAAAAAATACGTGGATGCTGTGATTTATGAAGGCCATATCCGGGATATGACCATTGGCTTGGATGTCCCATCTAAAGGCTTATATAAAGGGTTAAGGGAAATCAGTGTCAAACTTAGAGGGTCTCTTTTACAAACGATTAAACGATTAGGAATGACCCATTTGCAACTCTTACCTATCTTTGATTTTGAAGGCGTTGATGATGTCAACAAAGACCAGTTGTACAACTGGGGATACAATCCGAGTCAGTATTTTGCCGTAGAAGGCTGGTATTCTAAGCATCCTGAAGATCCCTATCATCGCATCAACCATTTAAGAAAAGTCATCAATGAAGCTCACCGAATTGGACTTGGAATCAACATGGATGTTGTCTATAATCATGTCTATCAATATCGGACTTTCCCCTATGATGATTTGGTACCCGGTTACTTTTACCGGCATACGAGTCAGCATAAGATGACGGATGCTTCCTATTGTGGAAACGATGTTGAGACGCGTCATTACATGGTAAGAAGGCTCATCATCGATAGTCTGGTCCATTTTGCGACGCAGTTTCAAATCGACGGGTTCCGTTTTGATTTGATGGGGTTACTGGATATAGAAACCATGCATCAAATCGAAAAAAGGCTGAAGGCCATTCGGCCTTCAATCATGCTTTATGGCGAAGGCTGGAACATGCCATGTGAACTTCCACCCAAACAACGAGCCTCCATGCAAAACCATGCGTTACTGCCAGAATACGGGTTTTTCAATGACACATACCGCAACGTCATGAAGGGTGAACTGCATGGCCCGGGTTTAGGGTATGCCATGGGAAACAAAAACCTATTGGGGAAAGCCATGGAAGCGATAACGGGGTCGGCCCATCTCTTTTCTTCTTTTAACCAATCCATCAATTACGTGGAATGCCACGATAACCTAACGTTTTATGATAAAATGCTCGTTTCAAAAGGCAGTCCTGATTCCTCGTTTAAGATTTATCAAGACTTAGCCAATCATGTGCTTGCAATCTCACAAGGGGTACCCTTTTATCACGCGGGACAAGAACATTATCGTTCGAAAAAAGGCATTGATAATTCTTATAATAGCCCGGATCTCATTAACAAAATCGAATGGGACACCCGAAGTCAAGGAACGAAGAAATTAAAAGAGATTCTAAAACTTAGGAAACGTTACTCACTTTATCGACAAGACCATCTAACCCCTTCAATCCAAATTGAACGGGATGGTCACTTGATTCAATACCGTCTATCCAATGACACCGTCACGTTGCTGCATTATATTAAAAACACCTTTGAAATCGAAAAACGATCTTTGGAATCGGGTAAGCTCATTTTTGCTTCCCAGAAAACATTGATTTCCAATGGCCATGTCTTTTTCGATCAACCCGGGGTCTATATCATCCTTATAAAAAAATAGGAGAAAAACGATGAGACCATTAGCTGACCACGATGTAAATGATTTTTTATTAGGGCGTTGCTCACATGCGCATCACTTTTTAGGGGCCCATCTGATCAAAGATGAAAACGGTGAAATAAAAAGCACCGAGTTTTCAGTTTATGCGCCCAATGCCACAGAAGTTAGACTAGTTGCAGACTTTAATCATTATGAAGGTTGGAAACATGTGATGACCCAAATCCATCCCATGGGGTTTTTTAGAATCGAGATTCCAGGAAATTTCATGTGGGCCACTTACAAATACGAAATCCATACCAGAAAAGGCATATTGTATAAAGCGGATCCCTTTGCATTTTATGCAGAAACAAGACCGGGGACCGCAAGCAAAGTGGTTGATATCAATGGGTATCCGTGGCGTGATCAAACGTGGATGGAAACTAAGAAGAAAAGTTATCAAGAAGCGACATTGGTCTATGAGGTCCATTTGGGATCATGGAGACGCAAATTTGGAGCGTATAAACCCTATAACGAAGTGGTGGATGAACTCATTGATTACGTTTTGGATCAAGGCTTCACCCATATCGAATTTTTGCCGATATATGAGTACCCCCTAGATGATTCTTGGGGATACCAGGGCACCGGTTATTTTGCAGCCACTTCACGCTTTGGAACCCCCATGGATTTCATGTATCTCATTGATCGATGCCACCAAGCTGGCCTTGGCGTGATCATCGATTGGGTTTTGGGACACATCTGCAAAGACGCTCACGGACTTTCTTATTTTGATGGTACCCCCCTTTATGAGTTCGAAGACAAGGAACGACGGGAAAACGTAACCTGGGGCACCAACAACCTTGATTTTGGAAAAGGCATCACCCGTAGTTTTATGTTATCAGCTCTTTCCTTTTGGATGGAGTATTATCATGTTGATGGGTTTCGCATTGATGCCGTGTCTAATTTGATTTATTATCTTGGGGATCGCTCAAAAGGGGTCAACCATGATGCGATTCATTTTATTAGGCAACTCTCGTATCATCTATTTGGAAAAGACGATCGCATTTTATTCATGGCTGAAGATTCGACCGATTATCCTTATGTCACCCACCCAGTCGATCAAGGCGGTATGGGATTTAATTATAAATGGAACATGGGGTTTATGAACGATGTATTGAAATATTTCAAAGAAGACCCCATTCACCGGAAGTACCACCACAATAAAATCACGTTTGGCCTGGTTTATGCCTTTAATGAGCAGTTTATCTTGCCGTTTAGTCACGATGAAGTCGTGCACATGAAGGGCAGTTTAGTCAATAAAATGCCTGGAGATTATTTCCAAAAAATGGCCCAATGGAGACTTTTATTAACGCTTTGGATGACCCATCCAGGTAAGAAACTTCTGTTTATGGGTCAAGAGTTCGCCTCCTTTTCCGAATGGGATTGTAACAAAGAGTTGGATTGGCACCTCTTTGATTATCCAGCTCATCAACAGGCGAACCGATACTTTAAAGATCTAGCACGCGTTTATCGCCATCACCCTGCTCTTTTCCAATACGATCATCATCCCAAGGGGTTTGAATGGTCCATCGTGGATGATAAAGATCAAAGCGTATTCGCTTACTTAAGAAGAAGCGACGATGAACTGCTGATTGTTGTGCTTAACATGACACCCAATGTCCATCAATCGTATGAGATAGGTGTTCCCTATCATGGCTATTATTATGAGATATTAAACAGTGACAAGGCGATTTATTACGGATCTGATCAATACAATGGGGCTGCACTTCGTGCAAGCAAACAACAAAAAAACGCATTTCACTACGTCATTAAACCCAAATTAGGGCCTTTTGCTGCCATGATCATTCGGCATAAAAAAAGCATATGACATCATATGCTAGCGGTTGGGTTTGGTGGTTTCTCGTTCAATGAGCCTGACATCAATGATGTCATGAAGGCTATCTAAATGGGTGTTTCGGATTAAGCGGGTCAGGTTGATAAAACTTTGTTTGCCCATAAAGTTGATGGATTGATGAATGGTTGAAATCGAGGGTTTGACCCAATTGGAGTAAGGCGTATCGTCGTATCCAATTAAGGAAACATCCTGTGGAATCTTTTTCTTCAGTTTTTGCAAAACATTTAAAGAAGCAAAAGCCAGCGTATCCGAAAACGCAAAGATCCCATCAATCTTCGGATTATTGGTCAAGATTTCTTCAATCATGTGGATGTCTGGACTGAGTAAATCAAAATCAAAGATATCGGCAAATAACCCGTGTTTTTTTAAAACATTGAGCGCACCGATGGTTCGTTCCATGGTGGTCAGCAAAAACGAGGGGCCACGAAAGATCACAATGTTTTTAGCCCCAGATTCAACAAGTTTGCTCATCGCAAGCGTCCCACCCTTTACGTTATCGGATGTAATCGAAGGGATGGTTTCATCCAAAATGTGATCCACCGTCACAATCGGGATGTTCAGTTCAAGCAGTTTATCGACATTGGAAAAATTGGAAGCGACAATTAACCCTTCCACGTTGTATTGTTCAAAGAATTTCAAGTATTCCAGTTCGCGTGTGCTGTCATCGTTGGTATGACAAAACATGACCTTGTAGCCATAAGCACTGGCTTGAGATTCAATGCCTTCTAAGAGTTCTCCATAAAAGGCAGGTCCAATATGGGGAACAATCACACCGATGATTTTGGAACTGCGATTGGTTAGACTCCGAGCCAATTGATTGGGGGTAAACCCTAAATCATCAATGACTTTTTTGACCAAAATTTTGGTTTCTTCATGGACGTATCCTTTTTGGTTGATGACCCTAGATACCGTAGATACACTCACATTGGCTTTTTTAGCCACATCACGAATGGTTGGTTTCATGAAATAACTCCTTTAATGCATTATCCCTAATAGTTTACCATAGAACAGAAAAAACAAGACAGCATATCAAAAGGTATGTAAGGTGAAAAGAAGCATGCAAAAAAAATGGTGGATGGAATCGGTCGGTTACCAGATCTATCCCAAAAGCTTTTTTGATTCCAACGGCGATGGAATCGGCGATTTAAAAGGAATCGAAGAAAAACTTGATTATTTGGATCAGTTAGGCGTTGATCTGTTATGGATCTGCCCCTTTTATGATTCACCCATGGACGACAACGGGTACGATGTCAGAGATTTTAGAGAAGTCTCGCCCCTTTTTGGTTCGATGGAGGATGTGAAAAGCCTCATCGCCAAAGCGAAAGAAAAAGGCATGCGCATCCTATTGGATTTGGTGCTTAATCACACCTCTGATGAACACCCATGGTTTATCGAATCCCGCAAATCGAAAGACAATCCTTATCGGGATTATTACTTATGGCACGATGGAAAATGGGTGGATGGTCTTCGCAAAGAACCGACCAATTGGGGATCCTTTTTTGGAGGTAGTGCTTGGGAATACGATGTTCAATCGGACAGTTTTTACATGAAGATATTTTCCAAAAAAATGCCGGATTTAAACTGGAGTAACCCTAAAGTTCGAGATGAGATGGCCAAAATTGCATCGCTATGGATCGACGATGGCATCGATGGTTTTCGAATTGATGCGGTCTCTCATTTAGACCGAGCACCTTTAGAAGATTCAACCTATGAAGGAGAGTTTCCCTTAGACTGGTTCAAATTTTCCAATTTACCCAAGGTCCATCTTTATTTAAACGAACTTCATGACAAGGTGTTTATCAAAAACGACGTGGTGACCATTGGTGAAGTCGGAGGAGAAGCCTCTATTGAAGAAGGTCTCAAATACGCTTCGTATGATTCACGTGAGCTATCCATGGTGTTTCACTTTGATCATAATTGGTGCAATAACATACATGATGTTCATCAGACCAAAGAAATCAAGGTCAATCTCCCCTGTTTAAAAAACGCATTTTTTAAATGGCAAGACGCGTTTAAAGATAAAGGGTGGCTCCCGCTTTATTGGCTTAATCACGATCACCCCCGACTGATTAGCCATTACGGCAGTGAAAAAGACCGAACGCAATCTGGCAAAATGTTAGCGACCTTGCTTCATTTTCAACGGGGAACCCCCTTTATTTACCAAGGGGAGGAAATCGGCATGATGAATTACCCATTTGAAGATATTAAAGAGATTAATGACGTTTCCACCATTGCAGCATACCGGAGGTATTTAATGGAAACACCGGATGACCCGGTTTTAGCGTTAAGGAAAGCCGTGATTCGTTCAAGGGATCAAGCAAGAACCCCGATGCAATGGTCCGAGGGACCTTATGCCGGGTTTTCGACATCAACTCCTTATTTGAGTCCCCATCCCAACTACAAGAAAATCAATGTGAAAAAGGAAATGAACACCAAAGGAAGTCTTTGGCGTCATTACCAACACTTGATTCAGTTGCGCAAACATTCCGATTTAAAAGATATCATCGTTTATGGGGACTTTCATCCTGAACTCGTAAGCCATCCCGATCTCTTTTGTTACAGGCGAACGTATCAGAACCAATCGCTTTTCATTCTGTGTTCGTTTTCAAAAAAACGCATAAACGTGGACCTTAAAGCGTATCAGATGGACCATTTGATTGTGTCCAATCACCCAAAAAACACCATTCGACAACACACCCTTTTCCTTGAACCTTATGGTGCTGTTGTTTACCGTCTAAAGGAGGAACTATGAGAAAAAGTGGCGTTTTACTTCATCTTTCGAGCTTGCCAAGCCCTTATGGTATGGGAAGCTTTGGCGAAGCAGCGTATCGTTTTGTTGATTTTTTAGACCGTGCTAACCAATCGTATTGGCAAATTTTGCCATTGGGTCCGACATCCTATGGCGATTCTCCTTATCAAACGTTTTCTGCTTTTGCCAATAACCCCTATTTTATTGACCTAGATCGTTTGATTCACGAGAGTTTATTAACGCATGAAGACATCACAGCAACCGTTCTTGATCCTCGATATGTCGATTATGGTGCGCTCTATCATGAGCGGTTACAAACACTCAAGAAAGCATTTTGGCGGTTTAATCAACAAGATCCTCACTTCTTACGATTTGTTGAAGAAGAAGCGTTTTGGCTTTTAGATTATGCCTTTTTTATGGCCCTAAAAAACCATTTTAACGGTGCGCCTTGGTCCTCATGGCCAAACGATATAAAAATGCGTGAGGAGCACGCCATTCTTCGTTATCAAACCATGTTGAACGAAGACATCATGTTTCAAAAGGTCATTCAATATTGGGCGTTTGACCAATGGGCATGCCTAAAGGCTTATGCGAACCAAAAAGGCATTTCAATTATTGGAGATATGCCCATTTATGTGGCTTACGATTCTGCAGACGTCTGGGCGAACCCTACATTTTTTGACTTAGATGCCAATCGAATGCCCAATCATGTTGCAGGTGTTCCACCTGACAATTTCTCAGCCGATGGACAACTTTGGGGAAACCCCTTATATAACTGGCCTTATCTAAAAAAGAACGGGTATTCCTGGTGGATTGACCGTGTCAAGTCCGCCATGCGTATCTTTGATCAAATCCGAATTGATCATTTCATTGGGTTTGAGAATTTTTACCAAGTTCCGTTTGGAGACACAACCGCCGTGAACGGTGTTTGGAAAAAAGGACCAGGCTATGCGCTTTTTAAAGCCATTAAATCCGCTTTAGGCGATGTCAAAATTATCGCAGAAGACTTAGGTGTGGTCACCGAAGGGGTTAAAAAACTGCTTAGAAGAACCGGATTTCCGGGAATGAAACTCACACAATTTGGATTTTACTCCGCTTCTGACAACGACTTTCTCATTCATCATTATGAAAAAAACATGGTGGTCTATACCGGTACCCATGACAATGAAACGTCCCATCAATGGTTTGCATCGCTGTCTGAGCAAGAACGTCATCGATGCTTAAACTATCTCAACCACGGTTCCGGTAACCCGGTTGATAGTTTAATCAAAGCCACTTTAGGGTCGGTCGCGGATACCGTCATCATTCCGATGCAAGATTATTTAGGGCTCGGCAAAGAAGCCCGGATGAATTTCCCTTCAACGACCGGTAATAACTGGAAGTGGCGTATGCTCGATCATGAAACGAACGAAGACGTATGTTCAAAGATTCGCTATTTTTCTGAGCTTTATGGTCGAAATATTCACCATAAGTAACCAAATATTTGGTTAACTCAGCGGTTTTTCTCCCATAATTTCTCATTCATTTTAAATAGTTTGCTATTCAAAGTAAATAATGGTAAAATGAAAAAAAATGAATCTGAAAATTGTGTGATCCAAGCATCACACCCGGTAAAAAAACATGAACAAACACGCGATTATTATTGACAGCACCGTGTATCTGCCCAAAGAAACCATCTTAGAAGAACAACTGGAAGTCGTTTCACTGAATGTCCTTGAAGGAAGCAACACCTATCGAGAGTTGGACATCGATAATGCCTTTGTTTTTGACACCCTCAATCAAGGAAAGCATTTGTCCACGTCACAACCTTCTCCCAATGAGTTTTTGGAAACCTATCAAAAGCTTGTTGATAAGGGGAGCGAATTTATTTTTGTCTTATGCTTATCCAAAGGGGTATCTGGCACGTATCAAAGCGCGATTTTAGCCAAGAACATGTTTGATAAACCCGAGATGATCCATGTTTTCGATACCGAAAACGCGGCCTTTGGAAACGAACTCTTGGCTCTTGAACTGATTGCACTCCGCAAAAAGAACATATCCAAGGAAACCATCATCAAAACCATTGAAACCAACATTCAAAACGCGCATCTTTATTTCACGGTTGAAAACCTTTATTCGCTGCAAAAAGGCGGCCGACTTTCAAAAACCCAAGCCATCATTGGCACCCTGTTAAAAGTGAAACCAGTGATTAAGATGATTGAAGGAAAACTTAAACTAGTCAACAAAGAGCGCACCTTTGGAAAACTTTATGATTACCTCCTAGGGGAAATCAAAAAGGATGAAAAAGAAGGAAAAACACTCTATGTCCGGTTGATTCAAATCAACAGCCTCGAAAACCTTCAAGTCATGAAACAACGCATTGAATCCATGTTTTCCAAAGTGGTTTTATCGATTACGGACTACATCGGACCCGTCTTTTCCATCCATATTGGCGACAAAGGCTTTGGCGTCACCTGGTATTTTGCATAAGCCATGTTCCGTATTAAAGGTTTGATGTTCAAAAAAGAAAAACGAACCAAATTGACAATTGATTGAAAAAACCGTATAATGATACTGTTGAAAAATAAGGAGGATACAATCGTGGTATTTGAACGCATTAGAGAAATGATCAAGGAAGAACTCAATGTTCCAGAAGAAAAGATCACCATGGAAGCCAGATTAGCAGAAGACCTTGGTGCAGACTCTATTGATGCCGTAGAACTCATCATGAATATTGAAGACGAGTTCAATATCCAAGTGAGTGACGAACAAGCACAAAACATCAAGACCGTTGGCGACATCGTCAAGTATGTCGAATCCGTGAAATAAAACTCGAAAAAGGGAAATGTTCCCTTTTTTTTATGGCAACTGTTCTAAAGTTTGATATAATGATTTTAGTACTGGAAGAGAGGATTTATATGGATTACGACTTTAAACGCATTGAATCAAAATGGCAAACCCATTGGTATGAAAACAAACTTTTTAAAGCGCACGATGACCGACTTAAACCCAAATATTACGCTTTAGATATGTTTCCTTATCCATCGGGAGATGGCCTTCATGTGGGACACATCGAAGGGTACACCGCCACTGACATCATCTCACGCTTCAAGCGCATGCAAGGCTATAACGTCCTTCATCCCATGGGATGGGATGCTTTTGGCTTGCCTGCTGAACAATACGCTTTATCGACGGGTAACGACCCCAAAAGTTTTACCTACCGGAACATCGAGAAATTTAAACGTCAAATCATTCAATCCGGTAAAGGCATTGACTGGGACAGAGAGTTTGCAACCTGTGATCCCCAATACTTCAAATGGACCCAATGGATCTTTAAAAAGATGGTTGAGCATGACTTGGCCGTTTTAAAGGATGTTGAAGTCAATTGGTGTGAAGGATTAGGAACCGTTTTAGCGAATGATGAAATTGAAATCATTGATGGAAAAATGGTGTCTGAACGCGGGCATTATCCGGTCTATAAGAAAGCGATGAAGCAGTGGGTTCTTCGAATCACCGAATATGCCGATCGTCTTCTTGAGGATTTAGAGCTTTTAGAATGGCCCGAGAATTTAAAAGAAATGCAAAGAAACTGGATTGGCAAATCCGTCGGCGCGATGATTACGTTTTTAGTGGAGGGCTCTTCGTTCGCTTTTGATGTGTTTTCAACACGCCCGGATACCATTTATGGTGCCACCTACTGCGTGCTAGCGCCTGAGCATCCTTTGGTGTTAGACATCACCTCAGCCGATGAATTAAACTCGGTCCAACAGTATATCCAGTTGACCAAAGCGAAAAGTGAATTGGACCGGACCATGGATAAAAGCAAGACCGGTGTT
Source organism: uncultured Acholeplasmataceae bacterium (assembly GCA_964553755.1). GTDB lineage: Bacteria > Bacillota_I > Bacilli_A > Acholeplasmatales > Acholeplasmataceae > Peloplasma. The sequence continues at coordinate 31,491 of CAZKLM010000011.1, forward strand.
TTCACAGGAGCTTACGCGATTAATCCACTCAATAAAAAACGGATTCCAATATGGATCTCCGATTATGTGCTTCCGCATTATGGAACAGGCGCCGTTATGGCGGTTCCTGCACACGATGAACGTGATTTTGAGTTTGCTCAAAAACACGGATTAGACATAGTTGAAGTGATTCAAGGGGGAACAGAAGGTGCCTACATAGGCGATGGCATGCACTATAATAGCGGCATCATCGATGGGCTTTATAACCAAGAAGCGATTCAAAAAATCATTGATTATTTAGAAAAATCCAAACAAGGCTATGGCCACTCCACGTATCGCATTAGAGACTGGGTCTTTTCAAGACAACGGTATTGGGGTGAACCGTTTCCGGTTATTTTTGATGACAAAGGACACATTCATCTTCTTGAAGATGATGAACTTCCTTTGGAACTTCCTTTCCTTAGAAACATCCGTCCTAGTGGAACCGGAGAATCCCCTTTGGCCAACGCAAAAGAGTGGCTTTATGTTGAAAAAGAGGGCATCAAAGGCAAACGCGACACCAACACCATGCCGCAGCTTGCAGGAAGTTCTTGGTATTTCATCGGATACATTTTGAAAAACCATTTGGGCATCGTTCCATTAAACGATCCAGAAGCCAAACCGTTGTTGGATCATTGGTTGCCGGTGGATCTTTACATTGGTGGCACCGAACACGCGGTGGGTCATTTGCTTTACGCTCGTTTTTGGACCAAGTTCCTTTACGATATCGGATTGGTATCGGTGAAAGAACCGTTTACTCGGTTGTTCAACCAAGGCATGATTTTAGGGGCTGACTCCACAAAGATGAGCAAATCCAGAGGCAATGTCATTAACCCTGATCAATTCATTCAATCCCATGGGGCAGACGCCTTAAGGTTATATGAAATGTTTATGGGACCACTCGAAAGCGAAAAACCATGGAACACCGACTCCATGAATGGAGCCAAAAAATTCCTAGACCGTGTCTTTCGGATGTTTGAGTTTCCTATGGCTAAAGACGAGGTCATTGAACTTAGAAAACCCCTTCATCAAACCATCAAAAAAGTGACTGAGGACTATGAAAAACTCGCGTTTAACACGGCCATCAGCCAAATGATGATTTTTGTAAACGAGGTTTATAAAGTTCAAACGATTGGAAAAAAACAAGCGAGAGACTTTTTGAAACTGCTTAATCCGATTTGCCCGCATTTAACAGAAGAACTGAATCAAACGGTGTTGTCTATCCATGAAGAGTTGATTTATTCGGAATGGCCAATCCATCACGAGCCGTATTTAGTTGAAACTGAAATTGAAATGGTGGTTCAAGTCAACGGAAAACTTCGTGCCAAATTTATGGTGGACGCGAAGGAAGAAGAAAGCACATTAAAAACCATGGCCTTAAATCATCCGAATGTTGAAAAACACATCGAAGGGTTGACCATCCGAAAGATCATTGTCATTCCGGGTAAATTGATTAATATTGTAGCAAGTTAATGAAAAAGAGGAAGCGCGCTTCCTCTTATTTTTTGATTAAAGTCCAAATCATTGGGGGTTTGTTGGTCTGATATGGCATATGGGTTTGATAAACGGCATAGCGTTTGGAATCCAAGGTGGATAAATGGGTTTGAATCGCTTCGGATTCTAAAAGGCCTTCAGGATGCCCTTCATAGACCACGAGTTGAATGAACCCACCAGGGGTTAACCGTTCGATCAGCTTGACTAATGTTCGGAGGGTGACTAAGTGATCCGTTTTGATGGATTTATCGCTCTTTGGAAGATACCCTAAATTGAAGATGGCTCCTTTAAATTCTGTAACATAGGTATGAAATTGTTCGTGGCTGTCATGAATCAGGGTGACGTTTGTGACATCGTGTTCCTTTAAAAGGCGTTTTGTGCTGGCTAAAGCCTCTTCTTGAACATCAAAGGCATAGACATGCTTGGCATGCAAAGCCAAAAACAAGGTGTCATGCCCATGACCCATGGTCATGTCCAAAACAGTATCTTGGTCGCTTATTAACGGGATTAATTGCTGATGAGCCCATTCAATCATGCGATGATGCTTCATAGAAGTCTCCTTGATAAGCGGATAATGCCCGCATCTTCTTATCGATTTCGTTGGTCACCACAAACTTCTTTTTGGTCCACAGAGGAGCGATCAATGATGCACTCGGTGAATCCCCGGTTAACCGGTGGATGATGATGTCTTTTCTAAGATAACGAATCTGATCCACCACAATCGAGACATAATCTTCTAACGTGAGAAGTTCCCAAGGGTTTTGAAGGTATTGATGCCCCATTTGGGTCTTTTTCATGAGATGGAGCATATGGATTTTAATCCCTTGGATGTCTTGAGTATTTAAAAATTTAACGGTATCTATCATCATCTCTTTTGTTTCAAAAGGAAGCCCGTTGATGATATGAACGACCACAGTGATTTGCCGTTTTCTAAGTTCTTTTACAGCCTCAATAAAGGAATCAATGCCGTGTGCTCGGTTAATTAAATCCGCTGTTTTTTGATGAATTGTTTGCAAACCCAGTTCGATTTGAACGGGCATCCGTTGGTTTAAATCGCTTAAGTAATCTAAGACATCTTCAGAAAGACAATCCGGACGTGTCGCTATCGAAATCATCACGATGTTTGGATCCAATTGGATGGCTTCTTCAAAAAGCGTTTTTAAGGTTGAAAGAGGGGCATACGTGTTGGTGTTTGCTTGAAAATAGACGATATAAAAGCCGTCTTGCCATTTGGTTTGCATCATGGCCTTTTGCTGGTCAAACTGCTCCATTAGAGAAAGCTCTTTTTTGCCTGCAAAATCGCCTGAACCCAACGCCGAACAAAAGGTGCACCCTTTGGTTGCTACTTTCCCATCGATGTTTGGGCAAGTGAAGTTTCCATTTAAGGCGATTTTATAAACTTTTTTTTGATAAATGTTTTGGTAATACCTTGTCAAGGTATTGTAATGCTTTTCATGATCGATTAGATTCATCATTTTCACCAGTTTCATTTTAACACACAATCATTCTTATGTTATAATAAAAGGCAAGGAGTTGAAGGCATGTTGCATCGTATTTTACAGAGTCTAACCAAGCCACCTCACGTTGTTTTTTTTCTGAAAGATTCCTGGCTTAGAATCGCCCTTTATTTTTTCATGATGCCTTTTATTTTAATCCTTCCAGCCATTTTAGATGTTTTCATTAACCCAGGAATGCCCATTGGTCGCTACAGCCTTATGACCCAAACCATTTATCAAGATCTCTTGGAGACGGATGCTAAAATAGAAGAAGGACGTCTTCTTTATACGACGCCAACATCCGTCACCTTTGATACCATTGATTTAAACATTGGAAGAAGGAATAATCCACGGGAAATCATCGCGTTTACCTTCACAGAAGATGCGTTGGTCTTATCCATCGGACAAATGACGTATCTAACCAAAACGTATGTTGAACTCGATTTAGAATCGTTTGATTTTAGCTTGAAAACCATAGAAAATGCCCAAACATTGTCTCAAACCATTCGGTTGTTTTATAACGAAGCCACGATCATTGATACCTTTGAAGTGATTTTGCTTTATTTTCTGCGAATGATTGACTTTTTAATCATCGTTTTAATCGTTCCGTTGGCGATGCTACTGATTTTTAGACACCATCCCTTAACGTATTTGAACCGACTTAAACTTTCCATTTACTTATCCACCATTTGGGTGTTTGTGGAATTGTTTTTAACCTTGATTGGACAACCCGCGTTAGGCTTCCTAAGCCTACTTGCACTCTACATTTACCATCTTTGGGCATACCGCTCAATCATCGTCATCGATAAAGGAGGGAAGACCGACTAAATGGATAAATATCAACTGTTCTTGGAACAATCCAAATTCACGGTTCCAGCCTTGAACCAATCGAAACTCAAACATGTCTTAATTGATACGAAGAAAAAACTTTGGGAATTTCATATCATCATGGATGAGATTGTTGAACCGCATGTCATGATCCCCTTCATCCAACAGATCAAAACGTATTTTAGAGTTCCTCGAGTTGTTTCTAAAGTTGAAGTTTGGATCGAGTATACCAATCTAAACCAACTTCATGAACGCGCATTATCCTATTACGATCAAGTCGTTTTGGATTTAGCCAACGAAAAAGCAAGCGCTTCGGTTCTTAAGAACTTTAAGACCCGCATCGAAAACGATGCGCTTTTGATCTTAATTGATCCCGATAGCGAGTACATCCATAGCTATGTTCCAGAAATCAAACGCATTTTCGAACGGTTTGGGTTACCGATTGATATTAAAACCCATATCGAAGACACGATTCCACGGATTAGCGAGTTGATTGAAACCTCGATTTTGGAACAAGAAAAAGTGATGGAACAAAAGCAGGTGATTGCAAAAAAGACCCTCACCAAAGAAAAAAAGATGTTCACCAAAAAATCCAGTCCACAAGCGATTTCCATCAAGGAAATTCCTTTGGATCAATACCGCCTTGACCAATACAAAAACCAAAAAGGCGATACCAATTTCTTAATTGAAGGCATCGTTTCAAAACTCGAGCTCAGAAAACTCACCAACACCACCCTCTTAAGCTTTGTCTTAGGGGATAGCGATGATGCGATTTTTGTCAAACGCTTTGTTCGAAGCGATAAAGACATGATGCTAGCTGAATCGCTAAAAGATGGGGCCAGGGTTCAAGTCCAAGGAAACGCGAATTTTGACACCTTCCAAAAGGATGTTGTGTTATTTGCAGATGCCATCAGTTTCCTTGAACTGAGCAAAAAAGAAGAGCGCTTGGATAAAGCAAAGGAAAAACGGGTTGAATTTCATATTCATACCAAAATGTCCAACATGGATGGGGTCACGGATGTCTCCGACTTCATCGATCAAGCCATCAAATGGGGACATCCCGCGATTGCCTTTACCGATCATAACGGGTTATATGCTTATCCCGATATCCATAAAGCGACCAAAGGAAAAGACATTAAACCCATCTATGGGGTTGAACTTGAATTTGTTGATGAGAAAGCGTTTCGAATCACGACACCCCATGAAACACCCGTTCTTTTAAAAGAAGCCAAATATGTTGTTTTTGATATTGAAACCACCGGCTTATCCGCCACCCGCGATAAGATCATTGAAATTGGCGCGGTCAAAATTGAAGGCTTAAATGTGGTTGAAAAATACCAAGCGTTTATTAACCCAGAAGAAGAACTGTCTCAGTTTACCACTGAACTCACCGATATCACGGATGACATGCTTTTAAACGCGCCTAAAATAGAAGAAGAACTTCCCCGTTTTTTAGCCTTTATTGAAGGGGCGGTGTTGGTCGCGCATAACGCCATTTTTGATATGGAACACATCAAAGAAAACGCGAAACGCTTAGGGCTTAATCCGCCACAAAATCCGGTCATTGATACCTTGAATTTGGCGCGTTATTTTTATAACAGCCAACTCAAACGGTTCAATCTTAAAGCGGTTGCGAAACACTTTAAAGTCAAACAAGAGCATCACCACCGTGCCGATGATGATGCCATGGTAACGGGGCAAATTTGGTTATCGATGATTTCAGATTTGATGAAACAAAACATCAAAACGTATCAAGAGATCAATCGTGCGATTGATCCTAACGAAGCCTGGAAACACATTAAGCCTTATCACATCACCGTTTTAGCCCAAACCCAAACAGGGTATAAGAATCTTTTTAAAGTCATCTCTGATGCGCTAACCGATCATTTTTATCAAGGGCCTAGAACCTTAAAATCGGTCTTAGAAGCGCACCGAGAAGGCCTTTTGATTGGCAGCTCCTGTGTCAATGGAAACGTCTTTGAAGCGGCACTCAATCAAGGCGATGACGCCTTAATCGACGCCATGTCGGATTACGATTACATTGAAGTGCAGCCGCCTATGGTCTATAAACATTTAAGAGAAAAATTAGGGGCTTATCCGGATTTAACGATTGAAGCGGTCATCGCCAAAATCGTTCGGATTGCGATGCAAGAAAATAAACTCGTGATTGCTTCTGGGGATGTGCATTACTTGGAAAAATCGGATGTTCTCTATCGAGAAATCTACATTCGTACCCCTCTTGTCGGTGGTGGAATCCACGATCTTCACGGGTATGAAAACATGCCGGAACAACACTTTTTAACGACCGAAGAAATGCTTAAGGCGTTTTCCTTTTTGGATAAAGAAATGGCCTATGACATTGTGGTGCGAAACACGCGCTTGCTCGCCGATAAAATCGATTCCATTCAAGCGTTTCCTAAACAGCTTTACTCGCTTGCGGATAACGCGTTTCAAGATTTGCTAGGCATTGATTCGATTGCGGATGAAGTGAAACGACTGGTCTATGACAAGATGCAGCAGCTTTATGGCCAAGAACCGCATCAAATGGTCGTTGACCGGGTTTCACGTGAGCTCAAGAACATCATTGAAAATGAGTTCGCTCCCATTTATTATATCTCTCATCTTTTGGTTAAAAAATCGCTAGAAGATGGGTATTTAGTCGGTTCAAGAGGATCGGTTGGCTCAAGTTTAGTTGCCACCCTCTTAGAGATTACCGAAGTGAATCCCCTTAAACCCCATTATCGGTGTCCAAAAGGCGATTTTTCGGTCTTTTGGCTGACCGAAGAGGAAATTAGGCAATACGGTTTATCGCCTGAACAAAAAGCGTTTCAAGAGGCCATGCGCCCCATTAAAGCGGGGTATGATTTACCAACAGCGATTTGTCCGATGTGTCAAAGCCCCCTTATCAAAGATGGCCACGACATCCCCTTTGAAACATTCTTAGGATTTGATGGCGATAAAGTGCCCGATATTGATTTAAATTTTAGTGGCGATTACCAAGCCAAAGCCCATGCCTATGTCCGTGAACTTTTAGGCGAGGATCACACCTTTCGAGCCGGCACCATCCAAACGGTGGCGGAACGAAACGCTTGGGGGTATGTGAAAGGCTTCTTTGAAGATAAACAGATGGAAGTTAGAAACGCCCAAATGGAACGTCACGCTAAAAAAATTGAAGGGGTCAAACGGTCAACCGGACAACATCCAGGGGGCATCGTTGTGGTTCCGAAATCCAAATCCATCTTTGATGTAACCCCGATTCAGTATCCTGCTGATGATACCACCAGCGAATGGAAGACCACCCATTTTGATTACCACTCCTTTGAGGAAAATCTTCTCAAACTGGATATTTTGGGTCATGATGATCCCACCATGATTAAGTTTTTAATGGACTATGTGAGTCTTCATCCAGAGGAGTTTCCTTTTAGGGAAGCCCAAGATATTCCGATGGATGATCCCAAGATTTATCAACTGTTTTCTGGAACAGAGGTTCTAAATCTCAAACCCGATGACATTTTGGGGTCTGTAGCGTCTTTTGCGATCCCTGAATTTGGAACCCCTTTTACCAGGCAAATGCTGATGGATACCAAACCTTCGACCTTTGCCGGATTGGTGAAAATTTCTGGTCTTTCACACGGAACCGATGTCTGGTTAAAAAACGCTCAATCGCTTGTGACAAACCAAACCACTTTTGGCTCGATTCCCTTTGAGGATATCATTGGGTGTCGTGACGATATCATGGTTCAATTGATTGCGTTTGGGCTTCAACCCATTAAAGCGTTTGAAATCATGGAATTTGTTAGAAAAGGCAAACCCAGCAAAGACCCAGCTAAATGGCTTAATTATGAACAAGAAATGCGCAAAAACAAAGTGCCGGAATGGTACATATGGTCCTGTTCTCAAATTAAGTACATGTTCCCTAAAGCGCATGCGACCGCTTATGTCATCATGGCCATTCGGATTGCCTGGTTCAAAGTCTATAAACCCTTATTGTTCTATAGTGGGTTTTTCAGCAAACGAGCCGTTCAATTTGATTACGAAGTGATGTTAGCTGGTGCAAATGCGATTCGAAACAAACTAAAGACCATTCAAGATCAGTTTAACTTAAAAGTCAAAGACGAAAACTTGATTGTCACCTTAGGGGTAGCCTATGAAATGGCGAAACGCGGCTTTAAGTTCTTGCCGATTGATATTAACCGTTCGCTTGCAACCACCTTCAAGATGGAAAATCAAGGCCTTCGTATGCCGTTTAGTGCCATTGATGGGTTAGGCGAGTCGGTTGCCTTAAACATTTGTGAACAACGTGAGGTTTTGCCGTTTACATCCAGAGCCGATGTCAAAGAGCGTACCAAAATCAATAAAACCCTTTTTGAAAAACTCGAATCCTATGGTGCATTTAAAGATTTAAGTTTGGAAAATAATGTGATTGATGCGGGTTTGTTTGCACTTTAGATAAAGTGCGTTATAATGAAGATAGACTTAGTAAGGAGATGATTTTTATGCGTAGCTCAAACCCTGTATTTCGTTCACTCGAACACACCCATGCTTACGAAACAACCGATGTTGCGTCCTATGGTGGTATTGTCTCCAAAACAGCCATCTTGTTGTTGACCGCCATCGCCAGTGGCTATTTAGCCATATCGTATTTGCCTTTTGAATCGTTAATTCCGCTGATGGGGGTCTCTTTTATTGTGGCATTAATTTCAGTGATCGTGGCTTCACGGTCCATGCGATTAGCGCCTCCATTTGCCATTTTATATGCGTTAGCTGAAGGGGTCATTTTAGGACTCATCACCGTGATTTTTGAAGCCTTTGTTCCAGGTGTTGCTCTTGCTGCCGTGATTGGAACCGCTTCGATTTTCGGTGTCATGCTGTTCTTATATTCCAGTAGAACCATTCGGGTAACGCCACGATTCCGTCGGATCATGTACACCATTTTGTTTGGAATTCTAGCCTTTGTGGTAGTTCAACTTATTTTAAGCCTCTTTGGCATTAACCTTTATATCGATAGCGCAACAGGTGGGTTTAATGGATTAGCCTTAGTCATTAGCGGATTCTTCATTATTTATGGGGCACTCCTATTGACATTAGACTTTGACCGAGCGGAGATGATCGTCTCAGGCGGCGTTGACCGACGCGCTGAGTGGATGGTTGCTGTTGGCCTGATGGTGACCCTAATTTGGATTTACATTGAATTGTTACGCTTTTTAGCGATTGTTGCTAGCCGTAGAAACTAAAGATATCAAAATTCGTTGATAAGAAAGAGTAATCAGATCCTTGATTTTGAAGCGAGCATGAGACGGTGAAAGTCATGCAAATCAACCTGATGAATTCGTCTTTGAGAGATGCTAATCCCATCCGTTTGGCCTGCGTTAAAGGCAAATGAGTGCTGGAGTGATCCAGAACTAAGGTGGTACCGCGATTTCGATCGTCCTTAGACTTAAGGGCGATTTTTATTTTTTCATAAAAGGAGAAACCAAACCATGAATGAAACGATTCTTGCATTAAAACAGGCGATTCTATCACAGATTGAACAAGCCGATACCTTAGAGCGATTGGATCAGATTCGACTCCAATACTTATCCAAAAAGGGAGAGATTTCTCTTTTGATGGGACAATTAAGAACCATTCCCCAAGAAGAAAGACCGGCATTTGGTAATGAGGTAAACGCATTAAAAGAAGCGAGTGAACGGGCGCTTTATGCAAAGAAAACCGAATTAGAAGACCGTAAACTAAACGAAATACTAGAAACCGAAAAAATCGATGTGACCTTGCCGGGTCACAGGTTTTTAAAAGGTGGGATTCATCCCCTTTATCAGGTGATTGAAGACTTAGAGGATTTTTTCATGGGCATGGGTTATCAAATCGCTGACGGTCCAGAAATCGAAAGCGATCACTATAACTTTGAAATGATGAACTTAGAAAAAGACCATCCAGCACGGGGCATGCAAGATACCTTCTATTTTGATGAGAATACACTCCTTAGAACCCATACCTCTCCGGTACAAGCACGAACCATGTTAGAAAACAGCGGGAAGCCTTTAAGAATCATTTGTCCTGGGAAAGTCTACCGCAGAGACGATGACGATCAAACCCATAGCCATCAGTTCATGCAAATTGAAGGGTTGGTCATCGACCAAGACATTACCTTTGCCAATTTAAAAGATGTCTTGCTTAAAATGGCCCAGCATCTTTTTGGTCCTGACCGTCAGATACGTTTGAGACCCTCTTATTTTCCGTTTACGGAACCCAGTGTTGAAGTCGATGTCTCCTACACCAAAAAGGATGGGTCATTGGGGTGGATTGAAATTTTAGGAGCCGGTCGGGTTCATCCGAATGTGTTAAAAATGGGTGGCTATGATCCAGTCTCTTTCCAAGGGTTCGCCTTTGGTGTTGGGGTTGAACGGATTACGATGCTCAAATACAAAATCGATGACATCCGCCATTTTTATTTAAACGATGTGCGCTTCTTGGCGCAATTCAAGGGGGTTAAATCATGAACATTATCAAAAACATGTTGGAAAAATGGGTGACCATTCCTGAAAACATTTTAGAAATTACCAATCAAAAAATCATTGAAGTGGATGCGTTTGAACCCATGAACCAATCCACTCATCTGGTGATCGGCTATGTAAAAACCTGCAAGAAGCATCCGAATGCGGATACGTTATCGTTGACCACGGTCGATGTCAACGATGAAATCTTAGAAATCGTTTGCGGAGCATCCAATGTGCGTGCCGGCCAAACCGTCATTGTGGCTAAACCAGGAGCAGTCCTTCCAGGTGGTTTGGTCATTAAACCAACCAAAATCAGGGGCGTAGAATCCAATGGCATGATCTGCAGTTTAAAAGAACTGGGCATTCAAGGCAGTTTCATCCCCGAAGAATTTCAAGAAGGCATTTATTATTTTGATAAACCGTTAGAAATCGGTAGCGATGCGCTTTGCGCAATCGCTCAAGATGGATGGGTGATGACCTTAGGCCTTACCCCAAACCGTGCCGATCTTTTATCGGTTTTAGGCTTTGCGTATGATCTGGCTTCCATGACAGGGCAAACCGTGAACCTTCCATCCTATCCCATCAACGAGATAAACGAAAAGAACCCCTATCAGGTGAAAATTGATACCGAAGGGTGTGGAAGGTACTATTTAAGAGCTTTCAAGAATGTCACCATTAAACCCTCACCCTGGTGGATACAAAGCGCCCTTTTAGCCTCAAATATTCAACCCATTAACAATGTCGTTGACATTTCGAATTACGTGATGCTAGAATACGGAACGCCGCTTCACATGTTTGATGAAGCGAAAATCAAGACCCAATCAATCGTGATTAGGGATGCAATCCCCGGTGAAAAAGTCATTACGTTAGACGATGAAAAACGCATTTTAGAATCCGAAGATATCGTAATCACCGATGGAAACAAAGCGATTGCTGTAGGGGGTGTCATGGGATTAAAAGATTCCATGATTGATGAAAACACCACCGATGTTTTGTTAGAAGCGGCTTATTTTGAGCCTAAACGGATCTTAAAGACCAGCAAACGCTTAGGTCTTCGTAGTGATTCATCGGTTCGCTTTGAGCGTGGCATCGATGAAGAACGGGTAATACTTGGGTTAAACCGAGCCACTGAACTTCTAATTGAACTGGCAGATGCCGAGGTCTTATCGGATGTCGCAACGGCGATTCATCACGTGAAAACGAATCCGGTCATCACCGTCAAAACGTCTTATTTTAAAGACGCTTTAGGGATGGATGTATCCCTTGAAACGCTATGTTCCATTTTTGACCGTTACCGTTACACCTATACCCTCCACGAAGATAGCCTATCGCTTCAAGCCCCAAGTGACCGAAGAGACATCGTAATCGATGCGGACCTCTTAGAAGAAGTGGCACGCATGATCGGGCTTGATTCAATCCCGATGAAGCATGTGAGTCGCCCCATGACAGGCTCTTTAACCCTGAAACAACATCAGATCAGAAGCATCCGCCACCAATTGGCTAACCAAGGCTTCCAAGAAATCGTATCCTATAGTTTAATGAATGAAGAAGAGGCGACGCGTTATCAACGCTTAGGGGAACCGATGTCATTAACGATGCCACTCTCCGAAGATAAAAAAACGATGCGTCAATCCCTTCTTTCAGGACTTTTGGAGGCGATTCGGTATAACCAAGCCAGACAAACCATGGATTTGGCGCTCTTTGAACTGGGCAACTGCTACGCCAAAGGCATTGAAACGCCTTATTTAGGATTAGCCATCACCGGAAACTACCTCATCAATCCGTGGCAAAAATGGAGTCTTAAAGCCGATTTTTACTTATTAAAAGGCCTTCTTGACCAACTTTTTATAAGCCTAGGGATAACGCTTACGTATCAGATCAAAGAAAATGGCCAACGTTTTCATCCTTACCGCTATGCTGAAATCTTAAACGGCTCAACCGTCATCGGTTTTATCGCGCAACTGCATCCAAAAGAAGAAGCACGCTTGGATATCACCAAGACATGGGTTGCTCATGTTGATTTAAGTGCTCTTTTAGGTAAACCTTCAACTGTTTCTTATGAACCGGTTTCTAAGTTCCCGAATGTCGAAAGGGATTTGGCTGTCGTTTTAGATGAATCCATTCAAAGCCAAACGATTATGGATCTCATCAAACAAACGGTTAAGAAAAGTTTGGTTTCCATGGATGTCTTTGACATTTATCAAGGGGCCCCCATCGAAAAGGGTAAAAAATCCATTGCCTTTCGCTTAGTCTTCAACGATTCAGAAAAAACATTAAACAGTGACGATGTCGATAAGATGATGGCTAAAATCATCAACCGTTTGGTCTTCACCTATCAGGCTGAAGTCCGAAAATGAATAAAAAAAGAGTCTCATGGTGTATAATAAATAGGGTGAATCTATGCTAATCTATGATTTAACCTTGGATGAACTGATTGAACAATTGGTTCAAAAGGGGTATAAAAAATATCGCGCAAGCCAAATCTGGCACTGGCTCTATCAACAAAAGGTAGCGTCTTTTAGCGAAATGAATAACCTTCCTGCCGATCTAATCGGTCATCTTGAAGAAACCTATACCTTAAGACCACTTGAGATTGTGGTTAAATCGGTTTCAAAAGATGGCACCATCAAGATCCTTTTTGGCTTAAAAGACGGCAACCTAATTGAAACCGTGCTGATGAAACAACACTACGGCAATTCCATTTGCGTGACCACGCAAATTGGCTGTAACATCGGGTGTTCGTTTTGTGCTTCCGGGAAACTTAAGAAAAAACGAGACCTCACAAGCGGTGAAATCATCGCTCAAGTGTTGGAAACTGAAAAAGTGCTGGGTGAGAGAATCCAATACGTGGTGGTGATGGGAATTGGAGAACCTTTTGACAATTACCATCATTTAACCCGATTTTTAAAGGTCATCAATGATCCAAAAGGCTTAGCGATTGGTGCGAGACACATCACGGTATCAACCGCGGGTATCGTTCCTAAAATTAAAGAATACGCCCATTTTGGTCTTCAAGTGAACTTAGCCATCAGCCTTCATGCTCCCAATAACAGCATCCGTTCTGATCTCATGATGATCAATAAACGGTATCCGATTGAAGAGATCATGGAAGCCATTGGTTATTACATTCGTGAAACCAAACGGCGGGTTACGATTGAATACATTTTAATCGATGGCATCAACGATTCCGTTGATACCGCCAAAGAACTGGTTAATCTTCTTAAAGGCTATAATCTTTATGTGAATTTAATTCCTTATAACGAAGTGATTGAAAACGCCTATCGGCGATCCAAGATGGAAAACCAATTGGCCTTTTACGATGTCTTGAAAAAAGGCGGCATCAACGTCACCTTAAGAAAAGAAATGGGTCATGATATCAATGCAGCCTGCGGGCAGCTAAGAAGTCAAAATTTACGGAGGGACGCTTGAAAAAAGGATTCATTAAAAAACAAATTTCCAATCAGTACACCATCGTTGATTTAGAAACCCATGACGAAATGCTCGCACAAGCTAGAGGAAAGCTTCGCTATCTCAAACTTGATGAGGAAAGCAGTTTTAACCGTCAAACGACCAAAAAAACCAAAATCGAGCAAAAGATTGCTCAAGTCAATCCCAAAGTTGGGGATCATGTCATTTATGACATGAAAGATGAAAAAGTCTTGATTCATGAGATTTTGCCACGAAAAAACGATCTCATTCGTCCGGATGTGGCCAACATCGATCAAGCGATCTTGGTGTTCTCTGCGGTCAACCCCGATTTTTCATTCCTGCTTTTGGATAAGTTTTTAGTGATCATGAGTCAGGAAAACTTAACCCCGATTTTAGTGGTTTCTAAAATCGATTTAATTGAACAACATGCATTAACAATCCTTAAAGAGAAACTCACCTATTATCAAGACATGGGATTAGAAACTTACTATGTCAACAGCAAACAAAAGATCGGTTTTGATGTTTTAGAACACGTCTTTGCGCATAAACTTTCGGTTTTAGCCGGTCAAACCGGAGTCGGCAAATCAACCTTATTAAACGGCTTAATGCCCGAACTCGGGTTAAAGACTCAAGAAATCTCAAAAGCACTCGGAAGAGGAAAACACACCACACGGCATACCGAACTTTATTCCTTTAACGAAGGCTATATCGTGGATACCCCTGGGTTTTCTAAGATTGAACTCTCCTTATTTTACCCAGAAGATTTAAAACCGCATTACCCTGATTTTATAAAACTTGGATCGGAGTGCCGTTTTGGTTTTACCTGTCTTCACGACAAAGAACCCGGATGTGCCGTTAAAGAAGCGGTTGAAACAGGGGCCATTCCTTTGGAACGGCATCAAAACTATCTTCAATTTTTAGACGAGATCAAAAGCCAAAAAGAAAAGTATTAACCTTTAGGAGGATTTCATGAAAATCGCCCCCTCTATCTTGACCGCTGATTTTACGAACTTGGCTTCAGAGCTTCGTTCCATCGAAACCGCGGATTTGCTACATTTGGATATCATGGACGGTCATTTTGTCCCAAATTTATCTTTTGGACCCGCAATCGCTAAAACCATCGAGACCATGACCGAACTTCCGCTTGATGTTCATTTAATGGTCACCGATCCCTTCTTTTGGATTGAAAAATTCGCCTTTAAGAACACCAAGTTCATCACCATTCATATAGAATCCAATCATGTCATGAAGACCATTAGAAAAATCAAGGGTTTAGGCATTAACCTTGGGCTATGCCTAAAACCAAAAACACCGGTTGAGACCATTCTTCCTTTTCTTGAAGAAGCCAAACTGGTGTTAGTCATGACGGTAGAACCCGGTTTTGGGGGGCAATCCTTTATGGAAGACATGATGGAAAAAGTGAAACAATTGGTGTTAATTCGAGAAGAAAAAAACCTTGATTTTGACATCCAAGTGGATGGCGGCATCAATCAAGAAACGATAAAGATCTGTCAAAAAAGCGGAGTCGACATCGTTGTAGCGGGCAGTTACTTATTCAACATGAAAGACCGCAAAAAAGGAATTGAGGGATTAAGATGCGTGTAATCGTCGTCACTTACCCGACACCCAAACAAATTCGAAAGATCTTCCCGATTAAAGCCTCCGACTACGTGATTGCTGTGGATCAAGCGGTCTTATCCTTAAAGGAACAACGGATCCACATCAACTTAGCCGTTGGTGACTTTGATTCCTTAGTGGACCGGAGTGTTTTACTCAATTTAAACGTCGTTAGACTAAACCCCATTAAAGATGTCACAGACACCCATCAAGCTTTGGTAGAAGCCTCAAAAATCGACTACGATGAGCTTTATTTAATCGGGGGAATAGGCGGCGAACGGATTGAACACTTTTTGGTGCATACCATGTTCTTCCATGAGTTCCCAAGGATGATCATGAAAGACGAAAATAGCACGATTTACGTGCTTTCTACAGGGATTCATGAGATTAAATCAAGCGACTTTATTAGTTTTTTTGCGTATCCAAAAGTGAAGCTTTCCTTAGACGGTTTTAAATACGATTTGACCCAATACACCTTAACGACCTATGACCCATTATGCATCAGCAATGAAGTACTTGAGAAGGTAGGAAACGTGCACGTTCACGATGGCAAAGTGATGGTCGTGATTTCAAAAAGAAATCCCGGTGACGGGATAAAAAAATAAAAGGCTATTGCCTTTTTATTTTAGACGCGTTCTAGGTTGTTTTTCTTCAGCGCCCGAGCAGAAACTTTGACCTTTCTGATGGTGCCGTCTTCGTCCTTAATACGGACGGTTTGAAGATTACATTTCCACATGCGACGAGTCGCGTTCAACGCGTGGCTGCGTTTGTTACCAAACACTGTTTTTTTACCTGTTACATAGCATTCAGCCATATCCATCACTCCTAACTGCACAAACTAATTTATCATAAAAGTAAGAAAATTGCAACTTAAAATGATTCTTTCCTAAACAAAAAATGAATTTCACAGGTTTGTCACAAGAATTTCATAAAATCTACACATAAATAGGTGTTTTTTTGCCAAGTATGATATAATACTATTGAGCAATTATGAGAAATAGTTGCAATATCAAACTAATAGTGATATACTGTGTGGGTGTGAGGATTTATAGACCCCCACACACCTTAAATTGAATACGACATTTAAACAATCAGTTTCCCAAATTAGAGGAGGATCATGCATGGCTAATAATACTGTCAGTGGATCTCTATTCAAGAAAATGGTAACTAACGGAGCAGTTAACCTCAAGAACAATCACAAAGAAATTGACCATCTCAACGTGTTTCCTGTCCCAGATGGCGACACCGGAACCAACATGCAAATGACCATGATGGCTGGTATCAAAGAAGTCAACAATCTCGATTCCCAATCGATTATCGATATTTCCAAAATTCTATCGCGTGGACTCCTTATGGGAGCAAGAGGTAACTCAGGTGTTATCCTTTCCCAGTTTTTCCGCGGCGTTTATTCGGAAATTGCTAAAATCGATAACGGTTCCGCAACCGTTGAAGAATTCATTCAAGCGCTTGTGGGCGGCTACAAGATGGCGTATCGCGCCGTCATGGATCCCGTTGAAGGAACGATTTTGACGGTTTGCCGTGAATCTGCAGAAAAAGTACTCCGTGAATCCAAAAACTTGAAGAGTGTCGAAGAAGTATTGAAATTGTATTTGGAACAAGCCAAAGAAACATTGATTAAAACCCCTGAATTGCTTCCAGTATTAAAAGAAGCAGGCGTCGTTGATAGCGGCGGAGCTGGATTCATCAAGATCATTGAAGGATGGGTCATGGCCCTTGAGGGACAAATCTTAAACGAGGCTGAGCAATTAAGCATGCCTCAACAACAAAAAGAACATTATATCGGTGCTGAAAATTTAGGCGTTGTAGATATTAAGTTTGGGTATTGCACCGAGTTTATCGTAAAACTTCATAAGCCCGAAAAATTCAAAGAATCGTATATGAAAGATCCGTTATCCCAAATGGGGGATTCCTTGGTCGTTGTTGCAGACGATGATCTTCTTAAAGTTCACGTTCATACCAATCAACCGGGTGTCGCTTTGACACTTGCTCAAAAATACGGGGATATCCAAACCATTAAGATTGAAAACATGCGGTTGCAGCATTCCACGATCATGGAACATGCGAATGAAAAACCAGAACCGCAAAAACAAGCGAAGCCAGCTAAGAAGTCAAAGTATGGCATCATTGCTGTGGCTTCCGGTCAAGGCATTCATGACGCGTTTAAAGAGTTAGGCGTGGATATCGTGATTGATGGTGGACAAACCATGAATCCATCCACGGAAGCCTTTATTCAAGCGGTTGAATCGTTAAATTCAGAACATGTGGTTATTTTACCGAATAACAAGAACATCATCTTATCGGCTGAACAGTCCATTGACTTAATTCCTAATCGTTCCATTAGAGTCCTTAAGACAAAGACGATTGCTCAAGGGTATGCTTCCTTGATGGCGTTTGATCCAACGATGGAACTGGATGATAACTATGAAGCCATGATGGAAACGGTGAATAACATGCGTTCAGGTGAAGTGACCTACGCGGTTAGAGATACCGAAATCAATGGCATTCAAATCAAGAAAGATGACTATATCGGAATCACCGGTGGTAAGATCACGGTATCCACGTCATCCAGATTAGACACAACCAAAGCACTATTAGATGAAATCATTGATCCATCTCGCGAAATCATCACCATTTTCTACGGCAATGACACCGATGAAGATGAGTTGGATTTAGTGGTCGCGCATGCTAAAAAATTGAATCCCGATATTGAAGTTGACATCATAGAAGGAAAACAAGATATATACACATATATCATTGCAGTCGAATAAAAAGGTGTCCTGCACCTTTTTTAATAGCGGATGTGGTGGAATGGTAGACACGCATGTTTGAGGGGCATGTGGCAGAGTAATGCCGTGTGAGTTCAAGTCTCATCGTCCGCACCA
>CAZKLM010000012.1:0-49699 GCA_964553755.1 uncultured Acholeplasmataceae bacterium
AGCGCCTGGTTTGGGACCAGGAGGTCGCAGGTTCAAATCCTGTCTTCCCGACCATCAATTCTTTGCGGGTGTCGTATAATGGCTATTACCCCAGCCTTCCAAGCTGGAGACGTGGGTTCGATTCCCATCACCCGCTCCATCATTTAATGGATATCCAGATTAGATGCTAACCGCTCTAGTTGGATTTTTTTTTAAAACCATCGTAGGGATTCACTTGAAAACGAGTAAGATTCCCATAGGGCTATGTTATAATAAAATGAAGGAAGTGACAACAATGAAAAAAATCAAAATGGTGTTATGGGTAGTGATCTTAGTCGTCACACTCATGGCGTGTGGTAAGAAAGAAGACGGCTTCGCATTTGTAGAAGAACATGTCACCATTCAATCTGGAGAGTATGAACTGGCTGGCATTTTAACCATTCCGAAAAGCAATCAAGCTGTTCCAGCCATTTTACTGGTATCTGGATCTGGTCCTAATGATATGGATTCCACAACGGGAAAACTAAAACCTTTTAAAGATTTAGCCGAATCGCTTGCCAAGCAAGGCATAGCTACCTTGCGTTATCACAAAGTATCCTATCAGCATTACCTGGTTGTTCAAAAAGATGTTCTTTTTACTCTGCAGGATGAGTACATGGATAGCGTAAAAGGTGCCTTGGATTATCTTGTTGCTGACCGTCGCATCGATTCAAACAATCTTTATGTCTTGGGTCATTCTCAAGGCGGTCAAATGGCACCCTATTTGGTTAATCATGACACAAGAATTAAAGGCTCAATTATTATGGCTGGAACCTCCATGCACCTCATGGATCTCATTATGGAACAATACTTGGTCTATTACGGAGAACAGGAGTACAGCGACAATCTTCTTTACGCGTTGACGGTGAAAAACATCAAGGAAAATGACCCTAACAAATCCGAGTATTTCTATTTTGGTGCGTATTACGCCTATTGGCTATTCTATAATCAAATCGATTTTGTTAGTGAACTTTTAGAAGCGGCTAATAAACCGATGCTTATCATGCATGGTGGGAAAGATTTACAGATTAATCGCTCTCATTTTGACACCTATCAAACATTGTTAAAAGACACAGAAGGCGTCTCATTCTCGTTTTATGAGACATTAAATCATTTCTTTGTCGATGGGGTTTTGGAAACCATTGAAAATGCTTATCAAACTGAAGGCAAGATTCCAGATGATGTGATCGAAGAGATCGTAACCTTCGTTTTGGGATAATCCATCATCACGCTTAGAAATCAAACATTCGGATTAAATGGGAACCCGTTTAGCCCAATGTTTTTTTTCTAACAACCTAGCAAGATGATGAATAATAGGTCATATCCGCCCTGTTTTTGTGGTCTTTTTCATGATAAATTGGTAATAGAGAAAGAAGGTTTAGCGGAAAGTCTTCCTTTTTTCATCCTTATGGAGGTCGTATCATGAACCCGGATATGTTACAGCTTAGTGTGATCATCCTTGGACTGTTAGGTGGGTTTTTCATGTTGCTGAAAGAAAGGGATGACCAAAAGGTCTGGTTTGTTGAGCATGATTTCCACGGGTGGGGACACAAAGACGTCATGCAAACTGTTGCCTCTTATGAGGAACAACATCCACAGGCTAAGCACTATGTTTTTTCTCTAAATCGTGAAGTGATCATGGTCAATGATATGGGGGTAAGATTATCATTGTATGTTGAATACGATTTGACAGAACAGGATCGACCAAGCGATCAAATGGACCAACTCATGCGACGTATTGTGATTGAAGTTGCACGCCGGTTTGTTGCTACTTTTGGCACATCGTGCATCTCTGATCAGAAGATTGCCCTGGAGACGCGAATCAGGGGGGCTCTCCAGGCGGAATCTTCGAATTGGGGTTTTTCAGTTAAATCGTTAAGAATTATTCGAATGGCAGCATTGCCGAAGGCATGAATGTATCTTTAATTTTTTTAAGTTTTTTGTGTGACTCCTAAAGCACCTCCTTGGTGTTTTATTTTATGATGACTTAATATTTTGGAAAAAATGGTGTCATAATGTATCATTAGAGTAGAAAGACCTTACGAAAGGCATGGAATACGCACATGTGGCTAATAGTGAATGATTTGATTAAAAATGCGATTTTATTGTTTGGTTTGGTTTTTATCTATTCGGCAACAAATTATCGTCATGTGACTAAAACGAATGTTCAAAATGGATTGATCGGTTTGGTTTTGGGTGCCGTGGCTATTTTAATTATGCGCTATCCCTGGACGTTGGTCCAAGGCGTTTTTTTTGATACACGAAACATTTTATATACTGCGATTGGTCTTTATTTCGGTCCGGTAGCTACTTTGTTTGCTGCAATTGTTGGAATCGTTTATCGAACCATTGTTGGTGGAAGCGGTGTCTATTCAGGTGTATTGACCATCTTAGTCAATTCCGGTCTTGGATTGTCTTGGTTTTATGTGAGAAAGAGAATTAACATCTCTAATCGATGGTTGGAGTATTATCTGATGGGTGTGACATCCACGGTTTTAACATTAACTTGTTTTTTAACCATTCCCAATCCTATTTTTGTTATTTCACAATTGGTTTTACCCATGCTATTGATTTTCCCAGTGGTGTTTATGTTTTTAGCTAAATCATTCGACAATCAAAAGGAAAGAATTGAGTTTTCTAAAGTCAATCACAATCAAAAGTTACTGCTTCAAGCCTCTATCGATTCATCAAAAACCATGGAGATTTTCGCATTAGACACCCACCTTCATTATTTGTCCTTTAATCAGTACCACGCTTTCGTAATGCGAAAGCATTATCAAAAAGACATCCAGATTAAAGAAGACTATATGTCCAATCTAAAAGATCAGCCAACGATTGAACGAATGAGGCATTACTTGCAAAAAGCATTAAACGGACAAACTGCTTATTGTGTCGCAGAATTGACGCATCAGCCTGGGCATTATGTTGAGCAGCATTTTGCTCCAATCAAAGATGAATCAGGAAAAATAATCGGTTTAACGGTTTTTAGTCAAGACGTCACGGAAAGAAAACAATATGAAAAGTCCATATTGTATTTAAGTTATCGCGATCCATTGACCAATCTTTATAACCGTCGCTACTTTAACGAAGAACTTGAACGTTTAGATCAACCCCAATCGCATCCACTGGTCTTAATCTCTGGAGACATCAATGGGCTTAAGCTCCTTAATGATGCATTCGGGCATGATGCCGGAGATTTACTGCTATGCACCATCGCTGATGAACTCATTGCTGTATTTAAAGATGACAGTAAAATCGCTAGAATTGGAGGCGATGAGTTTGTCATTTTAATGCCCAATTCCACGCTGGAACAAGGCGAGTTAAAAGTTGAACAGGTGCGAAAAAAACTAGAAAAACATCAAATTTATGGAACCAAGATATCGGTCTCATTTGGGTTCGCTGTTAAAGATGAAGCACACCCGAACATGAATCTTTTAAAAGATGCTGAAGATAACATGTACAGCCACAAGCTCTTTGAGTTTTCGTCGCATCGTAATGAAACCATCAAGGCCATTATTCATGCTTTACATGAAAAAAACCCAAGAGAAGAAGAGCATTCCAATCGTGTCTCCTCTATTTGCCGAGCAATTGGTGAAAGATTAGGCATGAAACAAGATGATTTAAATAAACTAGAAGCCATCAGTCATCTTCATGATATCGGAAAGATTGCAATCGATGACACCATTTTAAACAAACCAGGTAAACTGAGCACGGAAGAATGGGAACTCATCAAAAAGCATCCCGAGATTGGGTATCGCATCTTGTTAAATTCAACCGAGTATGCGGATATTGCTGAAGACATTCTAAGCCATCATGAGCGTTTTGACGGCAAAGGGTATCCAAGAGCCATCGGTGGCGAAGACATTCCCTTAAGGGCGCGAATTATAGCGATTGCAGATGCTTATGATGCAATGGTTTCTGAACGTCCTTATCGAAAACCATTGACGCACCAAGAAGCCATATTAGAGATTCTTATCAATAAGGGGACACAGTTTGATCCCGAAATCGCCGACGTATTTATCCATCTTTTCTCAGATGAAGCCTTTTGACAAAACGATCCATTTCATGGATTGTTTTTTTGAAATCGTTTTCCAAACCGATAAAGCCATAGCATTGAGTCTTAATTTCATGTATAATAGATGTGGTTATGTCAGGAGGGTTTTAAAATGAAAAGAAAAACAAAAATCATCTGCACCATCGGACCGGCAACGGACAATGAAGTGATGATTGACAAACTGATTGATGCAGGAATGAATGTAGCACGTTTAAATTTCTCACACGCTGACCATGATGAACATGGTCGCCGAGTGGATATGATTCGAAAAGTAGCTAAGGCTAAAAAAAGACACATCGGTGTTCTTGCTGACACAAAAGGTCCAGAGATACGAACAGGAAAATTTGAAAACGATATCGCTTTTTTTAAACGTGGTGATTTGATCGAGATTCATAAGGAGCCCATTTTAGGAACCAAAGAGCGCTTCCATATTGATTGTCCAGAACTCTTTTTAGACATTCACAGTGATGATTTTATCCTGATAGACGATGGAAAAATGAAGATTCGAGTCATTGAAAACAAAGGCGATTATCTAACAGGCGAAATCATGAACTCTGGCAGCATCAAATCAAAAAAAGGTGTCAATGTGCCAAATGTTAAACTCTCGATGCCATTTGTTTCAGCAAAAGATTATGATGATATCGTATTTTCTATTGAAAAGAAAGTGGACATGATTGCGATGTCATTTGTCAGAAGAAAAGAAGACGTGCTTGAAATCAGAGAGATTTTAAAGACGCATGGTAACCCCAATATTGAACTCATCGCGAAAATAGAAAATCAAGAAGGCATGGATAATTTGGATGAAATTCTTGACGTGAGTGATGGTGTCATGGTTGCCCGTGGTGATTTAGGAGTAGAAGTTTCCACTTCTTTGGTTCCTATTTATCAGAAAGACATTATTCATAAAGCCAATGAAAAAGGGAAACCTGTTATCACAGCTACCCATATGCTTGAATCGATGATGCATTCACCAAGGCCCACACGTGCGGAAGCATCCGATGTGGCTAATGCCATTTTAGATGGTTCAGATGCGATTATGCTTTCGGGAGAATCGGCTGCAGGTGAATACCCAATTGAGGCCGTTTTGACCATGGATACGATTGCTAAAGCCATCGAAGATAAGATTTCTTACCGGGATAAACTTCAAAATGCCATTAACACAAGCAGTCAAAACATCAATGATGCGATAGGTATCGCGGTCAGTCAAACCGCATTGGCTTTGCCAAAAGCAGAAGTCATCATCGCCTTTACCGAAACTGGAGGAACCGCAAGACGGATTTGCAAGTTCAGGCCATCCGTACCCATTATCGCGGTCACAGACAGCCTTGAAACCGCACAGAGACTCACGTATTATTGGGGTGTCTTTTCAGCCATAAGAAAAAACGTGACGGATTATTCGGTCTATGATAAAGTTGCCATTGAAGTGGCTTTGGATTTTGGATTTACCCCAGGAACCACACTCATTACCACATCCGGTTGGGCCCAAAAACATGGATCCACCAACACCTTGCGGATTATTGAAATTCCTGAGGCTGACGAAACCACTTAAAGAGTGGTTTTTTTTTGAGAATGACCGCTTTCATTTGTGATATAATGAAAAAGGCTGAGGTAAACCATGAAACAATTGATCGGAACTAAGCAATTTTATCGTACCATCATCGCACTTGCAGGTCCTTTGGTCTTGCAACAACTTTTGACATCGGCTGTTCAATTGGTTGATAATTTTATGGTTGGACGGCTTGGCGAAGTTGCCATGGGATCTGTGGCCATCGTCAATCAACTCTATTTCATCTATATTTTAGTCATCTTTGGTATTTTAGGTGGAGCTGGTGTTTTTGCTGCTCAATACTACGGAGCTAAAGAGTATGGAAAACTGAAAGAAACATTTCGTTTCAAGGTTGTTGCAGCCGGATTTGTTTCTCTTTTAGCCATTCTGATTTTCACCGTTTTTGCTAAACCGCTTTTTATGATTTTCTCAGATGACCCAACCATTGTTCAAGGGTCCATCGATTACATGACCATCGTTAAATTCGGTTTTTTACCTTGGGCAATTAGCACCGCTATTGGATCTACCTTTCGTGAAACCGGGGTCACTAAACCGTTATTTGTTATCTCATTAATCACCATTTTAACAAATACCATTTTAAACTATTTGCTTATTTTTGGTTCCTTTGGATTTCCAGAGTTAGGCATCGTTGGTGCAGCCATTGCAACCTTGCTGGCGCGTGTGCTTGAATTGGGGTTGACCATTGGGTTGCTACTGCGTAAAGGCGCATTGTTTAATACACGGCTTTCCGATTTGCTTGTGATTGAGAAAAAACTTTTGGGAGCCATTATCGTGATGACATTGCCCTTGATGCTCAATGAGCTGTTATGGTCCAGCGGAAACACTATCTTTTTCTTCTCCTACAGCAGAAGAGGGACAGATGCGCTTGCAGCGATGACCATTACGAGCAGTGTTTCTTCGCTAGTGTTTGTTTTCTTTGGCGGAATTGCAACAGCCGTTGCAGTTTTAGTCGGCAATACGTTAGGTAAAAACCAACTTGAATTGGCCAAAGAAAACGCTAAAAAGCTAATCGCGTTTTCCGTTATGATTGCACTTGTTGCAGGCATGCTGCTGTTTAGTCTCAGTTTCTTCATTGTTCATATCTATAATGTTTCTCAGGTAGTGAAAGACATTGCACAGTTCAACATCCGAGTCCAGTCTTTCTTAATTCCAATCTATACCTTTAATGTTTGCTTATTTTTCACATTCCGAGCGGGAGGAGACACCAAGTCCACGTTTATCTTTGATTCAGGATTCATGATGCTTGTATCGGTTCCTGTTGCGTTATCTTTATCATTTTTCACAACCCTTCCCGTAACCTTGATGTTCTTAATAGTCCAATTAACGGAATTTCCCAAATTGTCGTTTGGATTGTGGCGTTACAGTAAAGGACATTGGATACGTAACCTTGCATTAAAACATGCTCAATAACATGCAGATCGAAGATTTTAAGACCAAGAGTGAGCACTTGGTCTTTTATTTTTCAAGGCTTGATAGTAAAATGAAGGTAAGATGGAGGACAAACATGTGAAAAAAGCGAAAAAGACGCGCATCAATCATCCCACCCAAACAGCGGCTTTTATCATCATGCTGTATTGGATTTTCGGTTTTTCTTGGATCGTTGTTACGGATTGGTTGGCCGATTGGTTTTTGTCTGATGTCGCGATTGCTCCATGGATTCAGACCATCAAAGGGCTTCTCTATGTTGTCCTATCAGGTCTTGTCTTTTATGCCATTATTCATTATCATCTCAAACTCTATAAAGATTCGTTTGACCGGTTGGAGTTGGCGTATGGCGAGTTGGATATGGGGCACAAAAAATCGCTTTCTCTCGAAGAGAAGTTGTTTGACTTAGCGTATTATGATCCTTTGACAGGATTAGCAAACAAATACTTAATTGAAGAACGCATCAATGATCAAATTCTTAAGCATCCTGATCAATTTATCGGTTTAATTTACTTTGACATTGATGAATTTAGAAGCATCAATGAAATCAAAGGCCATTCACTTGGAGATGAGTTAATTCGCGATGTAGCGGATGCGTTAAAAAACGAAATCCAACCTCCCAATGTGTTTTCTAGAATGGGTGGCGATGAGTTTTTAATTGCGATTTTTGATTTGGATCATCTTGAACTTTTGATTCCCAAAATCGAAGGTTATTTCAATACCATTCGAAAAACCTATTTTCTAGAAAATGATGCGTTTTATCTGACGTTTAGCTCAGGTGTAACCTTGTATCCTGATCATGGGAAAGATTTCATCACCCTGTTTAGACACGCCGATGCTGCTATGTCGTTAGCCAAATCAAAAGGCAAAGACCAATACGTCATCTTTGATGAAGAAATGGTAACGATTGTCAAAGAACAAACCGAGTTATTGAACAGTTTAAGAAAAGCCATTCATCATGGGGAGATGAGCATTCATTATCAACCCATTATCGAGTTATCAACAGGCAACATACACAGCGTTGAAGCGCTGATTCGTTGGTATCATCCCGAAAAAGGGTTTATCCCGCCGCTTGAATTCATTTCTCTTTCTGAGAAAAACGGTTTGATTCGTGACATCACGGAGTTTGTCTTGCAAGATACGGCCGACCATTACCATGCATGGAATGCCAAACGAAGTAACTTTAAGGTTTCTATCAACCTCAGTGCCACCATGTTGATGCATGAACGGTTCATTGAAGACTTGTTTAAATGGATTGACCAACATCAAATCGATTGCAAACGTTACATTATCGAAATCACAGAAACCGCGATCATCTCAGATATTCAAAAAAGTATTCATGTTCTCAACCAGCTAAGGCGACTCGGTTTTCTGATTGCGCTTGATGACTTTGGAACCGGATATTCGTCTTTAACGTACCTTCAAAAACTGCCCATTGATATCATCAAGATTGACCGCAGTTTCATCAGTGGAATCAAAGAAAACACTGAGGAGTTTTATGTGTTAAAATACATGATTGATTTAGCCCATCATCTAAAGCTTAAAGTCGTTGCTGAAGGAATTGAGACGCCCGAACAACGACAAATGATTGTCAAATACGGAGTCGATTTTGCCCAAGGCTACTATTTTTGTAAACCTTCGACACAGGATCGAGTCTATGAATACATTGCAAAAAGTGAAGCCATCTCAATTTAAAAAATTGAGTGGACGATAAAAAAATCAAGAAACGTGCTGTTCTTGTTTTTTTTATGCTATACTTATAACGAATAAGGAGAGTGAAATCATGCCAAGCAAAAACGTAATCAACAAACTAGCGAAATTGGCCGTTCAAGTCGGAGCTAATGTTCAAAAAGATCAAGTGGTTGTGGTCAGAGCCACCACAGAAACGAAGGAAATTGCACGTGAAATCGCAGAGGAAGCTTATCTTGCAGGGGCTAAAAAAGTTCATGTTCAATGGAGCGATGACTATGTTTCAAGAAGTGCCCTAAAGCACATGACCGTTGAGAATTTGGAAGTTGTTTCCCCTTGGATCATCGAACAAAGCAAAGAGTTCGTTGAACAAGGCGCATGTTTTATTTCGGTTGCATCCCCAAT
Source organism: uncultured Acholeplasmataceae bacterium (assembly GCA_964553755.1). Taxonomy (GTDB): domain Bacteria; phylum Bacillota_I; class Bacilli_A; order Acholeplasmatales; family Acholeplasmataceae; genus Peloplasma. Next base: position 9,159 of record CAZKLM010000012.1, read on the forward strand.
TCCAGGTCTTAATCAGGATGTTGATCCTATGAAAGCCCAAAAAGCGGGCATCGCGGTTCAAAAAGCGCTATCGTTTTTTAGAGAACACATGATGGGAAACAAAGCCCAGTGGTCCATTATCGCTGCACCTAACCCAGTATGGGCAAAGATTGTTTTTCCTAATTTAGAAGAAGAACAAGCCGTAGAAAGCCTTTGGAATGCCATTTTAAAAGCGTCTAGAGTCACGGAAGATAACGATCCGATTGATGAGTGGGCAAAGCATAATGAAACCCTGCTTAAGCACAATCAAATCTTAAACAACCTTAATTTTAAATCGTTGCATTTTAGAAACAGTTTAGGAACAGATTGCGTGGTTGAACTCGTCGAAGACCATATTTGGTCCGGTGGTGGTGAAATAGCAGCTAACAATGTCTATTTTAATCCCAATATTCCGACTGAAGAAACGTTCACTATGCCATATAAATGGGGAACTAGAGGCAAAGTGGTGGCCACTAAGCCGCTCAATTACCAAGGGAAACTGATCGAAGATTTTTGGTTAGTATTCGAAGAGGGGAAAGTGGTTGATTTTGGGGCTAAAAAAGAACAACAAGCCCTTGAAAACTTGCTGAATACCGATGAAGGAAGCCGTTACATCGGTGAAATCGCTTTGATTTCTCATGATTCACCCATTTCGAACACCAATATCTTATTTTATAACACCTTGTTTGATGAAAACGCATCTTGCCATATGGCCCTAGGTCGTGCGTATCCTATGAACATTAAAAACGGAATCGGTGCTCCGATTTCGGAACTGGAGAAAAAAGGATACAATAACTCAATGTCACACGTGGATTTTATGTTTGGAAGTGCGGACATGGAGATTATCGGAACGACACAAGACGGAAAAGAAATCATCGTATTTAAAGAAGGAAATTTCGTGATTTAATGGCTTCGGCCATTTTTTCATAGAAGAAGGAGACACTATGATAGAAATCAAGTTGGATGATTTTATCCAGTTCACCTATTTGTCTGGGTTGACGGCGAATAGCAGTCAAAACCAATTAGCGTATATCAGATCCAAAGCTAGCCTTAAAAAAAATGAGTACCATCACACCCTTTACGTTTTTGATGGAGAGAACCATCAAAAAATTCAATTTCTAAACGATAAAAGTCATTATCTATGGGACCAAGATGATCTTATTTTTCAGTATGCCAAAACAAAACAAGACGAAAAACTCTTCAAGGATGAAAAGCGAACGTTGTACTATCGATACGATGCGCAAACCCGACAAGTTCACCCGTATTACACCCTTCCTATACCGGGACAGATTGTTAAAATATTGGACCCTAATACGCTTTTGGTTTCCTCTTTTCTTAAACCGGATGATCATCAACTTTATCAATTAAGCGGTGACGAAAGAAAAGCCTTTCTTAAGAGAAAAAAAGAAAACGAAGCGTATGAAGCGATTGATGAGATTCCCTTTTACTTCAATGGACAAGGCTTTGTCAATCAAAAACGCAATCAATTGCTGCTTTTGGATATGAAAGAGATGCGCCTTTTTCCTATGGTTGATCTTTTGTTTAATGTCGGTGTGACCCGTGTGTCAGCTGATAAGAGGAAAATTTACTATACCGGTCAGACCCACCAAGCCATTAAAGATTTGACACACGGCATTTACGAATACGATGTGCTTAACAAAGAGACGAAAACCTTGCTGTCTCAAGGTGAATTTTCAATTAAAAACATCTATTTGGTGAATCATAAAGTGGTGGTTGCTGCATCCAAGATGGATCGGTTTGGTATCAACCAAAACCCAGATTTTTATGTGTGTGAACATGGGGAACTCCGTTTGTTATCCACATATGGGAACACCTTAGGCAATACCATAGGCTCCGATGTTCGATTGATGGGCTCATCTTTGGATATCATCCATAATCAACACCTCTATTTCGTGACAACAGTAGATGATCACTCCGAGGTTTTAAGACTCAATCAAGACGGTCATCTAGAAAAGTTTATCGCTTTCAATGGGTCTATTGACGGGCTTGCTGTGATGAATGATACGTTTTATGGCATTGCGCTTTATCAACAAAGACGTCAGGATCTTTATCAACTCACATCCAAAAAACCGATAAGAGTGAGCAAGCATAATCCGATTCTAAAAAACCATTATGTTGCCAAACCCAAAACGATTACAATTAAAAAAGAGGGACATCACATCAAAGGTTGGGTCCTTTATCCAAAAGACTATCATCCAGACCTTAAATACCCCTGTATCTTAGATATCCATGGTGGACCCAAGACGGTCTATGGCCCCGTTTACTATCACGAAATGCAAGTATGGGCAAACAAAGGATATTTTGTTTGCTTTGCTAATCCAAGAGGCGCAGACGGCAAAGGCAACCTATTTGCAGACATCCGAGGAAAATATGGAACAATCGATTATCACGATTTGATGGATTTTATGGATGAAGTGCTTAAGAAAGAGCCCAGCATTGATTCTTCTCAGTTGTTTGTCACAGGGGGATCCTATGGCGGGTTTATGACCAACTGGATCATTGGACACACCCACCGCTTTAAAGCTGCAGTCACTCAACGAAGCATATCCAATTGGTTGTCGTTTCATGGCACTTCGGATATCGGGTTTTATTTTTCCAACGATCAAACCGATGGACACCCGCTTCATGACACTGAAAAACTATGGGACCAGTCGCCTATCAAGTATGTTCCATTGATGAAAACGCCGTTATTGATTATCCATTCTGATCAAGATTATCGGTGTCCGATTGAGCAAGGCATGCAGCTGTTCACGCATCTAAAAGAACAAGGCGTTCCAACAAAATTTGTTTGGTTCAAAGGGGAGAATCATGAACTCTCACGAAGCGGAAAACCATTGGCCAGAATCAAGAGGCTTCATGAAATCACCCAGTGGTTTGAGGGCTATCGAAAAACGAATGAATTCGAAGAATAAATATGGTATAATGAGGTATACAAAAACTATTTAGGGGGTCATGTCGATGTGGTGGGAAACACTGAGTTTAGTCGAGCAAATTAGTTTTTCGGTTGCGCTTGCAGCAACCGGCATTATTGTGATTTTTTTGGTGCTTATGCTTTTAGGAATTGAAGGAACCGATTTTGATGGTGTAGATACTGGTTCAGGTCTTGATTTTATAAACGATGAGCCACTCACAGGGATTTCAGGGCTAAGATTGCTTAACCTTCGTAGCGTCATTGTGTTCTTGGCTATTGGTGGCTGGTTAAATCTCATTTTTTTCAGCCTTGTGGGTCCGATAGGATCGTTGATTTTAAGCATTTTAGGCGGTCTTTTAGCGGCGTATCTTCAAGCACTTGCCTTTAGGGCATCCATGAAACTTGAGTCCTCAGGTAACCTCGATTACCATCATGCGCTTCACAAAGAAGCGACGGTCTATTTAAGAATTCCTAAAAAACACCAAGGAAAAGGCAAAGTGACTTTGGTCATCCAAGAGCGCTATGCCGAGATTGATGCGGTGACCGATGAAGACGAAGACATTATGCCCAAAACGTTAGTCGAAATTGTTTCACTCGAAGATCAAGTGACCGTCAAGGTCAAAAGAAAATAAGAATTAAAGGAGAAAAAAGATGATGTTTATGATTTTCAACACTGGGGTAACCGGCTTAATTGTCACGCTAATCCTTATTTTGTTCTCGATTCTTGTGTTTATTGTTTCAAGAATCAAAAAATGTCCTTCGGACAAAATCATGGTAATCTACGGAAAAATCGGCAATAACAAAGACGGTTCCAACCGATCAGCGGTTTGCATCCATGGGGGTTCTAAATTCATTTACCCCTTTATACAAGCGTACCAATACCTTGATTTAACACCGCTTTCTATTCAAGTGGATTTAACGAAAGCCTTATCACGACAAAACATCCGTATTGATGTCCCCTCACGATTCACAGTCGGGATTTCTACCGAGCAAGGCATTATGCAAAATGCTGCAGAAAGACTTTTGGGGCTTAAACTTAGCGAGATACAAGAACTCGCAAAAGATATCATTTTCGGACAGCTTCGTTTGGTTATCGCAACCATGGATATTGAAGAAATCAACACCGATCGCGACAAATTTTTAGAGGCGGTTTCCTCCAACGTTGAATCCGAACTCAAAAAGATTGGCTTGCGTCTGATTAACGTCAACGTCACCGATATCAACGACGAGTCTGGCTATATCGAAGCTCTTGGAAAAGAAGCTGCCGCTAAAGCCATTAACGATGCTAAAAAATCAGTCGCTGAGAAAAACCGGGATGGATCCATTGGTGAAGCGAACGCGCTTCGCGACCAACGGATTCAAGTAGCAGAAGCCAATGCCAATGCAATTGAAGGTGAAAACAAATCCCTTGGATACATTTCTCAAACCAACGCCCAACGCCGCGAAATCGAAGCCGAAGCCTTAAGACGGGCAGTTGCTGCTGAAAAGATTGCAGAAGCTAAAGCACTCGAAGAAGCATACAATGCGGAGAAAACAGCCGAATTGGCGCGTGCCAGCCGTGAGAAAGCAACACTTGAAGCAGACATCATTATAAAAGCTGAAATCGAGAAAAACAAAAAAGTTATTGAGGCTGAAGCCATTGCTGAAGAGACTCGCCGCAAGGCTAAAGGTGAAGCGGATGCCATTTATGCAAAACTTGAAGCCGAAGCCAGAGGGGCTTATGAAATTCTTTCAAAACAAGCCGAAGGATTTAGAGATATTGTGAGTGCATCTGGAAACAATACGGATGCAGCTGTCAAACTGTTAATTGCCGATAAACTCGAGCGTTTAGTCGAAATTCAAGTGCAAGCCATTCAAAACCTCAAATTTGATAAGATTACTGTTTGGGATAGTGGAAAAGAAGGAACAACATCCACAGCGAACTTCGCTTCGTCCTTGCTTAAATCCATTCCACCCATGAAAGAACTGTTTGATATGGCGGGAATGGAACTTCCTAAATTTCTTGGCGAAGCCAAACAAAATCCTGCACCCGAAGATCAAGAAGAAAAGAAATAAAGATTAAGACACGTGATGGTTCACGTGTTTTTTTATGCAAGGGCTTCGTTTGCAAAACATTCATGAACCGATTATAATGGAATTAGATAGGAGGGATTTAAAAATGTGTTTCTTTAAGAAATGGCGAGAAAAAAGAAAAGTAAAAAAGGTGGATGATTTTGTTCCACATGTTGAACCAACTCCCTTGATGGAAAAAGACGTTATGGAAGAACCCGTTGTGACACCTGAGCCTCAGTTAGAACCCATTGAAAAACCAACCCCTAAGACCAAAACGCCTAAATATCATGTGTCTCAAAACAAAGATAGTGAAAGCCCCCAGTTTAAAAAATGGCGTGTTCGAAAAGAAGGGTCATCTAAAACCATCAAGTATTTTGATACCCAAAAAGACGCTATTCTTTACGCACAAGATTTAGCCGATAATGCCGGCTCATCCATCGTCATCCATAAAGTCGATGGAACGATTCGTAAGCAGACCTACATCAAAAAATAAAAAGGCTACGCCTTTTTTATTTTAGAACCATTTTGATTAGGGTTATGATAAAATGATAGGTGGAGATGACACCCTATGGACACGTTTTTATTTGCATTAAACGCCATTTTTCCCATCGTACTTTTAATCATGTTAGGGTATTTCGCCAAACGGATTAAATTTTTTGATTTTATCTTTTTTTCGAACTTGAACAAGTATGTTTTCAGGATTGCTTTGCCAACGCTTATGTTTTTTAACATTTTGCAGATGGACAGCCTTTCCGATATTCCATGGTCGATTATTCTATTCGTGATTCCAGCGCTTTTCGTTGTTTTTTTCCTTTCGATTCCTTTGGTCAAACTGCTTATTAAAGATGACCGAGAAAAAGGTGTGGTTTTACAAGCAGCCATCCACACCAACGCGTTATTGGTAGGGGTTCCACTCATGCAAACGTTAGGGAACCCAGGGTCGATTGTGATTTTATCGATTTCTCGAGCGTTTTCGCTTCCTTTTATCATCATGCTTTGTGTCATTGCTTTATCCATGTTCCAAAAAGACATGATCGGTCAAAAGATGTCCTTTTCAATCATGATGAAAAACGTGATGAAAAATCCATTAATCATCGCAGTGGGTTTAGCTTTAGCCGCTTTGTTTTTTAGAGGGTTCATCCCCATGTCCCATGGTGAGCGTGTCTTTAGTTTAGAGCGTGATATTAAATTTCTCTATGATGCGATTAAGATGATCAGTCAAACCGCATCACCCATGGCGTTATTGGCTTTAGGTGGGCAGTTTGAGTTTAAAGCCATTTCCACTCAGTTTAAGCAGATTACCACCGGTGTGATTCTAAGAATCGTTTTTGTTCCATTGCTGGTTCTTTCGGTTGCCTATCTTCTTAAAGACCGTATAACAGGAATGGATATGGCGTTTGCTCCACTGATTGCACTTTATGCTACGCCGATTGCTGTGGCTTCGGTGTTCATGGCAGAAGAAATGCATAGCGACACCAAGTTAGCATCGCAATTGGTCGTTTGGTCCGCTATTTTCAGTATTTTCTCACTCTACATCATTATCACGACGTTTCGCTTTTTGGGGGTGCTTTGATGTACCATCATCTAAGTCACCATTATGACCGTATCTTTCCTGAAAATACAGTCCTTAAAAATCTGATTTTATCGTATGCTAAAGGCGGACGAGCCTTGGATTTAGGCTGTGGAACCGGAAGAATGGCGAATGCACTTTATGAAAACTATGATGACGTAATAGGGGTTGATTTGGATTTAGGCATGATTGAGGTTGCCGCTAAGCGCTACCCGCATGTCACATGGGTTCAAGCGGATATGGTCGCTTTTTTAGAGACCAGCATGCCATTTGATACCATCCTATGTTTAGGAAACACGCTTCCTCATTTGGATGTTTACCGGTTAAACCAATTGGTAGAAAAAATAGCCAGAAAACTGAAACCTGACGGGCATTTTTTTATTCAATTACTCAATTATGATTCTATCATGTCCGATAAACCCCGCTTTCTTAAAACCATTGAAACCGCTGATTGTGTGTTTGTGCGCGAATATCGGTATCAACCGCATTGGATCGATTTTACCACCTACCTTATTGGCGATGGAACGGTTCAGAAGGAAACCAATCGTATTCATCCATATCGAAAAAAAGATTTAGAAATCATCTTGGAAAGTCATCATCTCCATTATGAATTTATGGAGACAAGCAATCCCTCTAACACGCATTACATCATTCATGTGACCCATGAGCAAAAAGAAGGCTAAGTCAGCCTTCTTTGTTTTCTTTAATGACCAATTGGTCATCATGAACCATCATGTGATAAGGAACATGAGGCACGATGAGACCTTCAATGATGTTCATCGCAATCAACGTTTCGATATCCCGTTGAATCAAGCGCTTTAAGGGTCTTGCTCCATATTCATCATTAAATCCTTTTTGAATCACATACTTTTGGATGTCATCTCCGAAAACCATTTCAATGTTTTTTTCTTTCAAGCGAAGATGCAAATCTGAAAGCATTTTTTTAGCGATCTCGATTTGTATTTTTAAGGATAGCGCATTAAAGATGACCATCTCATCGATTCGATTGATGAACTCAGGTTTGAATTTGGTCTTGACTAAATCCATCACGTGTTTTTGGGCGTTATCCTCATAGGAAAGAAGGTATTCGCTTCCAATATTGGATGTCAAAATAATGATGGTGTTCTTAAAGTCAACGATACGACCTTGATTGTCTGTCAAACGTCCATCTTCTAGAATCTGCAAGAGCACATTGAAGACTTCTGGATGGGCTTTTTCGATTTCATCGAACAAAACAATCGAATAAGGTTTTCTACGAACCGCCTCCGTCAACTGTCCGCCCTCATCGTACCCCACATACCCAGGTGGAGACCCAATCAAACGAGACACACTATGCGATTCCATGTATTCGCTCATATCCAGACGCACAATTTGGTTTTCACTGTCAAAAAGTGCTTCGGCAAGTGCTTTAGCCACCTCCGTTTTTCCAACACCTGTGGGCCCTAAGAAGAGGAAGGAACCAATAGGACGATGTTCGTCTTTGATGCCAGCCCGTTGGCGAATGATGGCATCACTAATCAGTTTGATGGCGTGATCTTGTCCAATGACCCGTTTTTTAAGCGTCGTTTCTAGGTGAAGCAGTTTTTCTCGATCGCCCGACATGAGTTTTGAGATGGGGATGGACGTCCACTTGGAGACTATGTCAGCTATGCTTTCTTCATTAACGACTTCCGTTAATAACCGTCCTTCCTGTTGAATGGCTTGGGTTAATTGTTCCAAGGTTTTTTCAAGTTCAGGAATCTTGCTGTACTGAAGCTCAGCTGCCTTTTGATAATCGCTTACGTTAAACGCATTTTGAAGTTCGAGGCGATAGTTTTCTAAATCGTTCTTTTTTTGTTTAATTAGGTTCAGTTGATCTTTTTCAAGATTCCATTGATTTTTCAGTTGGGTTTCTTCTTTTTTTAAGACCCCAATCTCTTCTTTAATGTGGGCTAGTCTCTGTTTGGAGATGGGATCGGTCTCTTTGTCTAATGCTGTTTTTTCAATTTCCAATTGCATCAAACGTCTTAAAACCGTATCCAATTCAACAGGCATTGAATCAATTTCCATCCGAATAGATGCACAGGCTTCATCAATTAAGTCAATGGCTTTATCCGGTAAAAAGCGATCGGTGATGTAACGATTCGATAAAGTCGCAGCAGCAATAATCGCTGGATCTGAGATATGAACCCCATGATGGGCCTCAAATCGCGATTTAAGCCCTCTTAGAATGCTAATGGTATCTGTAACCGAGGGTTCATTAATCAAAACCTTCTGAAAGCGTCTTTCGAGGGCCGAATCTTTTTCAATGTATTTTCGGTATTCATTTAGTGTGGTTGCTCCAACACAGTGCAACTCTCCGCGGGCTAACAAGGGCTTAAGCATGTTAGAAGCATCCATAGCGCCATCGGCACGACCGGCTCCAATGATGGTGTGCAGTTCATCGATGAATAGAATGATTTCTCCGTTGGACTGTTTGATCCGGTTAAGAACAGCTTTTAAGCGTTCCTCAAATTCACCTCTGAATTTAGCGCCTGCAACAAGTTGGGCCATATCGAGTTCATAAAGGGTCTTGTTTTGGAGCCCTAGTGGAACATCTTTATCCACGATACGGCGGGCTAAACCCTCAACGATGGCCGTTTTTCCTACACCGGGTTCACCGATTAAGACAGGATTGTTTTTGGTTTTTCTGGATAAAATTTTGATCATTCTGCGGATTTCATCTTCACGACCAATCACAGGATCAATTTTTCCCGCTTTAATCGCATCATTGATGTTTCTTCCGAATTTTTCTAAAAGTTTGGGATCGTTGTTATAATCGTCCATTTGCGTAAAGTTCATGGTTTCCCTCCTATTGGCAGTCTTAATAGCAGATTGCCAAAATCATTATATAGCATTTCGCCTAACGTGTCAACTCAAACCATTTTCGATTTCGTATAAATCGTGATATCATGGAAAAAGAAAGGATGGATGACATGAAGAAAATCGTATTTGTGTGTTTGGGTAACATCTGTCGTTCGCCAATGGCAGAAGGCATGTTCATTCAAATGATTCAAGAAAAAGGATTAAGCCATGCGTTTCATGTTGAGTCAAGAGCGACCTCATCGTGGGAAATTGGAAATCCACCGCATCGCGGAACACAACAGATACTAAATCGTATCGGTTATGACTGGAGAGGGAAGAAAGCCCAACAGATCAACGCATCCGATTTTGATTCTTTTGATGTTGTGATTGCGATGGATCATCAAAATGTGAACGATTTAAAACGCATCGCGGGCAACAACAAACATAAGATTCATCTTATGTTGGATATTGATCCTAATCGAAAAGGCGAGATTGTTCCCGATCCTTATTACGATGGAACACACGAGGAAACCTATCGGCTGTTATCTGAGGCGTTACCCCTGTGGTTTAAGGCATTAACCACATGATTTGGATGAATCCATATTGACTTTTTCATTCGAAAAACGGTATAATGATAGGGCGTGTTTAAAAGGCCTCATAGCCAAGTGGTAAGGCAAGGCACTGCAACTGCCTGATCATCGGTTCAAATCCGTTTGAGGCCTCCAAAATGATATTTATTTGGTTTAAAAAGACGGAAAAATGCTCATTTAGGAGCATTTTTTTACTTTTTTATACAATCCTTTATGTAGTTCAAATCCGACAGAGGGAAAGTAGATGATTTTTCTGGGTTGGCCGTTACAAGAGTTTGAACCGATTGAAAAGGTACAGATTGTATATCATATGATTAGATACAGATAATAAATATCGATTCAATTAAAAACAATCAAATTAGTATTGATATAAACCTAATCAATAATTTTATCAAACCAATCAAGTGCATAGGATAATAAGGTGTAGTTTTCATCAGTGATATTCTTTGCATGGGCATCAGCTCTGAAATCACTTATAACATCAATGTACAAGTGAAATTTTGATTTGTCTATAAACAATTTATCGAATAGTGGCCATTCTTTTAGAATAATAGTCTTATAATCTGAAAAGTAATAGTTATTTTCAACTATCTCTGTTATGGTACCACCTTTTATTTTATCTCTAAGGGAAGTCTCCTTTACACCTAAAATAATGTTTTTTGTTGTAGCTTTACCCTTTTGACTTTCCAGGGCATTAATTATTAATGAGCGTAATTTAACTTCTAACTTATTTCTTCGTTTGCTAATTATTGCCCACTTTTCTTCGATTTTTTTAGGTACTTTTTTTCTAATATAATTAGTTTGCAGATACTCAGAAATTGCATTAATTGTTATGCTATAATAATTATTCTTGTGAGCCAAAATCCCATAACCTATCAAATGATTAATCTCATCTCTGTTTGTTATTTCATCTAAAAACTCATCATTTCCCTCGTTTGCTAAAACAGAAATGAGGTCAAACTCATGGCTGTAGGAGTTTTTTAATACCCCAATAATCTGTTCGACGTATGATGATAACTGGTTATCGAAGTTTTTTTTCAAAGATTTATAAGTTATCTTATCAATCGTAGCAGGTTTATGTTTAATAGATTTGTTTAATAAACTGCATACCTGACGGATTAAAAATGGATGACCACCATAATCCTCTACTAGATAAGTGTAAATTTCTTCTTCAAAAAACAATCCCATGTATCCTCCAATTCGCGAAACCATTTCTTTCACATTTTTAATGTCAAAGAAATTAAGGTAAATTTTTTCTATCATAGAAAATATTGGATTATCTTGTCCCTTGATTAGACTCGTTTCAACAACCTTTGGATTCACACCTGCTAAAATAAAACAAAAGATCTCTGGATTTTTTTGGAATGTAGAACGTATAGATTGCCAAAAATAGAGAAAATCGGAATCACTATTCCAATGTTCACTTGGGGATAACTCATATGTTATGTTTTCAATTTCATCAAATATAAAAAGGATCCTTTTATTATCAAAATATTTGTACAGTTGCTTAATATTGTTTTCAAATTGTATTTGAGCATTTTGCTCATTAAAATTTAAGTTTCTAAACAATGGACTCAAATCATACTTTTCAGCCAATTGAATAATTAAAAGTTCTAACAATTTATACCATCGTATTCTATGAATCGATGGTGAATCACATCCAATATATAGAGAACGACCATCAACATGTTTCAATGTTCTTTCTAAAGCATATAATACGGAGGTTTTACCAATTTTCCTTAAACCAAACAACCCACTTTGTTGCCCAAAACTATATTTGCTATATAGTGTTTGTACAAGTTGACTTCTGCCATAAAAATACTCATCCGATTTAAGTGGCGATTCAAAGGCAAATAAATCTCTACTATATAGATAACTTCGTAAGCGAGTATGAAGTAAATTTTCATCCAAGTTCGATGATAGTATTTCTTCATATGTGAAAGGTACAATTAAACGAAAATCCTTTTGTTTTTCGACATGTCGAGCGATGGTTTCAGTAAAATTTGAATCAGCACTAACTATAAATACACAAAGTTTATCTAATCGATTGGAGTAATCATCCATTGTCTTATCAATGAAATCGAAGGTTCTAGTATCGAACGAAGGATAATTTGAAAAGAGGAGTAGCACCTCATTAAATAGATTATAGTTTCGCTGCAGTTCAATATTTGGCTGTAAAAAATTCAATGTATATGCGGAAAACTTAAAATTTTCTTCTCTAGAAAAGGTGATTCCGAAGAATTTTGAGAATTGTTTAGTTATTTCGATTTCATCAGAACTCCCTCTTAATACTACATCTTTTTTTACACCGTTAGTAACTCTATATTTATCAACATCCATAATTGGTCCTCCACACTTATTAATACTATTATACTAAGAATATCATTAGTTTATCAAATTAGTTTTAAAATAATAGTTTTCATGAACAAATAATGTGCACTTTAATGCACACTCATGCTATAATTTAAATGGTGATAAAATGATACTTACAGCATTTGGAGAAAGAATAAAAAGTATAAGAGAGTTTCAAGGAGTTTCACAAATAAAACTTTCTGATTTAACGGGTATTGTTAGAGAACAAATATCTCGTATTGAAAATGGTCAAATTAATCCAACACTAGAGACTATTGTGAAAATTAGTGCAGCCTTTAACATGCCGTTGTCAGAACTAATGGATTTTCCAATTGAGGAAATTAATCTAGTAAAGAAACACTACAAAGTTAAACCATTTGTGAAATGGGCAGGTGGAAAGACACAAATAATTGATAAGATTAGGGATCTTGCACCTAAAAAATACAACACTTATTTTGAACCTTTCTTAGGTGGTGGTGCAGTATTTTTTGATTTTGCACCAACAACTGCAGTAATTTCGGACTCAAATAATGAATTAATCTCATCTTATATGTGTTTTCAAAATAGCAATTACTTTAATCAATTAATAGAGGAACTCGTTAAACATCAAAACAATCATAGCGAGACATATTATTATGAAGTTAGAGAAATGGATAGAACTGAAGGATATAAGGATTTACCAATATATGTTAAAGCAGCTAGAATGATATATTTGAATAAGTCTTGTTTCAATGGATTATATAGAGTTAATTCTAAAGGCCATTTTAACGTTCCATCTGGAAAGTATCAAAAAGTTAATGCTTACGATGAAGTGCTATATAACAACCTTTACAATTACTTATCCAAAAGCAAAATAACAATAATGAATGATGACTTCGAAAAAGTAGTATCTACTGCTAAGAAGTCTGACTTTGTATATTTTGATCCCCCTTATGATACGTTTGATGAACAAAACAATTTCACTGCCTATTCTAAGGAAAGTTTTGGTAAAGATGAACAAGTTAGACTCTCAGAAGTATTTAAGCGATTAAGTAATAAAGGTGTATTCGTGATGCTCAGCAATCACAATACAAAACTGATTAATGATTTATATAAAGATTTCAATATTCATGTTGTTCAAGCGAAAAGAAGCATTAACTCTGAAGCTAACGGCAGAGGTAATGTCGAAGAAGTGATTATTACAAATTACTGATTGAAGGTTAATATGATAAACAATAATGTTCAAAATACATTTTTTCATAATAATGAATATCACCTGATGTTGGGTGATTCTTTCAATTTGTTGAAGTCTATTGAACCAAAATCGATAGATATGATTTTCGCAGATCCTCCATATTTTCTATCTAATGGTGGTATATCAGTTCACTCCGGAAAAATGGTTTCAGTCGATAAAGCAGATTGGGATAAGGGAATGACAACAGAGAATAAGTTGTCATATTCTAGAGAATGGATAAGACTATGTAGAGAAGTCTTGAAAGATAATGGGACCATCTGGATTAGTGGAACTTTTCATAATATATACTTCATTGGGGTTGCTCTTGAATTAGAGGGATTCAGCGTAATCAATAACATAACATGGAGAAAGTTGAATCCACCACCTAATATATCAACACGAGCGTTTACTCATTCGACGGAAACAGTTTTATGGGCTAGAAAGCAATTGGCAGCTAATAAAAAAGGGAAACATAACTTTAATTACCAAGATATGAAGATTATTAATGGAAACAAGCAGATGAAAGATGTATGGGAGTACTCTCTTACAAAACCTTCAGAAAAAAGACAAGGAAAGCATCCCACACAAAAACCTCTGGCTTTACTAGAAAGAATAGTGCTGGCATCAACAAAAGAAGGTGACCAAATACTTGATCCTTTTTGTGGTAGTGGTACTACTGGTGTTGCTGCGATAATGCACAAACGTAAATTTATAGGTATTGATTCTGAAATTGAATATCTTGAACTTTCAAAAAGAAGGTATAATGAAATAAGGGGTGACAAGAATGAATAGAAGTTTCTCAGAATGGTTGTCAACATTTAAAGATAGTATTGCTGACTGGAAATATTACACTGACTTTGACAAAGTATACAAAAATGTTAATAGAATAAAAATTGAACTAAATTTGTTGAACTCATTGATTAATTCAAAAGATATAGAAAATGACTTTAGGTCATTGGTGAAGCAATATCCTAACGTTTTAAGTGCTGTTCCTTATTTAATTGCAAAAAGAGAGATAGATAAGCAAAGTAAAATTCAGATTGTAACAGCGAACGGGCTAAAGGAGTTTAACTTTGATAAGCCAAACTACAGTTTAGATGAGTATGTAGAATTTCTTGATAAAACAGGTATATTTGACTTACTTTCAAAACACATCATATCAGATTTAACTGATTATGTTAGAGGTGTTGAAGTAGGACTTGACACTAATGCCAGAAAGAATAGAACTGGTACTGCAATGGAGAATCTTGTTGAATCATTTCTTTTGAAATATGGATTTAAGAAAAATAGCACATATTTTAAAGAAATGTATGCATCTGATATACTTCATCAATTTGGAGTGGATGTTACAACCGTTGATAAGAAGAAAAAAGCTAATAAAAGATTTGATTTTGTTGTTAAAACATCAAAATGTGTCTATGGAATTGAAGTTAATTTTTATTCAGGTGGTGGATCTAAACTAAACGAAACTGCTCGAAGTTTTAAAATGATTGCACAGGAATCCAAGAATATTGAAGGATTTCATTTTATTTGGATTACTGATGGTTTAGGATGGAATTCAGCAAAGAATAACTTGGAAGAAACCTTTAATGAACATAGTGGTGTATATAACATACACGATATGCAATTTGGTGAATTAGAAAAAGTATTAAAATAAAAAAGTAAAATCACTCATTCATAAGTACTATATTATGAGGAGTGATTTTTATTATGTTGTATTTAGGTGATTGCATTCAAGTAATGAAAGAGTTTGAATCAAACTCAGTAGATTTAATATTCGCAGATCCACCGTATTTTTTATCGAATGGCGGTTTAAGTATCAAGAGTGGTAAAGTTGTTTCAGTTGATAAAGGTGAATGGGACAAGAAAGAAAATTATAATGATACTGCAAAATTTACAAAAAGTTGGTTAACTGAATGTCATAGATTGTTAAAACCAACAGGTACGATATGGGTATCTGGAACATATCACAATATTTTTGATGTAGAAAAAGAACTAAAGGAACTTGGATTCAAACTCATTAACATGATTATTTGGCATAAAAGTGATCCACCACCTTTGATATATAAGAATAAGTTTAGATTTTCTTACGAGATGATAATTTGGGCTAAGAAAGATGCTAAACACACATTTAATTACAAAAAAATGTATGATGTTGCTATAAGTGAGATGGAAGATGTGTGGACACTACCGGCAGTTCAAATGTCTGAAAAAAAACACGGATACCATCCAACGCAAAAACCAGAGTGTTTAATAGAACGAATAATTGAAGCATCATCTAAAATAGGAGATAAAGTACTAGATCCATTTATGGGAAGTGGTACAACCTGCTATGTCGCAAAGAAACTAAAAAGGCAATTTTTGGGAATAGAAATGGATGAAAGGTATTTTAACATTGCTTCAAAGAGGATAATGAATAATCTTTGAAAAAGTGGAAAAATAGGAAAATTATTTATACATGATTCCTTGAATTTAAATTGATTATTCAATAGAATCATTATTCATGATATAATTATCTAAAATAATATCAAGCTTACAATTTTTTGGGGAGGAAAATATGATGTTGGCAAATTTGTTTCGAATCTCTGCAATACTTTATGAGGATTCATATGGTGTAAAAGAAAATAGTGTTAAGAAACTTGCAATGCTACCCTTTTTAAATAATGAGAATAAGAATTTGACCTTAAAAGAATTGAGGGAGATAATTAAGAATGAATACGAAATGAATTTTAATGAAGACGAGATTCGTTCTGTTATTATTGAGGATTCAAGTTTTATCAAAACAAAAACTAAAAATAATTTACTCATTAGTTTAAATGAAAGCACTTATTTATCCCAAAGAGCTGTGTACTCTGAAGATAAAATAATTAAGTATCTAGAGGAGTACTTTCAAAAATACACAACTGAGTATGGAAATGAAATACAGTTCAAGGAATTTAAAGAACTCTTAATTGGCTATCTTTATGATATGTATAATGGAGAGAAAAAAGAACTGGATATGCTATTCAACATAAAAAAATGGAGTTTAAAATCTACATCCTATACTGAGGAACAAGTTAGACTAATCAATGGTTTTTTTGAGTGGGATAATGAAGATAAGAATTTCGAGATTTACAAAATTGCATCGTTAGCGTTAGAGTATTTTTTGATTACAACTAACATAATGCCTGGTGAAGTTAGTCAATTATTTTCTAATAAAAAGTTTTACTTGGATACGAATGTCTTAATAAGACTACTGGGAACGGATGGTCTTTACTATGCAAGTCAAACAAGAAACTTTTTAAATAGAATGGTAGAGAAGAAGGTTCAGATATTATTATCGACAAATGTTTTGACTGAATACAACAACTTAACTGGGTCGATGATCAAAAAAATTCGTAATTTTATTAATGAGGGTAGCATTGTTCCGCCAGAGGCTTTAGATGGACAAATAGATGACTCATTCCTTGGTTTTTATAGATTGTTTTACACATGGTTTCAAGAAAATGGCACAAAAAACTTAAGTTTATTCCAGTCCACAATAGAGGTTTTTATTGAAGAATCAATTGAAAAATACAATGTTATTGTTGAAGAATCGGATGAGTTAGACACAAGCAAAGCTTATATTAATGAGATGTGCGAGTCATTATCACAATATAAGCGAAAAGAATATTCGCTGAATGATATTGATAGAGCAGTATATGTTGACGTTTCATCTGTTGCCAATATAGAAAAAAAACGTAAGAAGCAAAATACATCAATATTTGAAGAAGAATATTTCCTGATTACTTTTGATTCCTTTCTCCTTAATTGGTCAAGAAAAAATAAAAATTTCAAGATACCTGTAGTGACTAAACCTTCAACATGGTTTACTTTATCACTAAAGTTTGATTCAAGAGCAAGTAAGAGTGACTATGCATCATTTGTAAGTTATTTAACCAAAGCAATACCAAATGTTGAAAAAGTTGCAATTGAAAAGAATAAGATTATTTTAAATGAGATAGTTAAATACACAGATTTAGCCAATGAACAAAGGAGAATACTTAAAAATACTATTAACAAAATAGGAATTAGTATTATTAATAGCAAACCAGATGACGAGTTAGAAGTTGAGTTGGCAAAGACCGTTAAATCTGAATATAAGGCTTTGATAGATGATAGAATAGGAGAAATAGAAGAACAAAAAAATGCTGAGATTCAAGATAAGGATAATGAAATTAAAGAGTTACGTGATTTCGTTATGAAAACAAATGAGGTTGTGAACGATCTCAAGAATGATAGAATAAATGAGAGAAAAGAACAAGAGGAATTCAAGAATTTTTACAATCGATTTTGGAAATACATTTTATTCATTCTCTACTTTCTGGCATCAGGCATGATTACCTTTTCGGTTTATTTAATTATAAGTCAAATGATTTCTGATAATCAAAAATTATTTCCATTGAATGAATTTGGTCTATATTTGGCAAGTGAGAATAAATACATATTGTATCTTGTATATTTAATACCAATGAATTTTATTGCCTCTCTAATTTTTAAATATGGTATTAAATGGACTGTGAGCAAATTCAAATAAGAAAACTGGTCAACTAAATTCTCGATTTTTCCACTATTTTCTACTTTAGGTCATTTTCTTACCAGTTGTAGTAGGTTAACCGTTTTCCATTATTTACTCACGGACACCACTACTTACTTGATTTTTCTCGATTCGGCAATTTCTTACCAGTTAAGGTTAAAGAGCTCCTAAAAACACGAATCTTTAAGGTTAACAGAGACTCCAAAAACATCTTGAATTGGTTCGATAAAACGAGCTAATTAGACAAAATTATGCCCTAACTGGGCATTTTTGTTAATAATGGTCTTTACATGGTTCTTGCTTTGCTAGACATGGCCACAATTCTCGTTGTGATGCGGTCAAAAAATGGCTTATGATGTTAAAATAGTTCTAAACAGAAAATAAAACAAAAAAGAGGAATTTTATTTCATGCAAGAACTTATCAATAAAGATGTAGAAATTATGGTAGCACTGAGTAGTTACACGGTATCTGGGGGATCCATTCCAGAAAAACATAGCGGTCGTTTAATGTATGTCAATGACGATTTTTGTAAACTTCAACTGACTAAATCTAAAAAGAACATCCTTATTGCCATTAAGTTCATCATTTCGATTAAAGAAATGGGTTGAGGTATATAACAAGGAGACAAAAAAGATGATTCATAAAATGCACCTTCATGATAGCCCTTTTGTCGCCATAAAATCAGGTAGCAAAACGATTGAACTAAGGTTAAACGATGAAAAGAGACGGTTAATTAAGACAGGTGATCACATTTTGTTTTCGATGTCGTCAGATGAACATGAAACCGTCCTTGTAGAAGTGATAGGAATTCAGATTTTTCAGAACTTTAATGAACTCTATCAAACAGTACCTTTGGATCAATGCGGTTATCAAGAAAAGAACATTCATTTGGCGAGCGCAAAGGACATGTTGCCTTATTACTCAATTGAAAAACAAACACAGTTTGGTGTGCTGGCGATCGAGATTAAACTGCTTGGTCAACGTGAAGATCTTGTTTCATTTAAGGATATCAAGTGATGTGCTGGATTTAGATTTTTTTGATGCCATCATTAAATCCTATAAGTCGTTTGTTCAAAAGCAGTTTAGCACACTAACATGACGTCAACATCTTGAGCAACGTGAGTTTATCGAATATGAATCGGAGGAATTCAACCATGGAAAAAGCAAGTTGGTATCAACCAGTAAAAGGAAAAGCGGACCATCTGGTTTACTTAAATAGCAAAGCAAATGAACTTATCAAACTGATAAATCGTGAAAAAACCATGATTATTAGAGGCGCAGCTGGAAAGAAAAGTCCACTTGGAGGACGAGCAAAAGTAGGCGATCATGTGTACTTTGTGGAAACGGGAGGGAACTTCTTAGTCACGCATAGGGGTGTGATTGACCAAGTTACTGAAAGTCATAAAATGACACCGGAGGAATCCATTGCTTTTATCAAAACCTATGAAAAGGAACTTAATCTATCAAAAGACCAATACAATCGATGGGCAGGAAAAAAGTTCTTAGCTGTCTATGCAATAGCTGATATCGTTGAAATCGAACCGTTTTTTTACAAGCGAGAAAACAATATGGATGATTGGATTATTACAGAATCGATAGATTCGATTAAACGTTAGTCAAGCGGGGTTACTTAATCAAATTCTGAAAAAGAAGGGATTGGCGGATGTTGGATAAGTTGCTGGGTATTTTTGTGTATTTTTTGATTGTTGCTTGCCTGGTTGTTATACACGAGATTGGGCATTACATGTTTGGCAGAATGTTAGGGATACCTAAGGATAAAATGACATTTGGTATCCAAAAAATGACACCTCATGTAGCTTTAATGAATGATAACTTAGAAAAAATTCCACCATCCAATTTGGATGCTTATGTTCCTATTTTGGAAAAGCATCTAAAATCGGATTTCCACATGTTTCTTTTTGCAATTGGAGGTCATCTGACGGAGTTGATAGGGGTTTTTACCCTTATCCTTCTTTCATTCGTGATTAACAGTTCAGGGTTGACATTCATCGCGAAATCTGTAGCATGGATTGCCCCGTTATTAGCCTTAAACTATCTGCTCATGGACTGCATAACATCGTATAGGAGAGGCGCCCCATCAGGGGGTGATTTCTCGGGTTCATGGAGTATTTCTCAAAAAGGAGCTTATTTGTTTTATGGATTCTATTTTTTCTTTCTTTTAAGTGCTGTTTTTTTAACGAGATAAACCAATGTTTGAGGATTCGATTAAGAAAAAGATGTTTAATAGGACCATCCACCTTTGATGAAAACAGCGTGAGTAGAAACGCATTTTCATGGTATAATTGAAGTGAACGAAAGGATGATTCCATGAATTTACCAGAATATAAAATAGCCTTACTCATCGACTCTGAAAATGTTAGACACCAGTACATTGAGCCGGTACTAAATGAGATATCCAAATATGGAAAGATTGTTATTCAACGGTTTTACGGTAATATCAACCAACTTTCCAAAGAGTGGGAAGAAAAATCAAAGAACTTTGCGATTAAACCGGTGCATCAATTTAATGTCGCCTCAGGCAAAAACGCTGCCGACATGGCGCTTGCACTGGATGCACTCGAGATGATGTATCAAGGAAGAGTTAACGCGTTTTTCCTTGTCACATCCGATAGCGACTTCACCCCGCTTGCTACAAAACTCAGAGAAGGGGGCATGCATGTCGTTGGAATTGGAGCATTGAACAAAGTATCCAAAGCCTTCACTTCAGCATGCAACCAGTTTAAGTACTTTGAAATTTTGATTGATGATGAGGATAATGGCGCAAAAACCGAAAAGATTTCCTCGCATCAAGAAATCAGCGATATCATCAAAAACATCGTCATTGAAAAGGGAGAAGACAATGTAATCCAACTCTCAAGGTTGGGAGATATCCTGGTCAATCGCTATTCAGACTTTGATTCCAGAACCTATGGTTCTAAGAACCTATCCAACTTGGTGAGTACCATCAATGGGCTTCACGTGTATACTGAAAAATCGACCACCTATGTTAAACTTATCTCGAATCTCTCTTATAAGGATGTTTCGCTTCTCATTATTGAACTTTTAGAAAAGACCTCTAAAAAGCAATTGTTGCTGACCAGTTTGATCAGCAAAATCAAAGAGATTCATCCGGATTTTCATTATAATGAATTAGGGTTTTCTAAGTTCGCTAAACTGGTTTCCTCTATTGATGGCATCATCGTTAAAGACAATTCAGCGAAGCTTGATAAAAAGTAACACCATTATCTAGAAAAAAGGTAAAGAAAACGATGAAAAAACGTTTTCTTTTTCATTTTCTAAGCATAAACCTTGACAGGTCTTTTTTTTTAAAAAAAAGATGTTATAATGTCTATGGAATAAACGATACATTGAATAAGGAGTCATTATGAACACCAACACGTACCTCACGCCAGAGAAACTTGCTCTTTTTCGTGAGCATTTAGAGCGCAACAAAAAATTACCAGGACCTTTAATGCCAACGCTACATGACGCACAGCATATTTTTGGTCATATTCCCATACGCATTCAAAAAATGATTTCAGAAGAACTGAACGAAAGCATTTCTAAAATCAACGGGGTTGTGACCTTTTATGGCAATTTTTCCATCACCCCCAAAGGCAAACGAACCGTCGGGGTTTGCATGGGAACGGCATGCTACGTCCGAGGCGGACAAAACGTTTTAGATGCTTTAGCCGATGAACTTAAAATCAAAACCGGTGAGACCACCAAAGACGGTGAGTTCACGTTGGTTGCGACACGTTGCATTGGAGCATGCGGGCTTGCGCCTGTCTTTTCCGTTGGCGATAGCATCCACGGCAATGCCAATGTTGCGAAGGCCAAGCAAATCTTAAAAGAGATTAAGGTATCCCTCGATGAAACTCACTGAAATCATTGAAAAATACCACTGCACCTGTTTTACCCCGACTACGTTAAGAGATAAAACCATCAATTATGCGTTTTGCTCAGATTTGATGAGTGACGCTTTGATGGTCATGAACTCCATCAAGGATCCTCGTATTTTAGAAAACAGCATCTTAATAACCGGCTTGGCCACCAACCAGTCCATTCGGACAGCAGAGATGTTGGATGTGGAAGTGGTGCTGCTTGTTAGAGGAAAAACACCATCACTCAAAGTGATTGATTTAGCCATTGAGTCGAACGTCATTTTGCTTGCGACTGAGCATACGATGTTTAATGTCAGCGGCATGCTCTATCAAGAAGGCGTCAAAGGCATCATCAGCAATCTGCAATGGTAAAAAAAGAGTATCAAATTATCGCGAAAAACTATGATTTAGCCGGCAGAGCCAGTAGCGATATCAAACGAACCCTCAAGCAATTCAATTTGGAATATCATTTGGCTAAAAAGATTTGTGCCGCATCCTACGAAGCTGAAATCAACGTGGTCATCCACTCATTTGGAGGATATGCCGTCTTTTCAATGGATGAAGACAAAGTCGTCTTGGATTATTTTGATGATGGTCCTGGAATTGAAGACATTGAACTTGCCATGAAAGAAGGGTATTCAACAGCCTGTGAAGTCGCCCATATGAATGGGTTTGGAGCTGGCATGGGCTTATCAAACATCCAACAATCCGCAGACCAACTTCACATTGAATCGGGACCTTTAGGAACCCATCTGAACATGATTTTTTGGTTGAAAGAACGTCATGAACATTCGTGATTTTATTGAAGGACCTTTTGTCCTTTTGACGAATCCTCAAACCTTAGATAATACGTTCTTAGGCGTTTATGCTACCGATTTGTTATCAGCGGCTATCAAATCAGCTCAACCAAACGATTTACTTATTACAATTATTTCGCACGCCAATACCATTGGAGTTGCGATGATGTTGGATTTATCAGGCGTCATTGTTGCAGAAGACCGTCCGGTATCCGAAGCGATGCTAGAAAAAGCGAACGAAGAAAACATCGCCATCCTTAAAACACCTTTAATGACCCATCAAGTGATTCAGTGGATGGTCCATCGAGGCTTGTTATGAAATATTACTATGACTTGCATATTCATTCCGTTTTATCGGCTTGTGCCGATGTTCTGATGACACCGAACAATATTTTGAATATGGCTTCATTGAAGAAACTCGATATCATTGCTGTCACGGATCATAATTCAACCAAACAACTTTCTGTCATTCATGAAATTGCCCAATCATATGACTTTTTAATCATTCCTGGTGTTGAGATTTCGGTGAAAGAAGGGTATCATGTGCTTTGCTATTTCAAGCATCTTGCGGATGCCTTAACGTTTGATCATTATTTAGTGGAACACGCCAACCCCCTCTATTATGATGAGGAGCACTACGGTGAGCAGATCTTGACAGATCTTTATGATGAACCGGTGGATTATGTTCACTATTTGTTATCAAACCCGTTAAACAAGACATTGAATGAGATTGTTGAAGCCTTGAAACCGTATGACCACTTGCTGTTTTACGCCCATGTTGATCGCGATCGACAAAGCGGGTTAAGTGAGGTTCATCAGACCCCTCTTGATGGAATTGAACTTTCGAAAAAGGCACCACCAGACTTTATTGAAAACCATGATCTAAGCGCCTATCGTTGCCTGTATAACTCCGATTCTCATCAACTCATCGATCTATTTGAACGAGGAGAGAAGAACCATATCGAATTGCCTGAACTCTCCATTGACGCGTTTTTTGAGGCCATGAGACATGGATGATTTAGCGACTTATCTTTTGGATTTGGTCCAAAATTCGATTGCAGCAAAAGCCCAAACGATCCGTTTAACCATGAAGGAAGAAACCGTGTTAATGATCACACTCGAAGACGATGGTGTGGGCATTGAAGAAGCGATTATTCCTAAAGTAACGTCGCCTTTTTACACCACGCGCAAAACGCGTAAAGTGGGTTTAGGGTTACCGATGATTAAAATGCTCACTGAGCAAACCCAAGGTGACTTTCATCTTGAATCCGTGATTAATCAAGGGACTATCTTGCGGTTTTCCATGGACCATAACCATGTCGATATGCCGCCCATTGGCCATTTAGGTGAGATGGTTTACATGATTAGCATTCATCAAGATGTCCAAGAATTTGTTTTCACGTATCAGACAACTTTAGGAACGTTTTCTTACGTCCTTTCTGAGATAAAAACCCTGTTTCAAGAAACCTTATCTACCCATGATGTCATGAAGGGCATCATTGATTATATCCAACAACAAATCCAACATATACGAGGTGAATCATGAAAACTCTAGAAGAATTAAAAGCATTGCGCGATGAAGCCATGAAAAAGATGCAAATGCGCTACATAGAAGGCGGGTTTCGCATTCAAGTGGGCATGGGCACATGTGGCATCGCTTCTGGCGCCAAACAGGTGCTTCAGGCATTTTTAGAACAAGTCGATGCCCATCAAATGAAAAATGTGGCCGTTACGCAAGTGGGTTGCATGGGCGAATGCGCATATGAACCGATGGCCGAAGTCATTGATACATCTGGACAGTCTTTTGTCTATTGCAATATCAGTTTACCGAATGTGAAAGAAATCGTGGAAAAGCATCTGATTGGTGGCACCCCCATTGAACGTTATTTGCTGGTCACTAAGAAAGGATAAGCCATGTTAGAGAAAATTCAAGTATTGATATGCGGCGGAACGGGATGTTTAAGTTCCCAAGCCAAGCAAATTAAAGAGAAGTTTGAAGAAATCCTTGACCTAATGAACATGAAAGACGATGTCGGACTTGTTTTAACCGGGTGTTTTGGGCTATGTGAAAAAGGGCCGGTTATCGTGACCTATCCGGATGAAATCTTTTATTCGCATGTAACCGTACAGGATGTTAAGGCGATTTGTGAAGAGCATCTCCTCAAAGGTCGCCCTGTTGAAAAACTATTAATTAAAAACCCACAAGATCGCACCAAGATTAAAAACATGAGTCAACTCAAGTTTTACTCTAAGCAACGCCGGATTGCGTTAAGAAATTGTGGCAACATCAATCCGATGGATATCCATGAGTATATTGCGAAAGATGGGTATTTAGCCCTTGGTAAGATTCTTACATCAATGACCCCACAAGAGGCCATCGATGAAGTCATCAAATCCGGGTTAAGAGGCCGTGGGGGCGGTGGATTCTTGACCGGTAGAAAATGGCAGTTTGCGAGAAACTCAGTATCGGATCAAAAATACGTCATTTGTAACGCGGATGAAGGCGATCCAGGTGCATTCATGGACCGTGCGATTTTAGAGGGCGATCCCCACTCCGTCTTAGAAGCGATGGCCATCAACGGATACGCTATTGGCGCAAATATGGGTTATATTTATGTGCGTGCAGAATACCCAGTCGCTGTTGACCGGCTTAAGATCGCGATTGATCAAGCCCGTTCTTTAGGGGTCTTAGGTAAAGGTCTTTTTGGCACGTCGTTTGATTTTGATATTGATATACGTTTAGGCGCTGGCGCGTTTGTCTGTGGAGAAGAAACCGCCTTAATCGCTTCGATCGAAGGCTATCGTGGCATGCCCCGCCTAAAGCCGCCATTTCCAGCGGTTCGAGGGTTATGGAATAAACCAACCAACGTGAACAACGTTGAAACATTTGCTAACATTCCTGTCATCTTCCTTAAAGGTGCGGATTGGTTTAAATCCATTGGAACCGAAAAGTCGAGTGGAACTAAGGTGTTCGCCTTAGGTGGAAAAATTAACAATACCGGATTGGTTGAAGTTCCTATGGGAACCACCCTTCGTGAGATTGTGTTTGATATTGGAGGCGGCATCCCCAACAAGCGGAAGTTTAAGGCCATTCAAACCGGCGGTCCATCCGGTGGATGCATCACTGAAAAAGATTTGGATACCCCGATTGACTTTGAAAATCTAACCGCGCTAGGTTCCATGATGGGATCCGGTGGGATGATTGTCATGGATGAAGACAACTGCATGGTTGACGTCGCTCGGTTTTATTTGGATTTCACGGTAGAAGAATCTTGTGGAAAATGCACCCCATGCCGTGAGGGAACCAAACAAATGCTCACCATCCTTGACCGAATTTGCGAAGGGAAAGGGCGTCTAAAGGATTTAGAAGAACTCGAGCGTTTAGCGTTCATGATCAAAGACACCTCCTTGTGTGGACTGGGTCAAACCGCTCCAAACCCTGTCATTTCTACTTTAACGCATTTTAAAGATGAATACTTAGCCCATGTCGTAAATAAAGAGTGTCCAGCTGGTGTATGCCGTGAGCTGACTCAGTTTGTGATTGCGGATAACTGTATTGGGTGCACCAAGTGCGCGAAAAACTGCCCAACCAATGCGATTACGGGTTGGCCTAAACAACTTCATGTCATCGAAACCGAACTTTGCATCGGGTGTGGTGCATGTAAGAAGGCGTGTCCTGTTAACGCCATTTATACGAAATCCCGTTTGGAGGTACCTGCTCAATGATTAAACAAATACCCATCACCATCAACGGTAAATCCATAGTTGCTAACCCTGGGGATACCATCTTAAAAGCTGCGGAAGCCAATGGGTTCTTTATTCCAAGATTGTGTTTCTTAGAAACCATTCACGAAGAAGGAAACTGCCGGCTTTGTTCCGTCAAGGTCAATAATCAAAAAAGCCTTAAACCAGCATGCAGAACCCTAGTAGAAGAAAACATGAACATCATCACCGATGACATCGATGTTTATGAAACCGTAACAACGAACCTTGAACTTTTGGCTCATAAACACCATTTTGAATGTTTCAATTGCTCGCGGGAAAACAATTGTGAATTTTTAGATTTGTTAAGAATCTACTCGGTTGAAAACGAACTTACCCATCTTTATGGTTACCATGATGCTCCAACCTATTATTCAGACACATCTGGAGCGTTGGTTTTAGATAGCAGCAAGTGCATTTTGTGCGGACGTTGCGTTTCAGCGTGTGATCATTACACAGGATTAGGAATTCTAAATTTCAACCAAAGAGGTTCTGAAACGTATGTGGGTCCCGCTCAATTTCACAATCTTGAAGACGCGGGATGCATTCTGTGTGGAAAATGCATTCAAAGTTGTCCAACAGGCGCGCTTCGTGAAAAAGACGATATCAGAAAACTTGAACATGCCTTAAGGGATCCAAGAAAAGTGGTCATCGCTCAAGTGGCCCCTGCTGTAAGAGCAGCGATTGGCGAAGAATTTGGTTATCCAATGGGAACCAATGTAGAAGGCCAAATGTTTGCTGCCCTCAGGGCATTAGGCGTTAACGAAGTCATGGATACCAATTTTACAGCCGATTTGACAATCATTGAAGAAGGCACTGAGTTTATTAAGCGGCTACAAAATGGGGGTCCATTCCCCATGTTTACCTCGTGTTCACCCGGCTGGGTCAACCAACTCGAACAATATTTTCCTGAATACATCCCCAATCTTTCATCGTGCAAATCCCCTCAACAGATGGCAGGAGCTTTGATTAAAACCTATTATGCTGAAAAGCTGAATTTAGACCCAAAGAACATTGTTTCCTTATCCATAATGCCCTGCATCGCAAAGAAATCTGAAGCCATGCGTCCCGATATGGGAAGGGATGGGTATCGGGATGTGGACATCGTCTTAACGACCCGTGAATTTGCACGAATTGTTAGAAGACATAAGATTCCCTTTAGGGATCTTGAACCCATGAAACCCTATGGCATGTTAGCCACCTATACCGGAGCCGGCTCCATTTTTGGTGCAACCGGAGGGGTGATGGAAGCGGCGTTAAGAACCGTCACCGAAATCTTAGAGGAAAAAACGACCCCCATCGATTTTACCAATGTTCGTGGAACAACTGGCATCAAGGAAGCCACATTAACGATCAAAGGACAACCCATCCATATCGCCGTCATCCATGGTGCGAAAGAAACCAATCAATTTATTCGTGACATGAAGAAAAACAACAAAACCTATCATTTTGTTGAAATCATGGGCTGTACCGGCGGGTGTGTCAACGGAGGCGGACAACCCATCGTCCCATCGTATATTGTCGAAAAAGAACCGGTACGTGCCATTCGGGCATCGGTACTCTACGACATCGACAAAAACGCTCCAATGAGAAAATCGCATCAAAACCCGTTTGTGATTGAAGTGTATGAAAAATTCTTAGGAGAACCAAATTCCCAAAAGGCCCATGATTTGCTCCATACCCATTATCACGAAAGAGAACCGTATAACAAGGTATGACCAAGCGTTTATTTGCCTTAATGATTCTCATGGCTTCGGCCTTTCTTATGGTAAGCTGCAAGCCTGAAGCAAAAGCAGAAATTCCGATCTCCATGATGGTCCCCTTTGGGAGCCCTTCCCTTTCGGTTGTGCACCTCATGGACCATGACGATTACTTAATCGATGTTGTTCAAGGCCCCGACCCTTTGGTTTCAGCCTTTGGTTCTTTGTCTCATGACGCGATTATTGCGCCAACAAACCTAGGAAGCCGGATGTATCAATCCAAACCGGATTATCTCCTTTTAGCGGTGATTGTCTGGGGAAACACCTTTTTAGTGACGGAAAACCCATCCATCCAATCATTTGATGATCTATCGGGTCAAGATGTGGTTATCTTTGGACGCAATCAAACCGCAGATATTGTTTTTCAATTCCTTTTGGAAAAAGCCGGGTTATCGGTCATTCCGCACTATGTGGAAAATGTAACGGTTGCGACCGAAATGTTTTTAACCAACCCACAGAAGATTGTTATGGTTGCCGAACCCTCTCTTTCTAGAATCAAATTAATGCATCCACAGGTCACTGTCATTGATCTTCAAGAACGCTATGAAATGGAGCAACAAACGTCCTCTTACCCTCAGGCGGGTCTCTTTGTCAAAAGCACCATGACCGAAGCGACAAAAAAACGGTTGATTGACGATTTAAAAAAAGCAATCGAGTTGACGAACCTCGACCCAGACTTAACAGCAGACCGTGCCATTCATCACGGCATGAATCTGCCAAAAGCGGTTTTGGTTTCCGCGATTTTCAACTCAAACCTTTCGTTTAGAACCGCTAAAGAAAGCCAATCACTGATTGAAGACTACTTTAAACTGCTTTTAGCGAAAAACCCACAACTCATTGGCGGAGCATTGCCAGATGATGCGTTTTACGGAGGATAATGCATGAAAAAATGGATTTGGATTGGAAGCTCGATCTTTGTCATGTTTTTGGCATGGATGGTGCTCCACGCACAAATCAATCATGCATTAATCATGCCATCTTTGGGCGATGTGCTACGTGACGTAATTAATATTTTAACGACGTTATCGACGTTATCGATTTTAACAAGCACGTTAGTTAGACTATTCATCTCCATCGCCTTATCGCTAATGATTGCGGTCATATTAGGCATTCTTGGAGGCTTGTTTCATTCTTTCTCTCTTTTTTTGAAACCATATGTCGCCATCTTGAGGACGGTACCCGTTATTTCGATTACGGTCATCCTTTTTATTCTCCTAGGATTTAAGATGGCGCCATATGCCATAACGTTTTTAATGGTCTTTCCCATTGTCTATCAGGCGACAGAAGAAGGCATTCGGTCCATCGATAAGGAATTATTGGATGTTTATCGGTTAGAAGAGCATCATCTGTTGATGAGTGTTCGAATGCTTTATTATCCCATGATAAAGCCCTACATTTGGTTGGCCCTGCTACAGTCCTTTGGATTAGGCATCAAAGTGTTGGTGATGGCAGAATACTTGTCTCAAACCAAAGAATCCATCGGCAATGCGCTTTATCTGGCAAGAATCAATATTAA
Organism: uncultured Acholeplasmataceae bacterium; assembly: GCA_964553755.1. Lineage (GTDB taxonomy): Bacteria > Bacillota_I > Bacilli_A > Acholeplasmatales > Acholeplasmataceae > Peloplasma. Next base: position 38,984 of record CAZKLM010000012.1, read on the forward strand.
TTATTCTGAGGTTTTTGCTTGGACCATGATTTTGATTCTCCTATCCCTTGCTTTTGAAGGTATTTTAGCGTTTTATAAGGTCAAAAAAAGACGGTTTGATGAGCAATAATTTCCTTAAAAAAAAACAATACTTTCAAGTTCAAAATATAGATAAAAAGTGTTGACTATTGCATCATAATTGTGTATAATCAAAGTGTTCCATCGACCCTTTGTTGATGGGACGCATGAGTTGGTCCTAGTGTCTACATCCCCCCCGGACATTAGGACTCTTTTTATAGCCAAAGGAGGATGAATCATGGGTTTAATAACGTACCAGTTTACATCAAAAATGCTCGAATTATCCGTAACCGTTAATGTTCTTATTCCAGGAGAACTTAAAGAAGGCAAGAAGTATCCTGTCCTTTATCTTCTTCATGGTTACATGGGAAACCATTCGGATTGGATTCGATTTACATCCATCGAACGGTACTTATGGGAATACGATTTGATTGTGGTCATCCCAGATGGGCATCAAAGCTATTACACCGATTTTAAACACGGCCTTCCCTATTTCACGCATTTAGCCGTCGAACTTCCTGAGCACTTAGGACGCTTGCTTCCCTTATCAAACGATCGTAACGATCATAGCGTTTGTGGGTTATCCATGGGAGGCTATGGCGCTATGAAAATGGCACTGACTTATCCCGAATATTTTGCCCGAGTCGGATCGTTTTCAGGTGCTTTAGATCCAGATCGAATCCGTACGAACATTGAAAATAGAAAAGGTCTTTTCCAAGCCATATTTGGAGACGAACCGGTAAAGGGAACCCCCAATGATTTAAAACATTTGATTGAAACCATTATCGAGCAAAAAAAAGACATGCCTGATTTTTATCTGGCATGTGGAACTGAGGATTTCCTTTATCCGACGCATGAAGATTTTAAATCATTTTTAGAACAAAAACACATCAAGTTTACCCATTATGAGACCAAAGGCGCACACACATGGGCGTTTTGGGACATGATAATCCAAAGGTATCTCAGGTACATCCATCAACAAGGTCGCTAGACCTTTTTATCTATCCAAGCCACGAAATCGACAAAAGCTTTTCGCCAGGTGGACTCATGGTGAATGCCGCTGATTTCTTGAAAATAGAGATCAAGAACACCTTTTTTGTGAAGCAAATCCCTTAGATTTCGTGAGTTTTGAATGTAAATCTCATTAAAGTTGGGAACCTCATCGGACGATGATTCTTGATCGCCCACTGAGATAAAGTACCGTTGATCATAGGGAATAGGGGCTTTTTCCATATGGTTCAAAAAAGACGACTCATTAAACCAAGAAGCCAAAGAGAAGACCCCAACCCCGCCAAATAGATCAGGACGAAGGGTAGCGATGTAGCAGGAAATATAAGCACCAAGTGAGCTCCCACCAATCCATGTACCTGAAGGCTCCTTTTTTGTGGGATACTGTTGATCGATAAAGGGTTTTACGGTATGGATGATAAAGTCAGCATAACGATGCCCTTTTCCTCCGATTTCCCCCTTTTTTCCAGCGACTTTTACGGAACATGGCCATGGGGAATATTCGAAAGTTCGATCGGGTGAATTGTCGATTGCAATGACCATGAGATCGTTTTTATCAAAATGGTCCAATGTCTCAATAACCCCCCAGGAGATTTTTCCATAAGATTCGTGATCAAAAAAAAGATTCTGGCCATCCTGTAAGTAAAGACAGGCGAGTGGACCTATGATTGTTTGAGGCAGTAAAACACGAATTCTTCTTTGTGTTTGAGCATCTCCAAAGGGTAAGTAATGCGTGATGATGGAACGTTTCATGGGGTGAGTCACCTCCTCTTTCTTTCATTTTATCACAAGCCATAAGCGAAAATGCTGTCGTTTTTTATTGAAAAAACGCTATAATAAGAATAGGTTAGATCAAAGGAGCATCAGGTATGGGAACCATCATCAACGTTGTTGCTATCATCATCGGAACATTGATAGGCGTGATCTTTAAAAAGGGATTACCAGAAAAAATTCAAAAAATGGTGATGTTGGCCTTAGGGCTAGGACTGATTGCCATTTCTTTGGGGTATTTCATGAAGGACTTTTTTGAGATTGTTGAAGGCGTGATTAAAACCCGATACGATCTTTTAATCATTATCTCTTTGGTTTTTGGATCCCTTTTGGGAGAATGGATTGATATCGACGAACGATTGAACCAATGGGCTCATCGGGTCGAGACCAAATATAAACTTCCCCCTTTAGCGAAAGGCTTTATCGCTGCAAGCCTTATTTTTTGTGTTGGGGCGATGGCCATCATCGGTTCCATTCAAGATGGTATCTACGGGGATTCGAATATCTTGATTATCAAAAGTGCGCTTGACTTTGTGACAGCCATGGTGTTAGCTTCTGTTTTGGGAATTGGTGTTATTTTTTCAGCCGTGAGTGTGTTGATCTATCAAGGCAGCATCACGTTACTCGCCACTGCAGTTCAATCGTTTTTGACTCAGGATATGCTGTTATCACTATCCGTTGTCGGAAACATTCTTTTGGTGGCAATCGGGATCAATTTCACTGAAATTAGACGAATAAAAGTGGCCAACATGTTGCCATCATTGATTCTTCCTATTCTGTATTTCTTGATTGTCTCTTGGATTCGAGGTTAATCATGACATGTCCAGTATGCGGGGCAATCACCAGCCCACATCAACACCCTCGGTTTGATTGGCTGTTTCATGTGTGTCCATGGTGTGAACTCATTTTTAAAGACCCAAAGCATTTGCCAAGCGAATCGGAATCGTTAAAGCAATATGGGTTTCACCAAAACGATTGTTCCAATCAGGGGTATGTGGATTATTTGCTGGACTTTATCCATCAATCGGTCATGCCTTTCATTCAATCTGGATTTGTTTTGGATTATGGCAGTGGACCCAACCCCGTACTCGCAACACTTTTAAAGGAGCGCTATGGGTTCGATGTCCAAATCTACGATCTTTTTTATGCTAATCAAAATCAATACGATCATTACCGCTACGACTTAATCACCTCAACCGAAGTGATTGAGCATATCAGCGATCCCTTATCAACTTTTAAGGAGTGGCACGCTTTGTTAAAACCGGGTGGAATTTTGTCGGTGATGACGTTGTTTCATAGCAAGGATTTAGAAGTTTTCAACGGTTGGTTTTATATCCGTGATACAACCCATTTAACGTTTTATACGCCCAAGACCTTTGAGGTTTTAGCCCAAAAAACAGGATTTAAGGTGATTTGGACGAACCATAAACGTCAAATTGTTTTAAGAAGAGGAGAAGATGCATGAAAAGAGCCATCGTAACAGGCGCTACATCAGGAATCGGTCTTGAAACGTGCCGTATGTTGCTTTCCATGGGTGTTTCAGTCATTGGTGTTGCTAGAAGTGAAAAAAAAGTGAACCAAGCACAAGCGTATCTGTCTTCGTGCTCAACCCCTGAAACCCTTAAGTTTGTTATGGGAGATTTATCCTCCATCCAAAAAGTCCAAGCGCTTTCCGATCAGTTAATTTCGTCCATCCATGAGAGATTTGGGGGTTCTTTTGATTTACTGATCCATGTCGCTGGAATGGTCTCATCTGCCTATCATGAAAACGAAGATGGAAATGAACTGACGTTTCAAGTCAATCATCTTTCGGTTTTCCAATTATCGTTGGCCCTTGAACCTTATTTAGCTAAATCTAAGGATCCAAGAATGCTTGTTGTTAGCTCTAAATCGCATTATAAAGCCACAATCAATACGAATAATCCTCAAAGCAAGCGCTTTTATAACATCATTAAGGCATACATGCGTTCAAAGACGTATAACGTTTTATTTGTGAAAGGATTTCAAGAGCGCTACCCGCATATTTTAAGTTTTGCGATTGACCCTGGATTGGTTAACACCGATTTAGGTTTAAAAAACACGTCTAAGCTTGCCTCTTTTGTTTGGTCACTTAGACGAAAAAAAGGTACCGATGTTCACTATCCAACCCAGTTTTTAGTGGACGTTGCAACCCAAGAGAACTATAAGCAATACCCAGGTGCTTACTTATTAGAAGGAAAACCAAAAGATCCCAACCCCATCACGATGGACCCTCATCTTATCCAATGGCTTTGGAATTATTCTGAGATGCTGATTCAAAAGAAACATGCGAAATAAAGTTGAATTATTGGCTCCAGCAGGTGACATGGAAAGTTTGATTGGAGCAGTGAACGCAAAGGCAGATGCCATCTATTTAGCAGGCAACCGATTTGGGGCTCGGGCGTTTGCTCAAAACTTTGATCTAGATCATCTATCTAAGGCCATTGAATATGCCCATCTGCGGGATGTTTTGGTCTATGTCACGGTAAACACCCTCATTTATGACCGTGAGATAGCCGATTTTATTGCGTTTACCGATGCCCTTGTTTCAATGGGGGTTGATGCCTTAATTGTGCAAGATTTAGGCATGATGAATCTCATGCTTAAGCGATACCCCAAAACGGAAATCCATTTATCGACTCAAATGAACATTGACCATATCGATCAAATCCGTTTTTTTGAAACATTAGGGGTCAAACGCATTGTTTTAGCACGCGAAGTTAATATTGAACAGATTAAACAGTGGCGTTCATTCACCCACATGGATTTCGAAGTGTTCATCCATGGGGCGTTATGCGTTTCTCGTTCTGGACAATGTTTGTTCAGTTTTTTCAATGGAGGACGATCCGCTAATCGAGGAGCGTGTGCCCAACCGTGTCGTCTTCCGTATCGTTGGAATGATGAAACAAAAGAGGATTACGCACTTTCCATGAAAGAATTAATGACCCTTGAAAACATCAGTGAACTCATGGATTCAGGCATCGCTTCATTCAAAATTGAAGGCAGAATGAGACGACCTCAGTATGTGGTTCAAACGGTTTTATCCTACCGTAAAGCGATTAACCATCACGGCAAACAACCAAAAATAGACTTGAAAGACGACATCAAGCGACTCAAAACCATTTTTAATCGAGATTTTACTAAAGGCTTTATCTTAGATGCAGAACAAGACCATAAAATCAGTCACACGTTTTCTAATCATCAAGGCATTCCACTGGGACAGGTTGTGGATGTCAAAGGAAAACGAATGGTGATTAAACTCACCGAATCTTTACGCGTTCAGGATGGGTATCGCATTTTAGACGAACAGTCTTCAGGTGATTTAGTCTCGCGGATCTTAAAAAACGGAACAAAAGTGGATGTGGCTTATCCTGGCGATATCATCGAATTGGACTTAAAAACACCCACCCAATTAGGTTCCTATGTGATTAAGACGAAAGATTCTTCACTTGAAAATGAACTCAGTCAGTATTTAAAACCCGCCCGTATTCCAGTTATTGGAAAACTTCATGTCGAAGTCGGTCATCTGGCTTCGTTGATGCTAAAACGAGAAGACCAATCGGTCACGGTCTTTTCTAAAGAGGATGTCCGACTAGCGGTTGATCATCCCCTCACAGAAGACATACTGAAAAAACAGATTGATCGATTGGGAGAGACACCTTATCAACTACACGAGTTAGAGATTGTGACGGATGGAAAAAGTTTTATCCCTGTCCGAGAGTTAAATGACCTTAGACGAGAGGCCATCAACCAGTTGACAGAACAGCGTTTAAAAAAAGAAGTAGCCATTGTTGATTTTCAGTTCAATCCTATTTCTATCCTACCTGAACCCGCCATCCAATGTTTGGTCTCTAATTCCAATCAGTTCGACATGATCACATCTCTATTAGAAAAACACCAAGAAAGTGTGAAATACCCGTGTCAGGTGTTTCAAAAATACGACGCACGTTACCCCTATAAAGACGCCTCTTATCCGATAGGTTCGCTTTCAAAATCACACGCTTTTTCGAGCGATTCTTCGTGGAATGTGACCAATCATCAAACGGTTCATTTCCTTCATGAACATGGATTTAATCAGGTTATGATGTCTTTGGAGACAACGGTTCTTGAAGCCATGAACACCTCAATTGCGTATCAAAATGCTTATAGAAGCACGCCTCAACTGGCCTATATGATTTACGGAAGACCCAAAGTGATGACCATAGAATCCCACATTTTACCACATGAAACATCGAAGGATTGGCTCATTGGAAAAGATAAGAATGCTTATCCTGTTCTTCAAATAGGTCAAAAAACCTTTGTTTATCATCATCAGATTCAATCCGCCATAGAATCGGCCGATACCCTTTTGCAAAACGGATTTGCCGTGTGTCTTGATTTTACTTTTGAGACACAAGAGGAGATCAAACGCGTGATGAATCGATTCTTCTTATTGCTCCAAAAAAACAAGGAGGATGTCTCATGTTAAAATGGATAAAAAAAGGACTCATTGTCATCACATGGATACTCATCGTGTTTTTTGGATTGGTCTTAAGGCTTTATTTGGTTCGACTCAATGACTTCCGCTTGCATCAAGCGCATTTGATTCGTTTAGAAAAAGGGTATGCCAATCAAAGCATCACCCCAGTCGATGATCGCCTATTTTATGACTTTGATTTAGATCCATCGGTTAAATTGAACGAGATCCAGATGCTTGCTACGCACAATTCGTATAAGAAAAAAGGGGTTCTATTGGGAAAACTATTGGTTGGTTTAGGGGATTCTTTTGATGAAGCCAAAGCGTTAAATTATGGGTATCAATCGTTGCATGACCAACTGATGTTAGGGATTCGCAGTTTTGAATGGGATGTTCGTTTGCGCAAAACAGCATTTGAACTGAATCATGTGCCTCTGGTGGATAATTCAAGTGTTGCACCTAACTTTGAAAAAGCGCTTCAAGAAATGTTGATGTTTACGCACCACAACCCTAACCATTTGCCAATCATCCTGTTAATCGAAATCAAAGACGATTGGATGATCCTAGATCACGCCCTTCAAACCATTGGTCTATCAGAGTTAAAACACTTAAACCTCATTATCGAACAAACCATGGGTGATCATGTGTATCGCCCATCCGAGATGATCGGAGATTACCGGTCGCTTAAAGAAGCCATTCAACAACAAGGTTGGCCTTCGGTCTCTGAGCTTTTAGGTAAGTATCTTTTCATCCTTCATCCAGGCAACAAGACGGATCTTTATCTTTCCATTGATCCAACCGTTTTCGATTTAGTCATGTTTCCTGGAATCTATAAAGATCGAGCGGAAGAAGAGTATGCTGCATTCGTCGTTCATAATGAGGTGGATGTTTTATCCATTCAACAGCTTGTCGATCAAGGACTCATCGTAAGAACTCGAATCGATAGTGGTCTAAGTTTTGATGCCCAACGTTTCCTTTTGGCGATGGAAAGTGGAGCCCAACTGTTAACATCCGATTTCTTGATTGGACGAAGCGACTTACCCATCGATCAAGTCATCTATTTTGACGGACAAAAAACCGTGCGTAAACGATCATGACAAAAGGAGGTTTTTATGGAAAAAAATCATCCACATAATATGACTCTATCCTCGTGGTTAATGGAAGTGGTGACGCATCCACTCGAGGGAAATATCTTATTATGGATTCAGGATTTGGCTTGGTTGATTTCAGCAGAGCACTTTTACTACGTCCATTTGGATTTTAAGCAAAACAAAATGATTTTAAAACACGCCCATCCCGTTATACCCCCTAATTGGCCAACCTTTTGGAAACTCAATCGGGGACCTTCTTCACGATGGGATACGTTAAGCGATCATGATTTTCTCATCATGGATAGCAAAGAAACTGATATGTTTATCCCCATTGAGTTTTTCAATCAAAAGACGATGGTTTACGGAATTCCACTGAAAACAGATAACGACATCACGGGTATCGTTCTAATTCCCATGAATCAAGACATATTAACCAATACAGAAAAAGAATGGTTAATTTTAGCTGTTCGCTGGATGCATCATATGACCACATGTCAAACGTTGCTTAATGAAGCATCTAAAGTTAAGCAACACATGCTTTCTAATGTCAGTCATGAACTTAGAACCCCGATTTCAGGGATTCAAAATGCCTTAAATTTGTTAAATGCCACCGATTTATCTGCTGAACAGAAGAAATACTTAAGCGTAGGTCAAGATTCGCTACACCAATTATCCAAAACCATTCATCAGTTGCTCGACTATTCGCAAACGCATTCCGATGTCATTCAAATTGAACGCGATGTCTTCCTTTTGGAGGATTTGGTGGTTTCCCTCATTCATCAAGTCAAAGTTCAAGCAGACGAAAAAGGCATTGATGTGCAATTGGATTTTGATTATCGCATTCAACACAAGCTGATGGGTGATCACGAAAAACTCAAAGAGATGCTCATGCATCTTTTGGATAACGCAATCAAATACACCGCCTCAGGTGAGGTGAAGTTAAAGGTGTCGTTGATTGGAGAATCTGGTTCCACACTATCCACCCGTTTTTTGATTTCTGATACGGGGATCGGCATTTCGAAAGAGGAAATAGAGCACATCTTAAAGCCCTTGCATCAAGTGGAGAACGAGTTCACACGAACGTATCAAGGATTGGGGTTAGGTTTATCCATCGTGGCACAGTATGCGGCGTTGTTTAAAACGGAATTGAAGATCGAAAGCACCCCTAATCAAGGGAGCGAGTTTAGTTTTGATCTTTCTTGGGTGATTGTTGAAAAAGATGTGTATCCCTCGTTGGATAAGCCTATTTTAATGCTTGGGAACCGTCTTAAGTCAATGGCCGATTCGATGGGATTGGTCTATCATTCAGATAACGAGTCCCAGCCACTCACCTATCCTATCATTTGCATAACTGAACCGATTCATCCCTCAGATCTTGGGCCACTCAAACTTAAATATGGACAAGAAAATACGGTAATGTTGATGGTATCCAATGCGTGTCACGAAACACCAGGGATCGATGCGTGTTACCTGTGGCCGTTAACACGACGAGCGTTTCTATCAATCGTGGAAAAACATCTTAGCCAAACCAAAACGGTTTTGGAAACGTATCAACCGTTTTTAAGTGGACATATCATGATTGTGGATGATAACCGACTCAACCGTCTGGCTTTGGAAAGCATTTTATCCAAGATGGGCTTGAGATCTACCATGGTGGAAAGCGGTTTAAAAGCGTTAGATACCATCACCAAGGGGCATATTGATCTCATCTTAATGGACATTCAGATGCCTGGCATGGACGGCATTGAAACCACGCGAAAAATCCGTCATTTGGGCCCTGATTATGAAAAAATACCGATAATTGCAGTGACGGCCAATCATTATTTCAAAGATTATGATCTATTAAAATCAGCAAAGATAAACGACGTTTTAATTAAACCCATCCAATGGGATGAACTGAACCATTTGCTTCGAAAACACATGCCAAGTCAACGCAATCTGCGTGTTCCTTCCCATCTCATGGTTTTTGACGAGATCGAGTTCAATAAACGCTTTGAAGGGGCTTTGGATATTGCTTTAGAAGTGGTCTCCACCTTTAAGGTCGAACAAGAAAACGATTTGATTCGGATCAAAAAAGCGATCATGGCTCAAGATGGACCCGCCATAATCGAGGCTACTCATTATTTTAAAGGGTCTTGTTCGTATTTATCAGCCAAACGAGCGGTTTGGGTGTTGAATCGAATGATGGATGATGCCAAAAAATCCAATATGATTCAAATGAATCAACTCATGGAACTCATGGAAATTGAAATCCGTGATGTGATGAGAGTACTCAACACAAAATATCAAGACTAACAGGGGGCATTATGAAACCATATCAGTTACACGAAGACTTGATTTGGATGGAAAAAGTGAGGATAAAAAAATACACCAAACTCCGTATTGGGTTTGCTAATCTTCTTTTTACCCTCTCCTTATGGTTTTTTAAAAGAAACAAAGCACTTAAGCGGATCACCTACCGGATCAGTGGGCATCATAACAAGCCGTTTAAAATGGTCTCATATCAAGAAAAGCAAGAAGAGAAAAGAGGTGCACTTCTTTACTTTCATGGCGGAGGCTTTTTCCTAAAGGGAACCGGTGTTCATTTGAGATTGGTTCAAAAACTGGCTCTCATGACCAACCGTAATGTCTTTTTTGTTCATTATCATCTTGCGCTTAAACACCCATTTCCACATGCGTTAATGGACTGTTATCACGCCTTAAAATGGGTGAGGGAACACGCAGAATCCCTTCATATTGACCCTAACAAAATAGCACTTATGGGAGACAGTGCGGGGGGGAACTTAGCTGCAGCAACAGCGCTTTATGCCAGAGATCATGGGGGACCCATTATTGAAAAAATCATGTTGTTATACCCTGTTTTAGATGTTCGACAAAACACAAAATCGATGGAAATGTTTGTGGATGCTCCCATATGGAATAGCACACTTAATCGGTACATGTGGGAGAAGTATTTAAGAAAAGGGGATTTTGGTATGTTGCCTTATGCATCCCCAAGTCTAGCTTCATTGGATCATCTTCCGATGACCTACATTGAAACAGCCGAGTACGATTGTTTAAGGGATGAAGCCATCCTTTTTGAAGAGGGGTTAAAAAAGGCAGGAGTTCCTGTCACCAGTTACCACACCAAGGGTTCTGTCCACGGGTATGACGCGTTGTATAAGTCAGGATTTGTGCTTGATATGGTGAAAAAAAGGGTTGATTTTTTAAACCAATAGGATGATTCTTTCATCCTTTTTTGTTGGCCAAAAGCTAGCATTTATGGTCTCTTCAAAAGGCTTAAAAGAAAATTTTTAATTATATGATTTTATCATA
>CAZKLM010000013.1:0-46016 GCA_964553755.1 uncultured Acholeplasmataceae bacterium
ATATGTTTTTTTCATCCTATTTTAGCGTTCCACCATGAGAAATTACTCGAAAAAAAAAGTGAAAATCACTTCTTTTCTAATAATTTTTTGATGGGTTTATAGGAGGTTCGATGAATGGGTAAAACGCCATAGGCTAATAAAGCTTCCACATGCTCTTTGGTTCCGTACCCTTTGTGGTTTTTGAACCCGTATTTTGGGAACAAAGCATCCATCTCCATCATGTACTGATCTCTGGTGGTTTTAGCGACAATCGAGGCCGCCGCAATGCTAATTGATTTTTGATCGCCTTTAATGATGGATAGATGGGGAATGTCAAGTTCCATAGGCATGGCATCAATCAAAACAAAATCGGGTTTTATTTTTAACTGACGAATCGCGGAAAGCATGGCTTCTCGTGATGCCCGATAGATATTGATTCGATCAATTTCTTCGACCGAAGCAATCCCAATTCCAATCGAAAGACTTTGTTCTTTGATTTCAATTAAGGCCTTTTGTCGTTGACTTTCGGATAACTGCTTGGAGTCGTTGACATAGGTGAATTGGGCATCTTTTTTTAAGATGACCGCCGCAGCAACGACAGGCCCTGCCCAAGGCCCTCGGCCTGCTTCATCAACGCCACAGATGGTTTGCGCGCCTAATTGATAATAATGGTGTTCAATCGCATACATTGTCGAATCGGTCAAAAGATAGTCCTCCTAGATGTTTGTTACGAATGTCTGATAACACGATACCAAACACACGCTCTTGATCCACCTCGCCACCCTTGCTTAAGCATCCTCTGTTTTTTCCGATGGCTTGAATCATCTGATACGTGTCATCAAGTTCTGCAAGCCCATACCGATTTTTAAGGCGGTTAGGATAATACGTTTTTAAGAAGTTTAGCCCGTAAGTGACCACATCTTCTTCAGGTAAAATCCGATCTTTGATGGCTCCGGTCAACGCCAGATGGTACCCTACCTTAGGGTCATTAAATTTGGGCCATAAAACGCCTGGTGTATCTAACAATTCAAACTGATCTCCCAGTTTAATCCATTGTTGGGACTTAGTCACTCCTGGCGTGTTTGCAGTTTTGGTTGCGCTTCGTTTAGCAATTTGATTAATTAGTGTTGATTTTCCAACATTGGGAATGCCAAGAATCATGGTTCTTAGTGGGCGCTCCTTCATGCCTTTCTTTTTTTCACGTTCTAAGACATCTTTTACGATCTTTTTGGCTTCTGGGTGGATCAAAGGAACATGTTTTCCTGATTGCGCATCAATCTTTAAGGTGTGAAATCCTTGTTCTTGGTAATGGGAAATCCATTGATCAAGCACACGTTCATCAGCCATATCCATCTTATTGAAGATCAATAACACGGGTTTTTTTCCAATGATTTTCATCAACTCAGGGTTCATGCTTGATAGAGGTAGTCGACTATCCAATAACACCATAACGAGATCCATCAGTTTGATTTTTTCGCGAATCTCTCTTAAGGATTTGAACATATGTCCTGGGAACCATTGAATTTGCTTGTGTGTGGTTGCCATCAGCGAAACCTCCAAAAGATAAAGATAATTTTACCAATTAAATCCCGTTCATGAATGGCCCCAAGTTTTCTTGAGTCTGTAGAACCTAAGGCATTGTCTCCTAGTAACAGATAAAATTGATCTTTAAGTCTGCTATGCTCATCCAACTGGCTTTGAATCTTGTCGATGCCTTGTTGGTCCATTTTATAGGTTACTCCAGCAATGGATTCCGCTAATTGGTCATTGATGTAGAGATGAAAATCACTCTCATTAATGGGATGAAAATGGATGCGATCGCCTGGAACCCCGAAAATTCTTTTAACATAAAGATTCGAGTCCCCATAGTTTGACATATCCGCTACAGCAATATCGTTTCGCTTTGGATGATAAAGGAAATGATACACAACTACACGATCGCCTGAGATCAGGGTCGGAAACATCGAATTTTGCTTGACATCGGAGGGGATCATCACAAACATGAAGACCAAAAGAATCCCCATGGTAGAGACACTAATAAAAGAAAGCCAATCGAAAAAGTTTAAGTTTTTCTGACGCGTATTGATTTGTTTTTGGGTATCCAAAACCGATTCCATTTTGATGGTTTTCAAGCTTAATCCAATCGAAAGACTGGATAAAAGAGCACCGACGACCAAACCAATGATGCCAAAAGACACGGTCAGTTTGGAAACCTTTAAAATCGAAAAAATTAAAGCCATCGAAATCATGGATATCCCAAGAATACTATAGGTCTTGCATTTTTTAAGTGTCATGACGCTCCTATCAATCGTGACCCAATATCTTCTTCAGTTCAGTCAAGGTCACTAAAACTTCACGTGCCTTTGTTCCTTGTCCTGGTGAAACGATTTCATGGTACTCGAGCATTTCAACAAGCTTTTGGGCTCGATTAAACCCGATTTCAAATTCCTTTTGAAGCAAATTGATGGAACAACTTTGCTGATTGACAACAAAATAAGCGACATCTTCAAACAAGTCATCCTTAATAATCTCTTTCATGTTGACTTGTTTTTTAAGTGTTTCGTGCTCAAACAAATAACTGGCTTGTTGGTTATTTTTAATGAAGTCAGTCACATTAAATATTTCGTTATCGGTAATGAATGCGCCTTGTAGACGATGGGTTCGATCCGCACGTTTTAAAAGCATGTCGCCTTTTCCAAGAAGCGTCTCAGCGCCTGCTCCATCTAAAACCGTTGTGGAATCGACAAAAGAGGACACCTTAAAGGCGATTCTTGCAGGAATATTTGACTTGATTGTGCCTTTTACAACATCGGTGGTTGGGCGTTGGGTGGCTACCAACAAATGGATTCCTGCAGCCCTTGCTTTTTGGGTGAGACGTTGAATCGCATCTTCCACATCGTGAGCAGCAGCCATCATTAAATCGGCTAACTCATCGATAACGATGACAATGAACGGCATTTTTTCATGCTCAATCAAGCCTCGTTTCACATTTTCATTGAAGGACTTGATGTCTCGGGCTCGTGAGTGAGCAAAACGTTGATACCGAGATTCCATTTCATCGACCGCCCATTGAAGTGCTGAAGCGGCCATTTTGGCATCGGTGATGACAGGTGTTACTAAATGTGGCAGCCCGTTATATGGCATCATTTCAACCATTTTGGGGTCGATTAGAATTAACCTTAGGTCTTGTGGAGAGTTTTTTAGAAGCAGACTGACCAACACCGTGTTTACGCATACGCTTTTACCGCTGTTGGTGGCTCCCGCGATGAGTCCATGTGGCATGGATTGAATATCGACATAAATATTCTCACCATCAATATCAACACCTAAAGCCACTTTTAGTGGATGATCATGGTCATCGAAAAACTCAGGCGTATCAACAACATTCCCAAACGCAACAATTTCTTGTTTGACGTTAGGAACTTCAAGACCGACATAGGGTTTTCCAGGAATCGGGGCTTCAATCCGCAAAGATTTTGAAGCCAAGTTCATCATGAGATTATCTTGGATATTGACAATTTTTTTGACATTAACCCCAGGATCAAGAGCGATTTCATAGCGTGTAACTGTGGGGCCTTTTTTGCTTCCATGAACGCGTCCTTCGACACCAAATTGCTCCAATGTGGCGTTAATAACATCAATTTGATCTAAAAGCCATTGTGGTTTTTCATTTAAATCCCGATCGTGCTTCTTAAAAAGTTTCAGACTGGGATATTGATAACTAGGGGCTTGTTTTGGCAAGACAGGCATGTCTTCTACCGTTTTAGTGAATCCGAATTCTCCAGGTTGAACCGCAACATCGATTTTTCCTTTCCGAATGAACGTTTCTACCTCGGGTTCCTTTGGCTTCTTTTCTTCTATCAAAGGTTCCATTTGAGCGACTACTCTCTCGGGTTTTGGAATCCAGGCTTCGGGAATGCTCGACTCCGGCTTAGGATAGCGGATGCCAATGGGTTGGATGACTTTACGAACGGGTTGGGTATCCTTTTTCTCGTCTACAGTGGGCACATAACTGGATTCACCAAAATACTCTGATCGGGTGTTGTTGTTAATGATATTGGTAAACTCATAGTACTTGTTGCCGTGTTTACGGATGGCTTCGGCTTCGGTTAATTTCGGTTTGGTTCTAAACGCATCAAATCGTTTGGTGGTATCGCCTGTGTCTTTAACAACAAACGGAACCGTAATGACATCTTTGACACTACGGCCAAAAATCGGTGATACAAACCGGCTGGATTGATAGGAATCACGTCCTCTAATTCCCTCCATTTTGACAAACTGATAAATCAAAAAAGGAGGATTTTCAAGTTCTAAGGGTTGGATTTTCTTGCGTTTCATGATACCTTTTCCTCCGATTCAATCTCTTTTTCAAGTTCGCGGTAAATCTGATCGATGCCCGTATCGATTTCTTTTTCTTTTTGGAACACTTTTTTGCTGTAAATCTTATAGGTTTCTTCTCCGGTTATGGAAATTAAAACCAATCCTATTTTTACTAAAAAGACATTCATGAAAAACGATTGCGATCCTCTTCTAATCCAATAAACCGGATTGATTGCGTTAACGGCTGCAAAAGCAGCGGTCGTCACTTTTCCGTATTTTTTCGCTGCTTTAGCCAATGGCGTGTTTTCAATTTTATGCTTTACATCGTTTATTTCTACCAAAGATGCTACCGTTTTTCCTCGAATGAGTGCAAACAGTTTGGGTTTCAGAAACTCCTCTAAACGATTGGTGATATAGTGATTGAGTTGCAGCGATTCATCAATGGTGAGTTCCAAATAAGGGTATCTTGATTTAGGGTAAAACTTGCTAGCGATATCAACCGTCAACTCTTTATTGATTTCCCAAAGGTATGGGAAAAAACCGATGGTTTGTCTGAGTTCTTTGTTCTTGAATTGATCTTGTGCATCTTTGATGAGCCATTTGATTTCTTCTTCATCAATGTCTTCTTCATCCACTTTTCTAAGACGAAGTCCCTTGTTCAATCCCTTTAGGACAGCATATGTGTAAATCAATAAGACAATCAAAAATCCAAAAATGATTCCAAGCACAAAGCTTGAAAACGTGGATAAATCAAAACGTATCCAATCTTGAATGAACATGGCATTAAACAAAAGAACCCCTCCTTACAACATATTATATCATTAAATCATGCGTTTGACCTAGTAGAAACAAAAAGAGAGCATTGCTCTCCTTAGTTAATCTCAACCTCATAATAGAACGTGTATAAGATGATTCTTACGCTTCGATAATCGGTGTTCCATCCCTCGATTTCGAAGTCGCTTACATAATAAAACCGGTTGAGTTCTTTAAGCAAGTCCAATAACTCCACAGGATTAAAGGTGTCATCAGCGGCTAACCTTATTTCGATTTTAACACTTCTTAATAAACTGGGAACCGTTGCTTGAAAAGGCGATGAAACCTGATCTTCGATGGTAAACCTCACTAAAGTATCGAAGCCTAAAATCATGAGCAGGGATCGAAGCTCTTGCTCGATGGCTTGTGGTTGATAACGATTGGGTAATCGCGTGACAT
This sequence comes from uncultured Acholeplasmataceae bacterium, assembly GCA_964553755.1. GTDB lineage: Bacteria > Bacillota_I > Bacilli_A > Acholeplasmatales > Acholeplasmataceae > Peloplasma. The sequence continues at coordinate 5,512 of CAZKLM010000013.1, forward strand.
AGGGACCAACCGATGATTGAAAATCGCTTTCCTCTTCTTGAATGACAGCGTTGATTTCTCGTTTGACTTCGGTTTCTTTGCGTTTTTCATCCTCAAGCTGATTGGCCATGGTTCCTAAGAGAAGAAACCGTGAGACGAAAACAATAATAAAGACAAGAAAGATCCATAATAGGGGATTGAATCGCTTAATGCGTTTTCCAAAAACGTTTCTATTTGGCATAAACAATCCTCACTTCCATAACAAACGTTGATTTCATGATGAATGAAGGGGGCTGCGTTATCCATCGTTCTTCGGTCACTTGTCCGTTGATGATTCCATGAGTTTCATAAACCATAAGCACATACTCTTCTAGTTTATGCTGACTTTCTGCTTGAATAAGGATTGTAATCGTGTGGGTTCTCTGGTTCACATGAATGGCTTCTAATCGAACATCTGAAGTAAATGACACGAGTTGATTGAGCCATTTGTCCAGTTGGGTCACCGTTTGGACATCCAAAAAGTCATACGCTTCGCGATAACGCTCGATTAACGCATCTTCGTCTTGATTTTCGATTCGGTTCATGCGAAGATAATAGGCCTCAAGTGTTTGGTTTATCTGTTGTTGCTCAGTCAATTTCTCAGAGGCAAGATGGAAGGGAATGTAGATTAATACGGTGATTGAAAACACCGTAAATGCCATGACAAAGAAAAAACTGGCGAGACGCAAACGTGTACTGAGGCGATTGAGCTTAATTGGGGCAATATCAGCATGACTTTTTCCCTTTAAACTGGCATAAGGCAGTCTAATATCGTTTAACTGACCATTGCTAGTTGGAAGATCGTCTGGCCATTTCATTAATGTCGCGTTAAACTCGGTTAACTCCGACATGACATCACGTTCGATGGTTCGGTCATCGATATGTGCTGAAAAATTGAAGATGACAGTTTCTGTCACTGTTTTTTCGCCTTTGTTCATGTTATAGCGGAAATAGTTTAAAATTCGCTCCATGAAGACCAATACACGATCAATAGCGTGATTTTCAAGTTCTTCTGTCATCAAAAAGACTGGAATTCCCTTTTCAATAATCGAGATGGTGAATTCTCGATCAAACACAACCACTTGCATGAGATGCTGAGGTTGATGGTCCTTTTGAGAAAGGCAATACGCATAAAGTGTCACCATGGTCATTTCCATTTGAATGTCAAAAATGGATAAGCTATTTAGAACATCGTGATAATGATGCAATACCACTTCATCCGCAAGGATGATGAGCATGGTATAACTCTCTTCGGTTTCTTTGATAATGGTATACGAAAAAGCTGCCCGATGAAAAGGGTGTTTGATGGCGGTTCCTATTGCGTTTTCTAGGTAGTCATCAAATGAATCCCCTTTTAACGCTGACTTTTGAATCACCAATTGTCGAATCAAAACACTGGAATCATGAATAATCAGTTTGACTTTCTTGGGATGAACTTTTGTCGACTTAAACAGCTTTTGAAACGACGCTTTTAATCCATATGGATCCATGATTCGACCATCTTTTAAGGTGCCTTCATCCAATTCAATCGAGCCAAATCTAGGTGGTTTTTTGTTCTTATGCTCATCATGAAAAAGACTGATTTTATGATCGGTGATAAAAATGGCGGTGATCTGTTTTTTCATCATGGTTAGACCCCTAGAAGGCGAAGATATAATGTGATAAGATCGCTACCTACTAAATACGATACCATCACGCCTAGTGCAATAAAAGGAACAAACGGAATCACTTTATTTCGAAAAGACACAATAATTCCAAACATGACGCCAAAAAGCGCGGCCAAAAAAAGCGATAACAAGGCTTGATTCAACGGAAGCAACATACCAATAAAAAGGTAAAGCTTGACATCCCCGCCACCCAAAGCATCTTTTTTGTATACCTTATGGCTTATCCAGGCAATGAGAAGCAGGATGAGAAACATAAGGACACTCGATACGAGATAGATCGACCACGTTTTTTCAATGATTCGAATGATCAACAACATGACCCAGCCAATCATCCAAACACGGTCAATGACCCACATCTTATGGATATCGGAAATCGTTTGGGTATAAAGAACAGAGAGTCCGATTAAAACAATGAGAAAATCCCATGACCAGCCAAAAGTCCCATATGCTAAAGCAACGATGACTCCACCGAGTGTTTCGAAAATGGGATATCTAAGAGGAATTTTATGGTTGCAGTGACGGCAACGTCCTCGTCTAATCAGATAACCCATAATGGGAAATACATCGATAAGGTTAAGTGGGGTATGGCAATGATCACAGTAACTTTTCCCAAATAGCGATTCACGATTGGGTACCCTCAGTGCAACAAGATGAAGAAATGATGTCAGTGATGCACCCAGCATAAAGATGAAGACCAAGGTCCAATCATGCATGGTGTGTTACCTCTTGATTTTTTAGCCCAATTTAATGACTAGAATATGGGTATTAAGGGGTTTGTGGTCCTACTTCTCTACCACTGATGGTTAAATCCAATGTCGTAATTGTGACAGTTCCCCCTGAGTTCGAGAAGTTAATGCTTGCTTCTGCTTGCTCAAAAGGATTATCTGCTAAGTATCCTGCTGCCATAACGTCAGCCAATGTGAAGGTTGCAGCATCAGGATTTTCTGTTGCATAAAGTCTTCCTGCTTCAAGCACATTGGTGTAAGTTGCTTCATCTGCTTTTGCTTGTTGTCTTTGAATAAGGCCATTAATGGTGGGGACCGCGATGGCTGCAATGATGCCAAGAATTACGATGACGGCCAAGAGCTCTACAAGGGTAACGCCTTTCTTTTGTTTCAAAACATGTGTCATAAATAGTCTCCTTTTCTTTTATTGATTCTTATACTAAGATTTTACCACCAAGGGAGTTGTTGTCAATCAAGTTAAGATTAACTTAATAAATATGTAACCTTAAATTTGACTTCCGAGTGAAAGCATAGGCAACATGATGGCAAGAATCATAAATCCAACTAAACCATACACCAAAACCAATAAAATCGGTTGGATGGCGTTTTTAAGTTGCGTGATCCGTAAATCAGTAATCCCGTTATAATAATCGGATAAATTTTTCATCACATTCGGGATATCCCCCGATTGCTCACCTGTTTGAATCATCTTTGCCATGATTGGATCGATGTAATCACTTTCTTCAAAGGCTCGAAAAAAGGGATGTCCTTCTTCAATGTATTTAATAACTTTTTCGATTAAGTTTTGATACACAATATTTGTTGTATGTCTTCTAAGAAGCGTCAAAGCCTTCATGGAGTGAATCCCATTAGAAAGCATTTGTGACAAGGCATTAGCAATCATAATTTGATTGTTCATCTGCGTCAACTGCCCCACAACCGGCATTTTCAACCACAAAACACTTAAGTATCTTCTTCCTATTTTTGTGTACTTATAAAATCCAAATAGTGAGATAACAATGATTGAGAAACCCATTAAAATCCACACTGTGTTTTGCTCAAAGAACACACCGGTATCTAAGAAAAATTGCGTAATCGGCGGAATCGTCGCGTTCTCAAAACTCTCATAGATGCCTGTAATGTTTGGAAAAACAAACATCAGCATACCAACAGCTATCACTATGGTCGCTATCAAGTAGATTAAGGGCATACGAATCGCACCTTTAATTTCTGTGGAAATTCGCATTTGGTTTTCGTAATAGTCGGCCATGTCCACCAACGTGTTCGCCAAATCTCCTGAAACTTCGCCTACCTCAACCATTTGAAGCAGCAACGAAGGAAATTCCTTGTTTCTTTGAGAAAGCGCCTTCGAAAATGCATACCCATTGGTCACATAATAGTAAATTTCGAAATAGATTTTTCTAATTTGCCGGTTATCTTGTTGAAGCGCAAGCAGTTCTAAGGCAATGTTTAATTTGACACCCGATTTAAGAAGAGATCCCAGCTGCCTGAGAAAGAAAATTAAATGGCGTTGATTGAACACTTGACCAATCACCACGTTATCCAGTTGATGCCATAACCGTTTGACTTCGATCAATGAAATCCCTTTATATCCTTTTGATTCAAGCATGCGCATCGCCGATTGACGGTTAATGGATTCAACCTTGCCTTGGATGGTTTTTCCCATGCGTGTGGTGGCTTTATACTTATAAGCATGCAGTTCCATGGTTATACCTCCTATTCGGTTACGACCTTCATCACTTCTTCAAGCGTGGTGAGACCCTGCTCAATTTTAGACAGTCCAGATAACATTAGGGGTCGCATGCCATCCTTTAGTGCTTGCTTTTCAAGTTCTTTAATAGAGGCTTGATGCGCAATCAAATCTTGCATCTGAGACGTAATCGGCAATACTTCAAAAATACCGATTCGACCTGCATACCCTCTAAAATTGCACGATGGACATCCTTTAGCCCGTTTAACGTGCTCAATTTCCATCCCGTTTTGTTTAAAGATGACGATTTCTGATGGCATGGGTTCATCTAGATAACTGCATTCGGGACATAATTTTCTTACCAGTCGCTGAGATAAAATGCCCGATAATGAGGAAGCTAACATAAAAGGTTCTATGTTCATGTCCATCAGTCTCGTGATTGTTTTAACCGCATTATTGGTATGAATGGTCGATAAGACTAAATGACCGGTTAAAGATGCCCTAATGGCAATCTCAGCAGTTTCGACATCACGTATCTCACCCACCATCACAATGTTGGGATCTTGTCTTAAAATCGAACGCAAAGCGGTTGCAAACGTCAAATGAACCTCGGGATGCACCTGAACCTGATTGATTCCTTCGACTTTAATCTCAACAGGATCTTCAACGGTAACGATGTTAACATCGGGTTGGTTTAATTCATTTAAGAAAGCATAAAGCGTTGTAGTTTTTCCTGAGCCGGTGGGTCCAGTGACCAAAATGATGCCATTGGGTTGTTGAATGAGTTGTTTGACTTTAAGCAAGTCTTTCCCATCTAAACCTAAGCTTGAAAGCTTGTTTCGCGTGCCACTTAAGTCCAAGATTCTCATCACAATCTTCTCTCCTCGAACCGTAGGAAGCGTTGAAATCCGCAAATCAATGCTTTTTTGCTGAATCGAAGTTTGAATGCGTCCGTCTTGGGGAACCCGTGTTTCTGTGATATCTAATCCGCTCATGACTTTGATTCTTGAAACCATTTGCTGATGGATTTTTAATGGAAGCTCTCTTACGGCGTCCAAAGCACCATCCACGCGATAACGAACCAAGACCTTATCATCGAGGGGATCAATATGGATATCGGATGCTCGTTGAAAAACTGCGGCTGTCAACAGTTGATTGACAAGTTTAATCATGGGCGTTTCCTCATCGTCTTGATCGGAGAGGACTTCCTCATGAATGAGTCCTTCTTTAACGCCCAGTGCTTCCAATGTTCGTGAGAATCCATAATAGCGTTCAATTTGGGATATAATATCGTTTTTAGGCGAAGAAAAAGCTTTAGGTCGAAGACCGGTCAACAATCGAACTTCTTCAAAAATTGCAAAATCCAACGGATCAGAGATGGCGAAATGAAGAGTTTTCCCCTCCATTTTAAGTGGGAAGACGTGATTTCTTCTGCAAAAATCCTCTGGTAACAAGGTTAAAACCCGTTCATCAAACTGAACATTAGCTAAGGATATGCGTGAAACACCAGTCGGGCTTTCCAACGCCTTAAGGATTTGCATTTCAGTGACATACCCCAGTTGAACAAGGGTCTCCCCTAAACGTTCACCTTCCTTTTGCTTATGCAGTGCGTCTTTCAACTGCTTATCAGTGATGATATGTTCTGATAACAAGATATCTCCCAGTCGTTTTAGTGGCATGTTACGTGTTCTCCTTTGGTAAAATAATGGTTCGAAATCTTTCTGAAACGGGTTCTAAGATTTCCACGAACAACCAGTCTTGATAAATCCCTTTGGAGGTGGTTACCTTGCGGTAAACGTTAACCAACATTCCATTTTTGCCTGAAACAACCAAAAGACCCATTCGTATACCGGTTTCATCATCATCGATTTTCACTAGCAATGGATCATCCGGATTTAAGGAGTCATCTTCTTCATAAAGGGTGTCAAACGGAATATCTCCGATCCATTCGATCACCCCTTCATAGCGATGAAGGTAGGGTAATCCGACCCACTCAAAGGTCAATACGCCTTCGTTTTCTGATATCCGAATCTCATAAGGCAAATTGAAGTCATTGAAGAACATTAAGTCAAACCGATTGACTTGCAAAATCCGGACGTTATGACCAAGTTTTGCCCAAGGTACTAAAACAGGATTGGATTGAAAGTTTAGACCGGTTACATGCGTGTTAGGCAACAATCCTAAGATGCCTGAGGCTATCACACTTAAGGCTTCATTCGACAATTGAAGATGATCCAGTTGAGTGAGTAGAGAAAATCGCGTATTGGGCAAAACAAGAATGCTTGACGCCGTTTGAATGATTTGATGTCTAATGTTCTCAGGAACCAAATGAAGGGTGGTGCTGGCTAACACATCTTTTGCTTGTTCATAAGTTAAATAATCTTGAAGATGAAAGGTGCGGTGCACATCTAGGTTTTGCATGTCTAAAAGAATATCGTTCACCAATCGTTCGGTTTCCAAAAAAGTGAGAACTTCGAAACCAAAGGCACTTATCAGTTCATGGCTGAATCGCTCACTTGCGGTTGGACTTGATTTAAAGTAGGCTTTATTGTTCGCATTTTTTTGAATGTTCCTTAACGTTTCATCAAGATCAAACTCAAAGAACGACAAATCGATGATATACCCTTCATTTTGGTAGATGATCCGATACTGTGTGTGTGTTTTCCACTCGTTTATGGCGGATAAGAGGTGTTGGGGATACTGTTTTTCGTCAAGATTACCTAAATAGATGAATGAAACAGAGGTTCGGTTTGATTTCGGACTCATTTGAAACCATCCAAGCACGGTCACTAATAAAACCAAAGAAAGGATGGCCAATACAAAACTGCCTAATAACAGTGTGTTTTTATTTTTTCCAAATTGGATTTTTTTCATTGTTATCCCTCCTGTTAATCATCATAGCGGTAAATCATGTAACTGAATAAAAAGTCGTAACTCTTATCTCGCTGGGTCAGTGTGACTCGAATCGAAATTAACTGAGTTTGATCGTGTTCAATCATCGGCAAAAATTCGATTGTTGAAAAAGGATAGTCTAAATCGATACGATTTCCGCCTTTAACCCACCAGAGCGTGTACAAATCCCCTGTTTTTTCATAAGCGAGCACCAGTTGTTCTCCCGCTTCACTAAAGGTCATTGTACAGGATCTTTCAGAACAAGACTGTTCAACTCGATCTGGATTAAACCGATTCAGTTCACCAAAAATGGATGATGTCATGACAAGTCCTTGAGATGTCAGACTGTTCTCATCATAGATCTGATTCAAAACCCTTATCATGGTAGAAGCCACTAAAAAGAGGATTGTACTTAGAATTCCTAAAACAACGACAGCACCTAATAATTCAACCAGTGTCAGCCCTTGATGTTTCTTACTCATAAAGAAGCACCTCATGGGTCACGGATCGTGTGCTCGCATAAAAAACTGTTAACTCTAGTCGAATAACCCCTAAAACCGGTTCATAAACCGTAATCACCAACCGTGAGTCGTTATATACCGTTTGATTGATGGTCACCGAAAACAAAAAGTCGCAAAAGGATGAAGAAAAATTAAGGGAACAGGATGTTTGATTTAGAACTTTTGATGGAGCATCGCCGATAAAAGCAAACAATGCATCGTATTGAGATTCCTCACTCAAATACCTAAAGGTGTATTGGGATAGCATCAAACCCACTTGATGCGCAATCAAGCGGTCTTGGTTCAGTTTTGATTGTGTGCGAGATTGAATCAAAATGGTGAAACTCAAACTTACTACCATCACCAAGATGACCATCGCAGCCAAGACTTCAACCAGTGCAATCCCTTTTTGGTTCATAAGTCACCTTCTTATGCTTTAAGTTTATCAAATAATTCGCAAAATAAACATTAAGTTTATCTTAAATGTCGTTCTTTAACCCTATCAAAAAATCAAAACCGTTTAAAATAATGATAAAATAAGACTGAAGATAGGAGGGTGTCTGTTATGACTCTCATCAAGCAAAAATCAGGAGCAACTTTACTAACCGTTTTGGTGTTTGCCACGTTTTTGGTTTTTGCGATTTCATCATCTGTGATTTTGGTTTCGAGACAACTTCGTATGCAAAAACAAGCGACCGATTACCAACAAGCGTATGTAGAAGCCGTTAATACGATAGAAACCACATATCGTGTTTTAGGGTCTTTCTTATCTTCAGGGGATATTGATCTTACTGATTCTTTTTGGGTTGAATACCAAGTGACTTATGGGGTTGATATAACGCGTTTGGATGGGTCTTTTCACATTCAAAAAGGATTCTCAAAAGAGATTCTTGTTGGTGAACTCATCTTTGAACTCAATGAAGAACCTTATTCGCCATTAGAAACCTTTTTAACGACCCGCGCTCAGATCGAATCACCAATGTTTCGAATGTTTAGAGCGCTAGACAGTTATGTGGATCAATATTTCTTTGATGAACAACTTCCAGAAACGCGCACCTTTGATCAATCGTTTGCGCTTTTACGTGATCAACGGGAAGTTCAACTCTCGGGTGGCACCATCAATCAAAACAGGTTTATCACTCAAAACACGTATTACAGTGGTTCTGTTACTTTAAACAATAATGAGTATGTTGTGGCGAAAGGGAAGTACGTTGTGATCAATGGTGATCTAACCATTAACAACAACCAATTTCAAAAACTCTCTGGAACCTTTATCATCAAAGGAAACTTAATTGTTAACCGAAACGCAAACGGCATGGTCATCGATGGTTTATATTTCATCCAAAACAATATGACCGCTCAAAACAACGCTCGATTTGGTGAGGAAGACGCGTTGTTTATCGCCTTTTTAGGGGGCAACTTTCAGGCCAATAACAATATGGGGCTTTATGGCTTCGTTTTTGCTGAGGGGTCCATTTCGATCAATAGCAAAAGAGACCCCTATGTCGGTGGTGTTTTCTCTTATACAGGGACTCCAAATGCTCCAGTCCCAGACCGATTGGATATTGATGTATCAGAACTGATTGACATCGGCGCATCATTTCTCATTAACGAAGATGGAGCAATTGGAGACGATACGTTGGTTTTCAAGAAACCAACAATAAAGAATTAAAAAACCTTATTGTTTTACAAATGAGAACAGCCATGCGATAATAGAGGCATCACAGGATAGGTAGGACACATCATGAAAAAACTGATTACCATTGATTTGGACGGTACACTTCTAACGCAAGAAAGCACCATTACTGATTATTCCTTCCAAACCATCCAAAAATTGACTGAACTCGGACACACCGTTGTTTTAGCCACAGGAAGACCCCTTTCTGGGGCATTACCCTTTCACCAACAACTTGGGTTAATGACCCCATTGATCACCGATAACGGGGGGACGATTACCCTTCCGACTGAAAATAATCGCATCTTGAAACAGGCCTTCATTCCTAAAGAAATCATGCATCGCCTCTTTATTGACAGCAAGGCGTTTGTGACCTCTTCCTTTTTTTGTTTCAACGATGTCACATATGCTTATAATTATCAAAACTGGATTGAAAACCATTTTGCAGGAATTTGCAAAGAAAAACTAGAGCATGGTGACTTATCCGATTTTAACATTGAGCCTAGCGGAATCATTTATTTCATCTTAAGAGAAAAACAACACCATTTTGAACGTTATGTGGAACGTGAATTTGGTGATATACTTAACTTCCGCTCATGGGGAGCCGATCAAGAAACCGCTGTCTATGAGATTTATCTCAAATCGGTATCTAAATCAACAGCGATTCAATATTTGATTAACCTCTATGGGTTCAAGCACGAAGACTGGATAGCTTTCGGTGATGCAGTTAATGATATTGATATGATTGCCGATGCCCATTGGGGGGTTGCGATGAAAAACGCTTCCTTGGAAGTCAAGGCAGTCGCCAACGATCAAACAGATTGGACCAATCATGAGGATGGTGTAGCCAATTATCTGATTCGCTATTTTAATCTGTAGCATGCATCTTATGTCTTAAATGATAAAAGCCCATGGACCGTGCCATGGGACTCTTTTTTTATGTTTGTTCTAACTAGATTCAAGCTGAATATTCGTCTAAACTGAGTATTTTGAATATGCTGACTATCACATGAAAAAAATCCTGACCACAATAACACCAACAATGAACACGGCAGCTAAGATGAGGCCTAATATTTCATAACTGTTTAACTTTCTGCAACGATCTTTTTCAACGTTCACGTTCGACTCAAACGAAGTAACACGTCCACTTTTATGTCGCTCTTTTACATCGGTTGAACTTGGGCCAAGCGATGGTTGCGATGGGGGTCGCATCATATGAAAAACCTCCTTTGATAATTCTTCTAATCCCCTTATGAATCAAACAATTGAGCGATAAAGTTAATCTCTCCAAGAGAGCACTTACCACTATTTACCCTCATTATATCATCACTTTCGCTTTCAAGTCAAAGGGATATGACTCCTACTCAGGGCAATAATTCGTTATTCAATTAGCAACCTGATCATCTATAATAGCCAAAAGAAAAACAGAACCAATTGTATTGGTTCTGCTCAGACTGTAGACAAAGTATCTCATATTGAGGTACTTTTTTCATATACCTATGATTTATTAAAGAAAATTCATTTTAACTATATATAAATATATAGTTAAGTGATAAAATAAGGCTAAAAGGTGGTGTTCTTATGCTCACGCGTAACCAAAAGAATAACCGTAACGAACTTTTCATTATGGATATGGAAAAGGTTATCCCTAATAACCATCTCGTCAGAAAAGTTGATAAAGCAATCAATTTTGATTTCATTTATGATATCGTTGAGGATTTATACGCAGATGAGGTTGGTCGACCATCGATTGATCCGGTCGTTTTATTCAAAATAGTCTTCATTCAATATTTATTCAACATTAGATCCATGAGACGTACGATTGAAGACATTGAGGTTAATGTCGCATATCGATGGTTTTTGGGTTTTGGTTTCAACGATGACATTCCACATTTTTCAACCTTTGGTAAGAACTATATGAGACGTTTTGAAGGAACAACCGTTTTTGAAGAGATTTTTAATACGATTTTATATCAAGCGATGAAGTTAAAGTTGGTTAAGATGGATAATATCTTTGTCGATTCCACACATATTAAAGCTTACGCCAATAAAAGACATATTAATGATGTATTAGTCAATGATTCTACACATCGTTATGTCAAACAACTTCAAGAGGAGATTAATGAACTTCGAGTGGAGGAAGGAAAACCTGAAGTTGATTTTGACGAACCCAAGAAAGTTACCAAGAGTTTAACGGATCCAGACTGCGGGATGTTTCATAAAGGGGAGAAAGAGCGTCAGTTAGCCTATAGCAATCAAGTGATTAGTGATGAAAATGGCTGGGTTTTAGCATCTGAGGTGTTTCCAGGAAATGCCAATGATGGGCAAATGGCATTAGATACAGTCGTTGATTATATCGAAGAACATAAAGAAGTTAAAGTCGCAGTGATGGATTCAGGGTATAACAATCCTGTTCTGCTACATGAAATCTTTAAACGCAATGTCCTCCCTGTGATACCCTACAAGAGACCGATTGGAAAAGTCGGTCAGGGTGGTTCTAGTGGTGAGATGTATATCACCAAGTTTAGATTCAAATATATCGATATGCATGATTATTACATCTGTCCACATGAGATGATTTTAACTTACCGAGGAACCAATAAACTCGGTTATCGTGAATATAAAACATCCGTTAAAGACTGTTTGAACTGTCCTTTAAAAGCACATTGTACGAAACAAAAGACAAAAGTGTTGATGAGACATCAGCATGAATATGTGAGACCTTTAGCACGAGAAGCGAGGTTGTCAGAGACAGGTAGAGAACTCTATCCGAAGCGAAAGACAGCGATTGAAAGGGTGTTTGGTATCGCCAAGATGAATCACTGTCTAGGATTCACATTCTTAAGAGGTCTTAAAAAGAATGAAGATCGAAGCTTCATGATTTTCAGCATGTACAACTTAAAGAAATTAGCCACACTCATGTGGTAAATCTCTTTATTCCCTAATCTAAATTGAGCCAATAGTACTCATTTTTTTGTTTATCCACAAAAATTAAAAAAAGAGTCCTTCCAAACAGACATTCTGTTTAGAAAAGACCCTTTTGTCTACAGTCTGAACAGAACCAATTGTATTGGTTCTGCTGTCTTTTTAGTGGCGATGCAGAAGGGATTCGAACCCCTGACCGACGGCTTAGAAGGCCGTTGCTCTATCCAACTGAGCTACTGCACCAATCAATCGGCATTGACTATTATAACCTAATCCCTGCCGAATGTAAAGTGTTATTTGTCATCAAATTGACTATAATACAGTTTTGCGTAGAAACCATTTTGATCAAGCAATTCTTGGTGATTTCCCTGTTCAACAATGTTTCCTTCGTTCATCACAAAAATGACATCCGCATCTTTGATGGTGGATAAACGATGGGCAATCACAAAGCTGGTTCTATTTTGCATAAGAATTTCCATTGCCCGTTGAATCAATACTTCAGTCCGTGTATCAACACTTGAAGTCGCTTCATCTAAAATCAACATGGGTCTATTCGCTAACATGGCTCGAGCAATCGTCAATAACTGACGTTGTCCTTGACTGATGTTTTCTCCATTTTCACCCAATGAAAACGCATAACCTCCCGGCAAGGATTCGATGAAATGATGTGTTTGAGCGAGTTTCGATGCTTTTTCGATATCCAGATCATGCTTATCGGTTGATCCATAGAGAATGTTTTCTTTGATGGTGCCTTCATAAAGCCACGTATCTTGAAGCACCATGCCGAAAAGCGATCGAACATCTTTTCTAGACATGTTTCTAATATCAACGCCATCAATCGTGATGGACCCCGATTTAATTTCATAAAACCGCATCAACAAATTGACCATGGTTGTTTTACCCGCACCAGTCGGACCAACAATAGCGACTTTTTGACCGGGTTTAACCTCTGCGCTAAATCCGTTAATCACATCTTTATCTGGACGATACCCAAAGACGACTTGATTAAACACGACATGCCCTTTAACGTGTTCAAGTTTTTTAAGTTCGTCGCGTTCAATTGGCTCATCTTCTTGTTCAAGCAATCTAAAGATTCTTTCACTTGCTGCAGCTGTTGACTGCAGGACATTGGCCACGTTGCCGATTTGTTGAATGGGTTGATTGATTTGTCTTGTGTAGATGATAAAGGCTTGAATGATACCCACACCAATCGCTATCGCTGGGTTTTCAGACAAGACCAAGAAAGCCCCTACGACTGCAATCGCAATATAAGCAATGTTTCCAAAAAAGAACTGAACAGGAAACATGATGCCTGAGATAAACTGAGATTTAACTGAACTCTTATAGAGGTCTTCGTTAATGGAAGAAAACCGTTCATACGATTTGGCTTGATGGTTGAACACTTTGACAATTGAATGACCGCTATAGGTTTCTTCAATATGTCCATTTAACTGCCCATACGATGCGGCTTGCTTTCTAAAGTAGCCTTGTGATAATTTCACAAATTTCCGTACAGCAATCAAGGAAAACACGGTGGTAATCAACACAATCAACGTTAAGATGGGCGATAACAGAATCATCATCACGAAGATCCCAATGAACATGGTAATCGACCTAAAAATTTCGGCGATGCTTTGAGAAAGTGTCTGATTGATGGTTTCAACATCGTTGGTCATCCGACCTAAAATGTCTCCGGATTGCTCATCGTCAAAAAACTGAAGCGGGAGTCGGTTAATTTTTTCCGAAAGTTCGATGCGCATTTGATAGGTCAAATGCTGTGTTGTTCCAATGAGCATAAACGCTTGGAAATAGTTTAAAAAAGCTCCTAAAAGATAAATACCTGCAATCCATAGTGCCAGTTCACCCATCGTTAAGTTTTGTCCAAAAAGGGCGATTTGGATTACGGGTGCTTGCCCGTTTTGGAACAAACCCGCCTTGTAGGCATCAGCAACAGCTGTCGTAATAAGCCCTAACAGCCAGGGTGTTACAACGTTCATTAACGAAGCAACCATTGCTAAAAACCCTGAAAAATAGATCTTGAAACGATATGGACTAATGTAACGCCCAAGTTTTTTCATGGTTCCTTTGAAATCGCTTGCTTTTTCAAAGTTCATCCCACGACCACCAAACATGGGTCTTGCTTGGGTTTCTTGTTTATTTTTTTGTTGATTGGGGTTCATATCAGAGTTCCTCCTTCGCTAATTGTGAAGAAGCAATTTCTTGATAAACCGAACACGTTTTAAGAAGTTCCTGATGGGTTCCTATGCCAACAATCCGTCCCTCATCAAGCACAATAATCTGATCCGCATTACGGATGGTATTAATCCGCTGTGCAACAATGAGTTTAGTCGCCTTTACATGATTAAGCGCTTGCCTAAGCTTTCGATCAGTTTGATAGTCTAAGGCTGAAAAAGAATCGTCAAAAATGAAAATCAATGGCTTCTTAGCAATCGCACGCGCGATTGATAACCGTTGACGTTGACCACCTGAAACGTTTTTTCCGCCTTGCGCAATCGCGTAACGATACCCTTCTTCTCGCTCTTCAATAAACGATGTTGCCTGAGCGATATCAGCGGATTGCATCAGTGTCTCGTCATCTTGAAGATTTTGTCCAAAAAGGATATTATCGCGAATATCCCCACTAAATAAAACCCCCTTTTGAGGCACATAACCGATGTGTTGATGAAGATCTTTCAATGAAACATCACGGATATCAACGCCATCGATGGTGATGGATCCGCATGTGACATCGTAGAAGCGAGGGATAAGATTAATTAACGTGGACTTGCCTGAACCCGTTGAACCAATGAAAGCTGTCGTTTCTCCAGCTTTTGCTGTAAATGTGATGTTCTCAAGAACTTTAGCATTGGCCATTGGGTATTGAAAGCATACATCGTTAAACGTGATTTCTCCTTTTTGGGCCGCTGGGAATGAAATGGGCTGTTGAGGATCTTTTATTCCGATTTCCATATCCAAAACTGCTTGAATTCTACGGGCTGAAATGGAAGCGCGTGGAATCATGATAAATATCATGGTCATGAACATGAAGGCCATGATGGCACGCATGGAATATTGCATGAGGGCCATCATAGATCCCGGATTAAATCCATCCACTCGTCCAATGAAATATTGAGACCCCCAATAGATGATGGCTAAACTGGTTAATCCCATGATTAAACCCATCACAGGCCACATTAAACTGGTGACTCGGTTAACAAACACATTAAGCCTCATGGACTCGAAACTGGCATCTTTGATTTTTTGTTCTTGATACGATTGGTTGCTGAATGCACGAATCACCCGAAGTCCTGATAAATTCTCGCGAATGACTAAGTTTAATCGGTCAATCAGCTTTTGGATTAAATCAAATTTTGGGATCGATACGGTAAATATAATCGCAATCATGATGATCAAAGCAACGATTGAGGCTAAAAGCACCATGGATAATGTCGCGTTTTCTCGAATAGAAAAAAAGATAGCCCCAACCGCTAAAAAAGGAGCAAGAATGATCATTCTAAGCATCATATTGACGGTTCCTTGCAGCATTTGTATATCATTTGTGGAGCGCGTGATCAAAGAAGAGGTGGTAAAGTGATCCATCTCTTTAAGTGAAAATTGTTCGATTTTTTGATAAACCGCTTGTCTTAAATCTTTTGCAAAGCCAGCAGAGATTTTTGATTCTCTGTATCCGCTTATGATGGTGACGATAATGCTTAAAACGGTGGCAGAAAGCATTAGTATGGCGTATTCCCATATTTTGGCGATGTTCGGATCAACGGTTTGACCGCCAAACCCAATGCCTTCATTAACCAGTTGCCCCAAAATGCGTGGCAACAGCAAATCCAAAATGGCACGGAGTGCCACCATAGCAAAAACAAATAGGACACCCCATCGATATGGCTTAAGAAACTTCAAGATTTTTAGCATAGGTCCTCCTTCATTCTTTCAATTAGGTCAATCGGTTAAGAATACGAATCAGTTCTTCGGTATCGTCTTTTCCCAATTGATAAATCATCTGTGTGACGTGTCGAAAATAGTCGTCTTTGATGGAATCGATCCAATGAATCGTTTTTTCCTTTAGAACAAGGTAAGTGACACGCAAGTCTTTTGGATCTTGCTTCTTTTCAATATACCCTTCTTCTATCAAATGATGAACTCGATGGGTAATAGCCGGTAATGTCACTTTAAGGGTCTTCGCGATATCCGACATTTTCATCATTTTCTCGCCTTTGCAAAACCGCAAGCAAAAGAGAATGTTTAAGTCCGCTTTCGACAAAGTGTGATCCACATAAAGGGATGTCATGTGTTTTTTTAAGTGTTGCAGCGCACGCTCTAATGCTTGAATTTGATGTGATGGTACGTTCATGGTGCTCTCCTGTTTGGTCTAACGATACTATTGTATCGAAATGCCAATGGAATGTAAAGCCAATTACTTAAAGCGAGCCAATCCTTCTTCATAAAGCATAATCAATCGTCTAATTTCAGACTTACGGTTCTCATCGGCTCGATTCAAAATAGGCGTTAAGGTGTTAATCTTGTGTTCATAGTAAGCCTTTGCTTCCGGTTTATCTTTGAGTTTAGGGCCAAGCAAAATGGAAACCTCATCTAGAGATTCGTCTCCTTTTTCAATTAGAAGAATCGGATAATAGTGTTTTTCAAACGCCACAAATTCATCGATAATCTTAAAGCCGTTTTGACTTAAAAAGTCTCTTAACTTTTCGGGCTTATCGTTTGGTTGTAAAATCATAGGCACTGAAAAATGAGGTGCGTGTTTTAAAATATCGGTGATCAGATGCGCTCCCATTCCAGCGATAACCACAAGATCATAAGGCTCCTTTATGGCTAAAAAACCATCCGATCGAACATAATCCACCGGATAGTCTTTCAAGTTCTTTTTGGCTTGATTAAGCGGTTTTTCGCGTAAATCGGAAGCAATTCCCTTTTGGATATACCCCTTTTGAAACGCTTTGAGTAAAAGCAGACCATGGTCGCTTCCAATATCCAATACAGTGGAATACCCTTGGGTGAGTTCCACCATGGTATCCAAACGGTTACTTCTTACCATAATAAAATTCTTTCAGTTTGCTTTGCCGCGATGGACTTCTCAGTTTTCGAAGCGCCTTGGCTTCAATTTGTCTAATCCGTTCACGTGTGACACCAAATTCGCGCCCCACTTCCTCGAGCGTATGATTTTTGCCGTCGTAGAGACCATAGCGTAAACGAAGTACCTTTTCCTCACGATCTGTCAATGTCTCTAAAACTTCATCAAGTGTTTGTTTAACCATCTCTTGGAGCATGTATTCGTGGGGGGTCAGCGCATTAGGATCTGAAATAAAATCACCTAAGGATGAGTCTTCTTCCTCCCCAACGTGGGCTTCAAGAGAAATCGGTTCTTTCGCGATACGTTGAATGTTTTGAACTTTTTCGGGTGTGATTCCCATTTTGTTCGCGATTTCATCTAATGAGGGTTCGCGCCCTAAATCTTGAACCAATTGGCGTTGAATTCGGATCATTTTGTTAATGGTTTCTACCATATGAACGGGAATACGAATGGTTCGTGCTTGATCCGCCACCGCGCGTGTAATGGCTTGACGAATCCACCAAGTGGCATAGGTCGAAAACTTGAATCCTTTTTCATAGTCAAACTTATCGACTGCACGCATAAGCCCCATGTTGCCTTCTTGAATCAAATCCAAAAACAACAACCCTCTTCCGACATAGCGCTTCGCAATCGAGACAACCAATCGGTAGTTGGCTTCAACCAGTTTGTTTTTTGCAAACTGAGCTTTTTCAACGGCACGGTTAAGTTCATGGATATCTTTTTCAGCGAGTTCAATATTTCCAATCTTAAGATCTTCAAGTTGCTCTGTTGCAAAACGGCCTTGGGAAACGGCGACTGCGTATTTCTTTTCTTCTTCTTGGTTTAGGAGTGGAATTTGTCCAATTTCTTTTAAATACATTCGGACGGGATCATCAATCTTGATGCTTGAGGCGATGCTTTCAATGTTGATTAACTCTTCTTCTTCGACTTCAAGACCGGTTAAAGATAGTTCATCTGGCTCAATTTCTTCGAGCTCAAATTCAACTTCTAAATCATCCTCATCGGTGAACTTGGGCAGTTCAATCTCTTCGGATTCATCTTTGGGTAATACATCGATGTCTTCCTGATTAAGTCTAAAAATCAGTTCATCGTAGAGTTCTTGACCTGCTTCAACGAACTCGCTGACATCTTCTTCACTTAAAAACTTTTCTTTTCCGGCTTTTTTAATTAACTGTGCCAGGATTTTCTCTAATTCCATGGTTCCCTCCTAGGTTTGGTTTTCATTAATTTGTTCAAGGTGTTAAGTTCTTCGAGATACCCTCTTTTTGCAGCCATGTCGATATCTTTCTCAATTTCTGCTTTCAGATAATCCCTTCTTCGAATCCGATTGGCATCACGAACCAACATCATGTACTCTTCTAATCGTTGATCTGTACTTAACAACTGGTTGATGTAATACGCATCTTGGAGCAGTTCGTGTTGAACATACTCCCGATTGACCTCGCTTATTTGGTTTAGAAAATGATCCAAATCAAACACATCATGATTATGATAATACCGTTCAATGTCAATGCGAATCATGGCCGCTAAGTGGTGTGAAAAATCCGTTGATTTTAACGTTCGCATCACTTTTTCAGAAACGGTTTTTGAACGCATCATTTCAAAAATCAAATAACGCTCCGCTTTTTCATATTTGTTTAACATGTGCTTGGGTTTGGGTTTGATTTGAACCGCCTTTGGCGTGGGTTCTGGTCTTAACTGATCCAGTGTGATGCCCAAGTCTGTCGCCAGTTGATTCATGTAGACGGCTTTAACGCCTTGATCAGCACCCGATAGCATGCCCATAACTTGTTTTTTGAAATCTTGAATATCGTTCGCATTTTTTAAGTTTTTTCCGGTTTTGAAAAAGTCGTATCGAAACTGATACGCATCTTTTAAATACTCCCCAAATAAAGCCTCAAATGCTTCAGGACCATACGACCTTACAAAGTCATCGGGATCCATTTTTTCGGGTATCGACAAAATTTCAACTTTTAAACCCGCTTTTTCCAATATGGGAATGGCTTGAAAACTGGCCTGAATACCCGCCTTATCCCCGTCATACGCGATGATAACCGATGGAGCAACTGACTTGATAAGCTTCGCTTGGGAGAGGGTCAAGGCCGTCCCCATGGTGGCTACTGTTTGATGGAGTCCAGCCAACGTGGCACTCATCACATCGAAGAATCCTTCGACTAAAATAACGTGTTTTTCTTTTCTGATTTCTGGCAAGGCATCAAAATAATGATAGAGAAGTTGCCCTTTTTTAAAGATGACGGTTTCAGGAGAATTAACATATTTTGCAGATTCTGTTTTAGAAAGTGTCCTACCGCTGAATCCCACCACATGTCCTTGATGATCTAAGATAGGAAAAATGATCCGATCGCTAAACAAGTCATGATAGGTTCCATCATCTTTTTGCTTGACAAGACCCAAATTGATCATGTCAGAGGTGTTATACCCTTTGTCTTTGAGCAGTTGATATAAGGCATCGCCAAAAAGTGGGGCATACCCTATTTTAAAATGCTGAATCAATGAATCCGATAATTGCCTTTTTAGAAGGTACTGGTAGGCGACTTGCCCTTGTTGGCTGCTTCTTAGGTTAAACTGATAGAATTGTGCCGCTTCCTTCATCAATTGATAAAGAGACTCATGGGGATCTTTTCGAACATTCTTTTGAGCCACTTGGATACCTGCCCGAAGGGCTAACTCTGTTGCAGCTTCTTCAAACGAAATGTTTTTGATTTTGCGGTAGAAGTTGATGGGTGCTCCCCCTTCTCCGCACGACATACATTTTGCGATGTTTTTTTCTGGTGATACGGAAAAAGAAGGGTTTTTGTCGTCATGAAATGGACAAAGGCCTTTGTAGTTTTTACCCGCCTTGGACAAACTGACAAATTCTCCGACCAAGTCGACAATGCTTGTTTTTTCATTGATCTCGCGTATGAGTTTGTCGTCCATTTATTAGCTCCTTCCTTTAGAATTCCAATGTTTTTTCAATATAGGCTTTTAGTTCAGAAATGGGTAATCGGATTTGCTCCATGGTGTCCCGCATGCGCACAGTGACGGTGTTATCTATCAACGTGTCATGATCGACAGTAATGCAAAGATTGGTTCCAATCGCATCTTGTCTCCGGTAGCGTTTGCCAATGCTTTGGGTATCGTCATAGATGCAGTCAAAGTGTTTCGATAATTCTTGATAAATTTCAAAAGCTTTATCGCCATGGACCTTTTTGACCAAAGGAAGAAACGCAGCTTTATAAGGCGCTAAAGCAGGATGGATGGATAACACGGTTCGGGTATCCCCATCCGCTAGAACTTCTTCTTTCAAACTGTGGGTAAGAAAGGCGAGAATCAGACGCTCAACCCCTACCGATGGTTCAATGACATAAGGCAAATACCGTTCGTTGGTTTCGGGATCTAAATAAGTTAGATCTTGTTTTGAGTGGTTTTGATGAGCCTTTAAATCGTAATCGGTTCGTGATGCAATCCCCCATAATTCATCAAATCCCCATGGGAATCGGAAACGAATATCGGTTGTGGCATTCGAATAGTGGGACAGGGCTTCTGGTTTATGATCATCAAACTCTAAAGATGCTTCATCTAATCCAAGATCAAGCAGCCATTTTTTGCAGGCCTCTTTCCAATAAGTAAACCATTCAAGTTCTGTGCCTGGTTTGCAGAAAAACTCAAGTTCCATTTGCTCAAACTCACGGGTTCGGAAGATGAAATTGCCTGGGGTAATTTCGTTTCGAAACGATTTTCCAACTTGGCAAACACCGAAAGGAATTTTTCGACGAGTCGTTCGTTGGATGTTTTTAAATTGTACAAAAATACCTTGGGCTGTTTCGGGTCTTAAATAGATTTGATTGGCTTGTTCTAAAACCACTCCTTGATACGTTTGAAACATCATGTTGAACTTTCGGATGGGTAAAAAATCCGATGCACCACAATTGGGGCACGTAACACGCTCATTGACTAGGAAGTCGAACATCTTTTCGTTACTCCAACCATCCGCATGCAGGGATGGGTCATGATCTTCGATTAACTTATCCGCTCTAAATCGATTGTTGCAGGCCTTGCATTCGGTCAAAGGATCGCTAAAACCAGACACGTGACCGCTGGCTTTCCATACCTCGGAGTTCATCAAAATAGAACTGTCAATTAATACATTATAAGGCGATTCCTTTTGGAACCGCTTGATCCATGCGGACTTAATATGATTTTTCAAAAGACTTCCCAAGGGACCATAATCCCATGTGTTGGCCAAACCTCCATAAAGTTCGCTTCCTTGAAAAATGAATCCAGTGGATTTGGCATACAAAACAATGTGCTCTAACGTAACCATGACTGTCACTTCCTTTAGTGTCTATTTTAGGTTTTTTATCGGTGTTTGTAAATGGTGTTCGATGTAGTTATACATAAAATGCTTCAAAGCATTCATACTTTCTATGGATAAAGTGATTTCATCATCAAAGGACAGTGCATTCAGTTTAAGAACATCGATTGCCCGTTGAGTATCTAAATCAATCCGATAGGATTCTCCTTCATACGTGAGTCCCCCTTTTTCGATGTTAATGCCTTTGATGGTTCTTCCATCTGGTGATAAATCAATTTGATAACCCAACTGCTTCTGAATTTTGATCGCAAACATCAAAGAGGAAACGGTAATGGATTGAGCCATCAACGCCTTTTTTGCCATCGGATAGATGGTGGCGTGATGGAGACTTTCATCGACTAGTTTGTCCAAAATTTCAAGAATTATGGCTGCCGATTGGGTTTTTTCATAATCGCTTTTAATCGACTCAAACGAATCGATTAGCTTCGCATCCGATAATCCCATCATGTTCTTTTTTTGATCTTTAAACGCGATTAGGGTCAAATACTGAGATAAGATTCGGTTAGGATGATTGAGTTTCAAAGCACTGTGGGCAACAAGGGTTCGCTTGCCTTCCATTGTGTAGATAAATAAGAGTTTTGTATTTTCTTTATAGGGTTGGACTTTATAAATCAAGCCTTCCATATTACTCTCCATACCCAAGTGCTTTCAAATCGGTCGGACGGTTTCTCCAATTTTTTTTGACCTTCACCCAAAGAGATAGATGAATCTTTGTGTTGAGCAATCGGTTGATTTCTAATCGAGCTTCCGTTCCAATCTTTTTGATTTTCTCGCCGCCTTTTCCGATTAATATTTGCTTTTGAGTGGGTCTTTCGACCACAATTAATGCCGATACATCCACCGTGTTTAAGGCTTCATTTTCACTGATGGATTCGATGGTGACTGCAACCGCGTGCGGCACCTCTTGTTCGGTTTGGTACAAAATTTTCTCTCGAATCAGTTCCGCCATCATGTGTTGTTCAGACTGATCGCTTTTCATTTCTTTGGGAAAAAAGTAAGGACCTTCGATGAGGTGGGGAACAATGGCATCGAGCAACTTGTCTAAATGGGTCTGATTTTTAGCGGAAACTGGAATGACCGCATCAAATGAAAAGGTTGGTAGATAAGATAAAATAATCTCATCAATAGCCGATCGGGTTTTTAAAGCATCGATTTTATTAATGACCAGCAAAATGGGAACCTTCAATCCTTTAAAATAGTGAATAATCGGTTCAGTTTCTTGATCCATAATGCGGTCTACGACAAACACAACCACATCCACTTCGCTTAGAGAACTTACCGCAATCCGGTCAATCGATTGATTTAATAAGTCTTTCCCTTTATGCATCCCAGGAGTATCGATAAAAACCATTTGATACGCATCGGTGGTCTTAATGCCTAAGATACGGTTTCGTGTGGTTTGGGGCTTGGGGCTGATAATGGCAATTTTTTCACCCATAATGGCATTGAGCAAGGTGGACTTGCCGACATTGGGTTTACCAACAATCGCAATAAACCCTGATTTAATCATGGGGTTTGTCATCCAATACAAATCCAAATGGTAAGAGTTCATCGGGATTCGTTTCTTGAATCATTCCTTGGGTATTGGCTAATACTATGGGTGTTCCTTTAGGAAGCAACTCGTGCATCACTTGACGGCATGCTCCACATGGTGAAACGGGACCGTGATCGTTGGCAATGATGGTCATCGAAACGATGTCTTGGGTATCGTAACCTTGACTAATCAACGAAAACAGTGCGCTTCTTTCCGCACAGTTGGTCAACCCAAATGAGGCGTTTTCAACATTAGCACCGTGAATGAAGGTGCCATCTTTGAGTTCAATAGCAGCACCGACTTTAAAATGTGAATAAGGCACATACGCTCTGCTTCGTGCCAACATGGCTTGTTCAATCTTTTTAATCATGGTTCATCTCTCCAATTCTGCGTTTTTCAATATGGCGTTTTGCATGGCTTTCATGGTTGCTTCATCTTCATCCGTTTGATGATCATAGCCAATCAAATGTAGATACCCGTGAACCGCTAAAAATCCGACTTCTCGCTCGATGGAGTGTCCATAATCCTGCGCTTGAATCTTGGCTTGTTCAAGGGAGATGAACACATCACCAAGGGACCGATCTTTCGGATGGTCATTCGGAAATGACAACACATCGGTTGGCTTATTAAGCCCCCGATAGGTGAGATTCATCTTTTGCATGTCATTTTGATTAATAAAAATGAGTTGCATGTTTTTGGATTGTTTAATGCCTTCAAATATCCGTTTGATTAAAAAATCAAAGGCTTTGATGTCCTCATCAGTTTGGTTATGGATGCTAACTTTCATTGGCCTCATACCTTTCTAAAATCCGTTGGACAAGTGGATGTCTAACCACATCAATTTTATCAAATGGGATGATTCGAACATCGTCCAACCCTTGTAAAATCGATAAGGCTTGATTTAAACCAGAAGGGGTTCCTTTAGGCAAATCGGATTGTGATGGATCCCCAGTAATCACCATCTTGGATGCAAAACCTAAGCGTGTTAAAAACATCTTCATTTGGATTTTGGTTGTATTTTGTGCCTCATCTAAGATGACAAAGGCATTTTCCAATGTTCGCCCTCTCATGTAGGCTAAAGGCGCGATTTCAATCAATCCTTTTTCCAAAAGTTGTTGGGTGGTTTGTGTGCCAAGCATCTCATAAAGCGCATCGTATAAAGGCACCAAATAAGGATCCACTTTTTCTTTTAAATCCCCTGGTAAAAACCCGAGGTTTTCGCCTGCTTCAACAACAGGTCGTGTCAAAATCAATTTCTTGACTCTGTTATTTTTTAAATCTGCTACCGCTTTGGCTACAGCTAAATAGGTTTTTCCTGTTCCAGCCGGACCCACTCCAAAGACCAAGTCATACTGGGCCATATCATCGATGTATTGTTTCTGATTAAATGTTTTGGGATAAATCGAACGTCCTTGGTCGTTGACCAAGATTTTCTTTCGATCTTTGTAGAGTTCGAAAATGCCTTCCAATTGGTTCTTTTCAGCCAGTTTGATAATGTACATGACATCTCTTTCTGTTAACAACACTTGGTTTTCAGCAAGTTCGATTAAAACATGAAAAATCGCCTCCATCAATGGCATCATCTGTGGCTTGGCATCCGTATGGATTTCTGAACCTCTTACCGATACGGTAATGCCAAGGTATTGTTTAAACACCAGGAGATTGCGATCTTGTATGCCAACGAGTCGTGCGATGGCTTCGGCGTGATGAATGTGTCGATTTAATTTCATTAAATCCGCTCCTTATTCGTGTTTATATTATACCACACCCAAAAAAATAAAAAAGCACCGGTGTACTTTTTTTCATCTGTTAGAACAAAAACGCACCGAATGGGTGCGAATTTTTGATTACTTTTTCTTAGAGCGTGCTGCGCGTTGGCGTTCTTTGCGTTCTACCGAGGGTTTCAGGTAAAACTCACGTTTGCGTGCTTCTTGAAGGTTCCCAGATTTAGAAACTTCGCGCTTAAAGCGACGTAGTGCATCTTCAATCGATTCTTTTTCGCGAACAACTGTTTTAGGCATGGTCTGCCCTCCTTCCACGCTTACTGTTCATAGCCTTCATCATTATATACGATTTTTTAGCATTTGTCAAAGCCATTTCGCTTTTTTATGCCAACAAACGGCTCAAAAGATAAAGCGATGCGGCTTCAGTTGGTAAGATAGCATGACCCAACGTGATGGGATGAGCGCCTTGTTCTAAGAACCACTTTCTTTCCTCAGGATCAATGCCTCCCTCGGGTCCAATAATAATCATAATACGTTGATGCAAAGATGGGTTATAAAACGATTCTAACCGATTGTCTTTTTGGGCTTCGTCAGCTAGTAAAATGACTTGAAAGGGATTCATATCAAGGGATTTGATGGACTCTAAAAACTGGATGGGAGGAACGTCAAATCGATGAGACAGTTCCGCGGCTTCTTTCGCAATAGCATCGAGTCTCTTTTGCTTATTGGCTGTGTTTTCAAGTTTGGCAATCGAACGGTTCATAGGAACAAAGACAAGGTGTGAAACACCAAAAATGGTAGCATACTTGGCTACAAACTCCGGCTTTGGGTGTTTGGGAAGCCCTTGAACAAGGGTTACGTGAATCGATGTTGGAGCCAATAATTCGCGCTTGATGGTGTAGTGAACTTGAGTGCCAATGCCACTTATCACTGCATCAAAACACTTTCCTTGATGACAGACAATTATAGAATCTCCCAATGTCATGCGCATGACATGACGAATATGATGGGCATCTTGCCCTTCAATTGACCCGTTGTTTTCTAAAACGAAATACCGTTGGGGCATGTAGACCTCCTTCGAGAAAAAAAGCGTTCCCGAGGAAACACTTTTATGTTTGGATTAGTGCAAATTGTTGGAAACAACCACCAAAATGATGAGCAACGCGCCTAAGATGGCTGAAGCTCTCATCATTACCAGCTCGAATCCCCGAGACTTTTTATTTTTGAAAAGTTCAGATTTTTCTCCACTGAATGCATCTTGAATATTGTCTTGAGAACTTTGTAGCAAAACAACAACTGATAACAAGACGGCAACAACGATGATAATGTAATCTACCCAGAGCATAATATCCCTCCTAAAACTCAATTAATGATAGCAAATTTTTATTTTTTTGTCAATGAAACTCAATCTTATGTGAAATTTTACAGGAAACCTTCCTCATCAGAGAGAAAAAAGAGTGGGAAAGGAAGGAATTATGATATAATGACCTACGGAATAAGGAGGATGCAAACATGCACATTGCCAAATTCTCTTTGGGAGATTATCGAACCAATTGTTACGTGATCCATGACAATGGAGATGCCTTGGTCATTGATCCTGGTTACGAGAGTGACGAACTATTGGATTATCTCAAAGATAACCTCTTAACGGTTGATGCCATCTATATTACTCACGGACATCATGATCATGTGGGTGGTGTTAAACACCTAAAGTCATTGTATCAATCCAAAGTGTACGCTCCTGAAAAAGATAAAATCTGGTTAGGAAAATCCAGTTATAATCGAATCGGTTATCCCATTCCGGTGGATCATTGGGTCCATCACGGGGATACATTTTCTATAGCTGGAAAAACGTTTTCGGTATACGAAGCCCCAGGGCATACAGAAGGCAGTACTGCACTTTATATGGATGGGCATTTGTTCAGTGGGGATACGTTGTTTTTCGAAAGCATCGGACGAACCGATTTACCGCTTTCCAATCCAAATGCCATCATCAATAGCATCAAACGCTTTTACCAATGGTTTGATGATGAGACCATGGTTTATCCCGGTCACGGGAAAACCACAACCATCAAACATGAGAAAACCAATAACCCGTTTGTCGTGGATCAAAGTTACTAAAATTTACCGGTTTTCATGATGACCAACGTTTCTGTTTCAGAGGTATTGGGAAACATGAGAACAGGATAGACCTTTTCAATTGTGTAGATTTCTTTTAATCGATTCAAATCCCGTGCCAGTGTTTTTAAGTCACAGGATAGGTAAATCAAACAGGGATAGGGATTTTTAATAAGATGTTCTGTTAGTTCCGGCATGAGACCATTTCTAGGCGGATCGAGGATGATCACATTTCCTTTAAGCCCAATCATCGCCTTTTCTGCTGGTTGATTGATAATCTTAACGGATTTTGCACCTAAATCGTGTTGCGTCTTTAATGCCATCTGATACGACGCTGGATTGGATTCAATCATGATGATATCTTTCGCCTTACCCAAAAAGTTAAACCCAATGCTTCCAACACCGCTAAACGCATCAATCACGATGTCGTTTTTTTCTATATAGCTATCGATAAGGGCATATACTTTCTTTGCAACTCCCAGATTCACTTGAAAAAAAGATCGATCATCAATCCACACATATCCTCTATTTAAAGGCATTTTCAGTCTATTTTCTCCCATCATTGTGATGGATGATTGGCTAAGTATGGTGTTTGAATAAGGGTTTAAATTAAACGTCACACCGGTAACGAAATCGAGCGTTTCTAAACACGTTAACACCTCGGACTGTCCTTTGAATTCCGCTTTATTTACCACAAAGGTCACCAATGCTTTTCCATCTGGGTTGGTCCTAATCACCATCGTTCGGATGCTGTTATTTTCAACGAAAAGGCGAGCTTTTATCAAGGCTTCGAGCACCCATAGGGTGGGTTCATCGGACAAGACAAACTCAGACACTTGAACCAGTTTAATAGGATTCTTTTGATACAAACCAAATGATAAAGGGGAGGTAAAAAGCACGTGAAAAACACTTTTATTTCGGTAATGTGTCCGTTTTCCGTCTGTGACAATGGCTTCAGGAATCACGTCAAGGTGAGCGCCTTTATAAAGTGTTCTTTTAACCATTTGAATCATCCAATCGGATTGGAGCTTTTCATCCATGTGAATCGTGTCACATCCACCTAAGTGCTCATCTGGATGAAAGATGCGATGTGGGCTTTGTGTGTGTCTTTGGACGATCACGCCTTCAGCGAACTTTTTTGAGCATTTCGTAATCGTTATCGTGGCCTTTTCAGAAGGAAGCAAGTAAGGAACATAAACGACAGAATCATCGATTCGAACGACACCTCGTGCATCATAATCCAAATCGATGGCTGTAACGTCATGAAACGTGCCAACGGTTAACATGGTTATTGGAACTTCGAAATCAAATAATCCACATAATACTGAGGATTAAATGGTTCTTTAGACGCGATCATCAAAATCTCTTGAGGGGTTTTCGTTTTGCCAAACTGATGCACACGCTCTTTTAGCCAAGCGTTGATTAATCCAAAATCATTTAAAATAGCGTCTTCAACCGATATCTCTTGATTCATCTTATGATAGATTTGTGCGGCATAAGCTGAGCCTAAGGCGTAAGTTGGAAAGTAACCAATGGCCCCAAATGACCAATGAATATCTTGTAAAACCCCTTCTTTATCTGACTTAGGAACAATTCCTAAGTATTTTCTCATCAATTGATTCCATCGTTTTGGCAACTCTTCGACGCGAAGTCTACCATTGATGAGTTGTTTTTCGATTTCATAGCGAACCATAATATGAAGCGAGTACGTTAATTCATCCGCTTCAATCCGAATCAGTGACCGTTCAACCCGATTGGTATAGCGATAAAATTCATCTAATGAGACATCCTTTAATTGCTTGGGAAACGTTTCTACCAATTTCGGATAGTGTTTTGACCAAAATACACGTGATCTCCCGATCATGTTTTCATACATGCGTGATTGAGACTCGTGAATTCCCATTGAGGTTCCACCCGATAAAAAAGTGCCATCGTATTTGGGATCATTTTGCTGTTCATATAGACCATGGCCCATTTCATGAAGCACAGAAAAAATGCTTGATAAGACATTATCTTCATGATACTTCGTGGTGATCCGAACATCTTGACTGGATACACCTGACGTAAACGGGTGGGCGCTTTCTTTGAGCACCCCATGATCCAAATTATACTGAGCGACATCCAATAAATAGTGAGCAAACGCTTTTTGCCCTTCAATTGGAAAAATAGATGTTGATAAGGCTTTTTTGAACCGTTTTTTAGATTTTTTCGTGACTTCTTTCACAAAAGGAACGAGATGTGTTTTTAGAGTTTCAAAGAAATGATCATACTCTTTTGTGGTTAAACCCTCTTCATAGAAGTCCAACAAAATGTCATATCCCTTAAGATCATCGGTTTTAAGATACTGAACGAGCTTTCTGTTAGCTAACACGATCTTTTCCAATAGCGGTTGAAACGCTTTAAAATCGTTATTTTCTTTGGCTTGTGCCCAAATGATGGGTCCTTCTGAAATCAAAACTTGGTAGGCAATGTACTCATCTTTAGGAACTTTCTTGATGATTCTTAGCCCTTTATACACGCTTTTGATTTCAATAGCTAATGCTTGATCGGATAGTTCACAAAGATGCTCCATGAGGTAGTCAATCGCTTCCATGTATTCTAAATTGGTTTGAATGGTGTAGATTTCTTGCGCCATGACTTCGTATTGTCGCGTCCGATAGGCATGCGATCCTTTGGGGGCTTCGGTTTCCATATCCCAACTCATGAGCCATGTGAAATATTCATATGCCTTGATTTTTTTCCGGGTTTCTTGATAAACTTTGATGTATTTTTCCATCTTTATATCCTCTTTTTCTTATAAAAATACGATGGTGGCAATCCCAAAATAAACAACGGATGCGACCAAGTCGTTGATGGTAGTCAAAATAGGGCCTGAAGCTGCTGCCGGGTCTTGTTTAACCCTGTTTAATAATATTGGAACAAACACACCGACCAAAGCAGAGATGAACATCGAAAAGAAAACGGCAATGCCCACGATTGCTCCAACTTCTATCGGTCTTTGCGACCCGGTTTTGGAAACGTTTAAAAAAGTGAACGCAAGCAAAAATGACGAAAACCCTAAAATGAGGCTATTCATTAAGCCAACCCAAACCTCTTTGATGATGTGTTTTTTTGGCAATTGATTGCTATCGAAGGTGTTTAAATGCAGCCCCAAAATGGTGACAGCTAAAGACTGAGTCCCAATGTTTCCCGCCATGCCTAAGATTAACGGTTGAAAGAGAACCAGCGCTGCAACCTCTGTAAAAGTCGCTTCAAAACTTGAAATAAATAAAGCAATGAACAGGTTTAAGACAACCGCAATCATTAACCAAGGTAACCGTTGCTTAGACCGTGTTAACGCTGAGGAACTGGACTCATGATCCGATAGCAAAGCCATGCGTTGATAGTCGTATTCCCGGTCTTCTATAATCTCATCAAAAATATCATCCGCTGTAATCACACCGATGACACGATCCTCACTATCGAGGACCGGAATCGCGTTACGGTCATAGTCCATAACCGTTTCTATCGCTTTTTCAATGGACTCATTTTCATAAACGAAATGGAAATCCTCTTCGATTAAACTTTCTAGTTTTGTATTGGGTCTTGCAATAATGAGATTTTTCAGGTCAATGATTCCCAAAATACGTTTGTCGTCATCCACTGCAAAAAGAATATCGATAAAATCATTTTCTTTAGATGAGGTAATGACCTTGTGCGTTGCTTCTTTTATCGTGACATCCTTAAATAACGTAATAAAATCGGTCGACATGATGGACGCTGCTAAATCCTCATCGTATGTCATCAAATATTCAAGTGTTTTGGCCTTATATTTGGGAATAAAGGGCATTAGTGAGGCTTTTTCTTCCTCATCTAAGTGGCTAAAAAACTCCTTTAGATCATCGATTTCTAGACTAACAAATAGAGATCTTTTTCTTGGGTCCTCAATAAGAAAAAAGAGCTCATATTGCAGTTCAGTATCCAACTCAACAAACATGTCGGTCATCTTTTCAAGTCCAATAAGACTAAGGACTCTTTTTTTCTCAGTCTCATCAAATGTCGGATAAAGCATCGCCAAATCGTATGCAAAATAGTTTTTGAATGTTTTTTTCAAGTGGTCATCTGTATGTTTGAAATTGATTTTTTTCATAAGATGCCTCCAAGTAACAGCGTTGCCAAACCAAAATAGATCATCAGCGCTCCCACATCAATTAACGTGGTGATAAACGGCCCAGAGGCCACTGCAGGATCTTGTTTTAAAGCCCTTAGGGAAACAGGAATCACAATCGAGACAATCGGTGCTAAAATCACCGTAAACCACAGCGACATTCCGACCACAAAACTCATTAAAACAGCATTACTGGTTAGCGATGGATTAATAATTGAAAACAAATAAGTCATCCCAAACGCAATGAATCCAATGACAAATCCATTCATGATACCCGTCAAAATTTCACGGACAGCGTTTTTCCAAAAACCTGTTTCATGCGATGAGAACATTTTAAGAACGACCGCTAACGTTTGCGTAGCGACGTTCCCTGCTGAATCCAAGATTAACGGTTGAAAAACGATAAGAATGGCTACCATGGCCAATGTTTCTTCAAACAACGAGGTCACCATCGCAATCGGGATGGTTAACGCCAATAACGATAAAAGCCATGGTAACCGATGGAAAGCTGTCCGTATGGGACCAAAATCTGGATCGGTTTCAGGAAGACCAGCAAGTTTTTCGAAATCTTCTTGAGCTTCTTCTTCATAAATGTCTAATGCGTCATCCAAAGTAACCATACCAAGAAGGTGACCCTGCTGGTCAACTACTGGCATTTCAAAAATAGCATAGTTTCGAATCGCTTGAATGGTTTTTTCGATGGGATCGGTATCATAAACAACCGGTGACTCTTCAATAATGGCTTCTACTTCACACGGTGTTTTTGTTTTTAAAAGCTTTTTGAGTGGTACAATCCCTTTAAACTGGTTATGCTCATCTACGACAAAGATGGTGTTGATGGATTCAACATCAGCGGCTTCTTTAATCACATGCTTAGTCGCTGGTTTGACATCCATATCGGGATGAATAACGACCATAAGATTGGTCATTGCAGAACCTGTTTCATCTTCCTCGTATTGAATCAACGATACCAAATCCGATTCAGAACCTAGAGCTTCTAACAGTTCTTGTTGCTCATCATCCTCTAACTCTTGAATGATATCGACCGCATCGTCTGGTTCCATCATCTCAATGAGTTCAACTTGCTGTTCAATGTCAAAATCGGATAAGACTTCAGCCGCTGCTTCAACATCTAAGTAAGAGACGAGTTCAGCCAATTTTTCAGGGTCTAAAACATCATAAACAACCTGCTTTTCAGCATCGTCAAGTTCTACGAACAACTCCGATAAATCAAACGCATGAATGTCATCCAAAAAGGCCTTCATCAGCTCATGATGGCCATCCTTAATCAGTTGTTTTAACATGTTTTTCACCCCTTCCTACTTCTCATTGTAACATAGAGCGGCTTTGCCATTGAGCATTTTTATGCGGGTTTAGCAAAAAAAAGCAGTTTCCAATGGAAACCGCTTTAGAAATTTAAACGAATTATTTACCGCCTACCATTAGGCTTTCGATATAAACCGATGGGCTCGCAATTCCTGATGTGTTAAACTTCAGATCGCTTCCTAACGCCACGACTTTTTTCATCATATCAAAGAAGTTACCTGATATGACAATCATTTTTACGGGATAAGCCAATTGTCCCTTTTCGATTTTTTGACCGGCTGCTTGCAAGCTGAAATCACCTGATACGGTTTGAACACCGGCATGGAGCCCAACCAAATCCGTTATGAGAACACCATCCTCGATGGACTTGATTAAATCCTCAAACGCAATCTCACCTGGTTCTAAAACCAAGTTAGCGGGTTGAATGCTCCCTCCAAATGAGTTTCCAGTCGGTTCACAGTTGAAGATTTTAGCGGTTTTCAAATTGTGATTAAATCCTGTGAAAACACCCTTTTCAACAACATAGCGTTGTTGACAAGCGACACCTTCATCATCAAATGGGATTTTGAAATTGGCTTCTTTGTTAAGTGGGTCATTGATTAAGTTAATTTTTTCGTCAAAAATCTTTTGACCCACTTTGTCTTTGAGAGAGGTCAAATTGCGGAAAGCTGCTTCACCTGAAAAAATGGTGTTGAAGACTTCTAAGATGGAAGAAAACATTTCGTTTGCAAAAACGATGGGGTAAGACCCTGAACTGATGGTGGTTCCACCCAGTTTAGCAACACCCCGTTTTATGGTTGCTTCGATCATTTGATCCGCATTAAACTCGTTAAAATTCCGGACCAATTTGATATCATGCGCCGTTTGAATATCGTCTTCGCCTTCTTTGAAGACACCGACAGCATAGGCATAGGCAAACGATTGAATCCGTTGCAAGTTCAAACCTTTTGAGTTCACGATCGATGTTGTGGTTTGGTATTCCTGATACATAGTGGTTTGAACTTGACTAACTTTTTCATGTTGATTAACACCCGCTTCCACTTTTTTTAGCAGATTGATTTTATCCAACGCAGGGACAGTTGTGAAATCAAAACTCTCTTCATCAACACTAGGATAAGAGGGTGATCCTTCATAGATGATAGCGGGCTCTAAAACGGTGATCGCTTTTGCGTTTTGAATCAGACGATCAAGCATATAATCGATGTTGGATGTCTCAAGATTTTCAAAACGAACAGTGGCCAGCTTTTGATCAACGATTCCACGAATGGAAACAGATTCTACGCTGGATTGGACATGTTGATCCACTTTGGACTGATAAACTGAAAGTTTAAGACTTTGATTTTTTACGGCAAATATTTCTAAGTCGGTAATGCCTTTGGAAAGGCCTAACTGAATCCAATCTTGATACATTATTTCTTACCTCCTGAACCGCCAACTGTCATTGATGAAACCCGAATGGTCGGTTGTCCGACATCAACAGGAACTCCGCCCGATATCGATCCACAAACGCCTTGACCAAACTCGAGATTGTTCGCTACTTTATCGATTTTAAACAATACATCTTTGCCGTGCCCAATAAGCATAGCGCCTCTGACAGGGCGTGTCAGTTTTCCATCTTCAATCATATAGCCTTCCATAACGGCAAAGTTAAATTCGCCCGTTGCAGGTTGAACCGTACCTCCACCTAACTTTTTGGCGAAAAGACCATAGGGTGTATCTTTGATGATGTCTTCGAATGTGTCTTTACCAGGCGCAATATAAGTTGAATTCATCCGTGATGTTGGTGAGAATTTATACGATTGTCTGCGGGCAGACCCTGTTGGATCCATTTTCATTTTACGACCATTTCTAAAGTCGATGAGATACCCTTTGAGAATGCCGTTTTCAATGAGTAGGTTTTTTTGAGTTTTCTTTCCTTCATCATCGAAAGAAAGTCTACCCCATGCTTGATCAACATCCCCATCATCGTATGCTGTCACAAGATCGGAACCGACTTGTTGTCCGAGTTTTCCGACAAAAGGAGATAGTCCTTTCGCTACCGAAGTCGCTTCAAGGGGGTGACCACATGCTTCATGGAAGATAACGCCTCCAAATGCATTGTGTAAAACAACAGGCATCACTTGAGATGTCATATCTTCTGCAGTTAATAAACGAATCGACGATTCTGCCACCTCTTTAGCTAAACGTCTGCAGTCAACATGATCAAAAAACTCAAATCCCATGAAACGGCCTGGGCCTTCATACGCTTGTTGCATCATGCCGTTTTCGCTTGATGCAGCCATCATCACGCAACGCGTATACGTTCTGACATCGTCTTGGAATGTCCCTAAAGAGTTGGCGATGAGTACGCTTTGTTCGTTTTCAACCAACTGAACCATGGCTTGGACAATTCTCGTGTCATGATTTTTCATGATGGTGGACAGCTCTTGGAGCAAGTCCGTTTTTTCTTTGATCATGACAGAGTCCATCGGTCTTTGAACATCATACACATAGGGTTCTTTTTCCCCAAGCGGTGTAGCTGCTTTAGGCGAACCACTAAAGGAGGATTTTAATCCTTGGATGACGTTTTTTAACGACTCATAGGTCACTTCATTGGTAAACCCGTAAACTTCATCCACATCTTGGATTAGCCTGACTCCGGCTCCGTGCACGTTGCCAGAATCGATAGAAGTCACTTCTCCATTCATCACTCTAATTAAAGAGGACTTGGTGTCTTCTAAGAAGATTTCAGCAAAATCAGCACCTGTTTCGAGCGCTTCTGCAAGCAAAGCTTGCAATACTGCTTTTTCTAACATGTTTCTACCTCATTTCATTATTTTTATGTGAATTTCTAAACTCCCAAATGTTAGGTTGAAGGCGCCAGTTCAATTTCTGATGTAGCCCCTTCGGTGGATTGTTGTTCCTCGTACTGCAATTGATACAAGCTGTGATAAATGCCTTTCCTTTTTAGCAACTCCTGATGCGATCCTTCTTCCACGATTTCGCCTTGTTGCATGACAATGATCTTAGTGCTGTGTTGAATGGTTGATAAGCGGTGAGCAACAATGAGCATGGTTGAAATGTTCATCATTTTTTTAAGCGATTCTTGAATCAACTCTTCAGTTTCGCTATCGATATTGGCTGTCGCCTCATCGAGAATCATTAAAGAGGGTTTATAAACAAGCGCTCGAGCGAAAGAGATTAGTTGTCGTTGTCCGCTTGAAAAATTGTTTCCTCTTTCTAACACCATATGATCATACCCTTCGGGCAATTTATCGATAAAGGTATTCGCACCCACGTATTCACTTGCGGATTTCACCTCGCTAAGATCAATGCTTTCATCGCGTAACGTGATGTTTTCATAAATGGTTCCTGTGAAGAGAAAGACATCCTGTAGCATCTGACCGATATGCCGTCTCAATGATGCAATTTTATACGTTTTGATGTCGACGCCATCAATCAAAATTTGTCCCTTTTGAATGTCGTAGTTACGAACAATTAAGCTTAGAATGGTTGTTTTGCCGGATCCCGTTGCTCCTACAAAAGCGACAGTATCGCCTGGTTTTACCGTGAAGCTGACGTCTTTTAGAACCCACAAGTCTGGCAAATAAGAAAACCAAACATTCTTAAACTCGATATGTCCTGAAAAGGATGTTAACTCGATGGCATCGGGATGATCCACGATTTCATGTTTGGTGTCCAAGACATCAAACACTTTTTCAGCGGATGCGAACGCATTTTGCAACGAGTTAAATTGCTCTGCCATTTGCTGGATGGGTTCAAAAAAGTCTGAAACGTACGTATAAAACGCAAAGAGCATGCCTGCAGTAAACAGGGGATTGATGATGACTTCTTTGTAGCCAATGTATAAGACAAGAAGCAATCCGATCATGGAAATGGCGTAAACCGATGGACGATAAATACCATACACCATGATTTCCCTAAGATAACTGTTTCTCAGTTTAAGCGAATGGTTCTTAAATTCGTTTTTCTTTTTAGTTTCTTGGTTAAAGATTTGGGTCACCTTCATTCCAGATAAGTTCTCCGATAGAAACGCATTAACCTCTGAAACTGAGGCTCGAACGCGCCGATACGATGCTCTAGAAAACTTTCTAAAGATGACCGATGCTAAAATGATAAGCGGCAAAACAGCCATGACATAAAGGGCAAGTTTCCAGTTGTATAAGAACAAAACAGCGATAATCGCGACCAAATGCAACGCACTTTTGATGAGGTTTACCGCCACATTGGTGTACATTTCACCAATCGCATTCGTGTCGTTGGTAACACGTGTCACCAATTTTCCTACAGGAACTTGATTAATCTGGGCAATCGCAAGGTGTTCAATATGATTGAAGACCTCATCTCTTAATGTGGCCACCGTTTTTTGACCAATTTTTTGTAACATGTAGTTTTGGATGAATGCTGTGATGTTCCCTAATACTAAGAAGATTAAAAATACCGTTGACAAGAGAATGAGAAACTGAATCTTATCGTCTCTTAGAAGGCTAGAATCGCCAATAACATCCACGGTTCGCCCGATGAGATAAGGCGGCAATAATTGGATGGCTAAGCCCACAAACACCAAAACAATTACGATGAAAAACTGCTTTCGATAGGGCTTCATGTAGCCAATTAAACGCCTTACAACTTCTTTGTCGCTTCGCTCTCGGGTATAGTCTTTAAAGTCTTTCATGCTGCTTCCCCTCCTTGAACCAAATTCTCGAGTTGCTGTCTGCGAACCATGTCTTTGTACATGGGGGAGGTTTTCATCAGGTCTTGATGAGACCCAATCGCAACAACTTCGCCTTGGTGTAATAAGATAATTTTATCCATCTTTTTGACAGTTGAAATCCGGTGAGCAATGAAAATAGTGGTGCGGCCTTTACGAATGCGATGAAGGTTTTTGATAATGGCTTCTTCTGTTTTCGTGTCGACTGCTGATACCGAATCATCTAAAATCAGAATTTCTGGATCTTTAGCAAGTGCTCGGGCAATGGAGATCCGTTGTTTCTGACCTCCTGAAACCGTTACGCCTCGCTCACCTAATATCGTATCAAACCCTTCTTGAAAGCCCATGATGTTGTCATAAACATCGGCAAGTTTAGAAGATTCGATGATTTGATCCATATCGGGTGTTTCCATCGAAAAACCGATGTTATTTGTTATCGTGTCCGAAAAGAGGAAATTGTCTTGTGGAACATAAGCGATAGCCTCTCTAACCGATGACACCTTCACGTCCATGATATCATGACCGCCAATATACATCATGCCTTTTTCAAGATTGTAGATGCGCAAAAATAAATCGACGAGGCTGCTTTTGCCGCTTCCTGTACGTCCCAAAATACCCACCATTTCTCCTTGTTTAATAGAAAAACTGACATTTTTTAAAACAAGATTATCCCCATCGGGGTACTGGAAATTAAGGTTCTTAACATCGATTGATCCTTTTAAGTCGTGAATCTCCAACGCCTCTTCGTGATCTTCTACTTCGATTTTAGAATCCAAGAACTTGCCAATACGTCCAGCAGACGCTTTAGCTTGAGCCTGAATATTGATAAACTGAGAAAGGGCCATGGTTGGCCAAATCAATGTGAAGAAATAGGCAATGTATTGGGTCAGCTGTCCAATGGTAAACCCGGTCTGTTCATAATTTATGACCAAAACACTTCCTAAAACAACGATGAGCAAAATCACAATGTTTAAAGCAAAACCAATCGCAATGTTAATCACAATCAGAAATTTGACAAATCCCATGTTCGTTTGATACAAGTGCATGTTCTTCTTGTCAAACATAAGCGCTTCTTTCATTTCTCGAACAAACGCTTTAATGACAGAGATTCCTGAAAAGTTTTCTTGGGTGAAATCCGAAAGTTTTTCAACTGCTTCTTGTCGTTGTTTGAACTTAGCCGTGATCTTTTTTCGGATGAATACTAGGGCAACCGTGAGTAAAAACATGGGCAGTGCCGCATAAAAAGTTAACTTATAGTCCAAATCCGCCATTCTATAAATAGAAAACCCACCTAAAACAAGGCCATCAACAAGCATTAAAACACCGGGTCCGAAACTCATTCTAACCGCTTCTAAGTCGTTGATGAAATGCGCCATTAATCCACCCACTTTTTCGTGGCTGTAAAAACTTTGTGAAAGTTTTGTTGCATGAGAAAACATGGCGTTTCGAAGATCAAATTCGATGCTTCGAGATGCGCCAAAAATGGTGTATCTCCAAATAAAACGTCCGACAGTTAACCCAATAGCAATAATCAAGATGTTAAGAATCAGTCGGTCCAAATAGACGGTTGAGATATCATTCGATTTTAAATGATCAATCAACCTTCCTACGTACATGGGAATTTCAAGCTGGTACCAGTTGACAACCACTAACACAGCAATCCCAATCAAAAAATATAGCAAGTATTTAATGTAATACTTTCCAAAATGCTTTCCAAATAACATGATGAGTCTCCTTAGGTCATAGTCTTGATGCAACGACACAAGAATAGAACGCAATTTTGCGTTCTATTCTTGCTTTTTGGGGTATGCTACCGAATTATTCGACAACGATTCGAATGTTATCGCCATCGCCCGATTGCACATTGACAATTTCGCCCACAACGCCTTGATTAATCATATCAAGTAACGAATCAATATCAATGTCTGATCCTTCTAAGTTTGCACTGAACTTTTTAGTTTTTAAAAGTTTGGCAAACTCGATTGGAAGTTGAATTTTGATGTTATCGCCATCTGATGAATCAACGAAAATTTTTAACATGCGAAATGGCATTTTCTTGTCATTGGGTAAAAATACGGTATTGATTGGGGTTTCTTGATCGCTTTTACCCAAAGCGGCCAACAGCTTTTCAGCCTCTTCTGTTGAGATGACTCCTTTGGATAAGAGTTCAAGGATCTTCATTCTTTCTTCTTTGTATTGGTCTTTTGACATGGTTGATCTCTCCTTTTACTTTTTCTTTAATAGTTCTAGCGCTTCTGAAACCGTGATTTCTTTTTTCTCAATGCGTTCTAGAATTGATGCTTTGTTGATCTTGGGTAAGTCTTTTTCCTTTGCAGGTACATCTTCTTCATCATCAAGTGGGTAACCCATTCCGACAATGACTTCATCGAGCATGCGCTTGACGGTTGGGTAGCTGATGTTCAGTTCTTTTTCGATTTGTTTAATATTGCCTCTGTTTTTGACAAAGACTTCTATGAAATAGAGTTTCTCGGGTTCTAAGTAATTGAACTTGGATAGCGAGAAATTTCCTTCAACGCTTGTACCACAACGATGGCAATGGAGCTTTTCGACATATAAGTCGCTTTTACAAACTGGACAACTGGATAATACGGGGTAAACTTTTGATTTGTCTCTCATGGGGATCTCCTTCTAATAATTAGCTATTGAATGTGTTTTTGAACTCATGATGAATCAGTTGATAACAGTCACTTGTAATGTCTTGAGCTACATGATTGCTTCTACGGTTTAACCCTTGTTGGTTAATTGTCTTCTCAGCAAAGAATTGAGATTCTTGTGCGTTGAATTGATCTTCTGTTAAAGCGAAGAATGGGTTGTTTTGTGGGGTAACATTATTGCTTATGACTTGGTGTGAATAGACCTTGTTTGTTTTTTTCATGATTCTTTCCTCCTAAATGGTTTTAAATTTAATCTTAACGCCATCATGCGATTTCACATGTAATTGAATGCCCCGGTAAGATACCAGATCGATGAGCTCCTCGACTGATAAATCCACTTGAGATATCTTCATGCTTTTTCGCCTTTTTAAAAACCACTTGAAAATGAAAATTGGAAGAGGGAGTGCGAGTAAGACTTTGAGCAAGATGTTGACACCTTTTTCATCAGGGATGTTGATGCTTGCTTTGATGAACGATGCTCTTCTCATTTTGATAGGTTTTGGTTGTCTGGTTATCATGCGATATGCTTCTTTAACGCTGATCTCGTGGTTTTGTAATTTATCCAAAACTTCATTTCTTTTCATTTTTTTAATCCTTTTGTTGATTTTTTTAATTTACACCTTAATTATATGAAAGAAAATCCAGTTTGTCAACACATTTTATTAAAAAAAGTTAATT
>CAZKLM010000014.1:0-41665 GCA_964553755.1 uncultured Acholeplasmataceae bacterium
TTTCATCATATTATGATACTTTTTTGACTAGATTATACAGTTCGTTTTTAGGACGCTTTTGACCAACGACATTCGCAAAGGGCAAATGAACCATTCGTGAGTCTCTCACACCCACACAAACTCCATAAATATCATCGTTAAGCAGTTCAACCGCATAAGTTCCCATTCGAGACCCTAGAATTCGATCCTCTGGGCACGGACTTCCTCCGCGTTGAATGTATCCTAAAATGGTTGCTCGAGTGGAAAATCCAGACTGCTCTGTGATTTCATTGGCAAACGCATGGACATCGACTTGTTTTTCAGTGATCACAATGATGGCATGACGGCGACCTTCTCGTTTGTGTTTTTTGAGTCGTTCGATGATTTTTTCTTTGTTGATAGGATTTTCTGGTGTAATGATAAACTCAGCTCCACCACAAATACCTGCAAATAATGCTAAATCCCCACAATGCCTTCCCATCACTTCCACAATGCTGCAGCGTTGATGTGAGGCCGATGTATCTCTGAGTTTGTCAATCGCATCAACAATGGTTTCAACCGCTGTTTGAAATCCGATGGTAAAATCGGTTCCTGCGATATCATTATCAATGGTCCCAGGAAGTCCTATTGTTTTGATCCCCAACATGCTGAGTTCCATGGCGCCACGATAGGTTCCATCTCCTCCAATGCAAATTAAGGCTTCAATTCCTCTATTTTTTAGGTTTTTGACGGCTTGTTCTTGAACCTCTTTTTGAAGAAACTCAGGAACACGCGATGTTCCAAGAAACGTCCCACCTTTGGAGAGCATGCCCGAGACGCTTTGATGATTCAACTGAACCATCTGATCATCGATTAAGCCTTTGTAGCCATCGATGACGCCAAACACCTCATGCCCATAAAATTCGGCAGCACGAACCACAGCCCTTATGGCAGCGTTCATTCCAGGTGCGTCTCCACCTGATGTCAAACATGCGATTTTCATAGGTTTTTGACCCCTTTTTTACGGATTGTTCATCATTTCCTTAATTATTATAGCACATCATCCCGCTAAAAACTTTGTGAATTCATGTGAAATCCACCTATGAAAACGGTTTTAGCGTGGTTTTCAAAAAAAAGCCCCTAAATTATGGTAAAATGTCTTGTGAAAAAAACTAAATGAAAATGGTGATCTTATGAAAAACCTAAAAGGTGCTGCGTTGCTCGGACAATCTGGAGGTCCGACAAGCGTAATCAACTCCAGTGCGGCTGGTGTTTTTATTGAAGCATTGAATCAGCCAAATATCACAGAAATCTATGGTGCCGTTCATGGCATCAAAGGCATTTTGAATGAACAGTTTTACGATATTAGAAAAGAGTCTATCGATGAACTGTATCTTTTAAAAAACACCCCCTCTTCCGCTATTGGAAGCGTGCGTTACAAGTTAAAAAACCCTAAAGTAAACGATTCAGACTATCGGCGTCTTCTTGAAGTGTTTAAAAAATACAATATTCGTTTCTTTTTCTATAATGGCGGAAACGATTCCATGGATACATGCAACAAAATATCCAAGTTTTTTAAACAAGAAGGCTATGACTGCAACGTCATTGGTGTTCCTAAAACCATCGATAACGATTTGAACATTACCGATCATTCGCCTGGATTTGCAAGTGCAGCCAAATACGTTGCTACAACGTTTATGGAGCTTTATCATGATGCAACCGTCTATGATATCCCACAGGTAACGATTGTTGAAGTGATGGGAAGAAATGCTGGATGGCTAACCGCTGCCTCTGCACTGGCTCAAGCTAAAGGTCAAGGCCCTGATTTAATTTATCTGCCCGAAATACCGTTCTCATTTGATGCCTTTTTTGAACACGTCAAGCGGTTACTCGCTCAAAAGGGAAAAGTCATCGTTGCCGTTTCTGAGGGCATCAAAACAGCCGAAGGTAAATACATTCCTGAACTGTTTCAAGATTTGAAGAAAGATGCGTTTGGCCATGCTCAACTCGGTGGAACTGCGCAAGTCTTGGCTCAACA
Organism: uncultured Acholeplasmataceae bacterium; assembly: GCA_964553755.1. GTDB lineage: Bacteria > Bacillota_I > Bacilli_A > Acholeplasmatales > Acholeplasmataceae > Peloplasma. The sequence continues at coordinate 1,997 of CAZKLM010000014.1, forward strand.
ACTTGGTGGAAAATTAAACGTTAAAGTCAGAGCAATCGAGTTTAGTTTGTTGCAACGATGTGCCGCTCACTTGGCTTCCAAAGTGGATGTCGAAGAAGCCTTCATGGCTGGTCGAAAAGCGGTCAAAGCGGCTGTAGCCGGTTCATCCGATAAGATGGTTGGCTTTAAGCGGGTGTCTTCGAACCCATATAAGATTAAGTATGTGTTAATGTCTTTAACCAAAGCCGCTAACAAGGAACAAAAAGTTCCCTTATCTTGGATCCTTCCTGACGGAAAAGGCTTGACACAAGAGTTTATTGATTATGCACTTCCCTTAATTCAAGGGGATTCGAAAGCGAAACTCGTGGACGGTTTACCTAGGTTTGCTAAACTCAATAAAGTCTTGGTTCCCAAAAAAGATTAATCGGAGGCGATTTCGCCTCTTTTTTATTCTTTTTACTGGATTTCTCTTGTATAATTGAGGAAAGAAATAAGAAATGAGGGATGCACCGTGGATTTTTTAATGACCCCTTGGGTTTACCTGTTGGTCGGTCTGATTTTTGTCTATATCTTAGCTCAGTCTTCGTTTTTCTTAGTCAAGGCGTATCGACAAGCCAAAAAACTTGGTTTTTCACATCTAGAACTACGAAAAACCATCACATCATCAGTGGTTTTTAGCATTGCCCCTTCTATGGCCATTCTCATCGGCTTAGTGACGTTATCAAAAATTTTCGGTCCCATGATTGCAGGGATGCGGCTAGGAACATTGGGCGCGGTCACCTATGAACTTCCAACGGCTGTTTTGGTGTTATCGCGATTTGGCTTTAGCCCGGGTGATTTGCTGTCGAAGGAAGTGATCGTTACGGCCTTATGGGTCATGACGTTTGGATGTATTCCCCCTTTGCTCATCATTCCTTTGTTCTATAAAAAAATGAGTGGGAAACTTCAAGCGATTAAAAAGAAAGATTCGGGTTGGAGCAAAATCATGATGGATGCGCTATTCATCGGGATGATTTCAGCTTTCGTTGGTTTTATTTTGGCCAAGAAAGTTCCTGAAGTGGGTGACCCCTATTTCTCATGGTTATCCGTGATGGTCTTTTTGACCTCAGCGTTCTTGATTATCCTTTTTGGTCTCATGATTCAGCGATTCAAAATGGAGTGGCTTAGAAACTATGCTTTGCCGCTATCGATGATTTTTTCTATGATAATGGCGATTGTCTATTTTGGGTGGGGGGTACGCTAACATGAAAAGAAACTATTCAGATCAAGTCCATTTTCAAGGAAGAATATGGATGTTAGGTGCACTCTTTTTATTCATTCTCGTTCCTCTTATCACTAGCATTCAAACGGGCGTTTGGCCCGTATGGGAAAAGTTTCTACCCGGTTTTATCGCAACCATCACGGTGTTTTGGCCGGTAACAACCATTGAAGTTTTCACATTCACCCCCATGCTTGGTTCTGGAAGCAGCTATATTGCTTTTGTTACCGGAAACTTAACAAGCCTTAAAGTTCCTGCCTCATTAAACGCTCAAGATGCTTTGTCCATTGAAAAAGGAACCGAAAAAGGGGACGTTATTTCAACCATTGCTGTTGCTTCCTCGAATATTATTACCACATTAATTATCTTAGTGGGAGCTATTCTTATCATCCCATTAACACCTTTGCTGGAATCCGAATGGTTGAAACCGGCTTTTGACCATGTGATTCCAGCTTTGTTTGGTGCCTTGGGATTTGTTTATATTTCTAAAAGATGGAAAGTCGCTTTGGTTCCTCTCGTGTTCATGTCGTTCTTCTTTATCTTTGTTCCTGGAAGCGGTGGACTCGTGGGCATCATGGTTCCTGTTGGTGTTGTACTTTCGTTAGTTTGTGCACGGATACTCTATAAGAAGGAGTGGATTTCCTAATGCCTTATGTTTTGATTGCTCTTTTTGTGACCCTAATAAGTGTTTTATTGATTCGTACGTTTTCTTTCAAACCAAACCTATTTCCTACCATGAAAAGGCATCAACAGCTCGATGAGAATCGAGTTAAGCAAAGTCTATCCGAAATGATTCAGTTTAAGACCGTCTCTTCTCTCGATGATAAGAAAATCGATCAAAAAGCCTTTGCTTCATTTAGGGATTACGTAAAATTTCGTTATCCCACGATTTGTTCGAGCGCAAACTACCAAGAGATGGGAAGTGCCATGTTGTTCCATCTAAAAGGAAAATCGGATCGATTCCCAATCGTCATGATGGCTCATTACGATGTTGTTCCCGCAAAAGGGGTTTGGCAAGATGATCCTTTTAGTGGAAAAATTACAGAAGATCGCATCATTGGCCGCGGCGCTTTAGACACAAAAAACAGTTTATGTGCGGTGATGGAAGCAACCGAATGGTTGCTCAATCAAAACCACGTTTTTGAACACGATCTCTATCTTGCCTTCTCTGGAGATGAGGAAATAGGTGGCCCCTCTGCTCCCATGATTCGTGATTATTTCAAAGCAAACAACATCACCCCTTATCTGGTTTTAGACGAAGGCGGAGCCATTGTCAGCAACATGTTCCCTGGTGTTAAGCAAAAATCGGCGGTTATTGGGTTGTCTGAAAAAGGATTCCTTATTTTAAAATTGAGTGCTTTTTCTAAGGGCGGTCACGCCTCAGCACCCCCATTGGTAACACCGCTATCGCAACTAGCAAACGCCATTGTACGGTTAAACAAAGATCGTACATTTAAGATGAAAATCACACCGGTTGTTGGCACCATGTTTGATACCATTGCTCGGCATTCAGAAAGCTTTGCGATTCGGATGCTGTTTGCTAATCTATGGCTCTTTTCTCCTATCGTCAAATGGATAGCAAAGAAAAACGGAGGCCCGTTTATGGCCCTCCTAAAGACGACTCAGGCTTTCACCATGGCGGAAGGTTCAGATGCCATCAATGTGCTTCCTAATCAAGCGAGCATTGGCATCGATTATCGCTTACGTCCAGGCGAATCAGTAGATGCCGTCTTAACGCGTATCCGTCGCATCATCAACGACGAAACTCTCAAAATTGAGGTCATCGCCCAATTTGATTCGCCAAAAGAAAGTGTCATGGATGAGGGATATGAACGGCTTAAAGAAGCGATTAACCGAACATGGCCTGATGTCATTGTCTCGCCTTATCTGATGACAGCCACTTCAGACTCGAGACATTATCACGCCATCTCAGAACGGGTCTTTAAGTTTTCTCCAATGGATGTTTCTAAAACCGATTTAGCCATGATTCATGGCGATGATGAATCCATTACTATTGAAAATTTGATGAACGGTGTTCAGTTTTACATTAACCTGCTCAGTCAATTCTAAGCGAAAAAAAGTTCCGATGCTCAGCATGGGAACTTTATTTTTTATGCGGATTAACATGAACCATGACGTGAATTACATTGGAATACTTCTTTTCAATCTTGTCATGAACCCGTGTTGCGATTTGATGAGACTCCTTGAGTGTCAAGCTCTCATCAACCCCTATCTCAACATCAATAAAACAACGATTCATGTGCTTTCTCACCTTTAAATCATCAATAGATAAGACACCTTTAACGGACATGATGGCTTCTTGAAAGGTTTCAATCACGTGTTGATCGGGTGATTGATCCACCAAATAGCTGACCGCTTCTTTAAGAATTTGAAACGCCAGTCTAAAGATAAACCCTGAAATCACAAGTGCAGCAACATCATCAAAGATGATCCATTTGGTTTGTGCCAATAATAGTCCGATAACGGACGCTAATGTGGCCCAAAAATCCAAATAGTGATTTTGAGCATCGGCTTTGATGGTGGTTGAGTCGTATCGTTTTCCAACCGATACATAATAACGATAAAGACCAAACTTGATGAATAAAGCTCCAATGGATACCCACAAGGTCACAGGGTGTGGAGATGGCTTAGATAAGGGGTTTTGAATGTATTGGACCATACTGGTTGTCGCGTAATAGGCAATGAGCAAGGATGCAATCATGAAAATGATTCCTAACACAAAATACGCAAGGCCTTCAAACTTTTCGTGCCCATAGGGATGATCGTCATCCGGTTTTTTGGTTGCAATTCTTAAAACAATTAACAAGAGTATGCTGATAAAAATGTCGGTGAAAGAATTGAGTCCATCACTGATCAATGCGTTTGCGTTTCCCCAAAGTCCAAACCCTAGTTTGCCTAGTGATAAGATAACATTTAAGGTTAATCCGATGGTAATGGCTGTTAAAATTCCTTTTTGAGCGTGTCTTTCCATGCTTACTCCTTGATAGGCGCCATGTGTTTTAACACATACGATGTTTTGTTTCTATAGGTATCCTTTTTAATCGAAAAAACATACATTTGATCATCCATCATGGTTTGATATTTTTCGTACTCTTGTGTAAAACAGGTCACTTCAAGCGCAGTTATGCCATCGTCTAGTTCTAAAAACATCATGGGCTTACCGGTTTTCGTTTGGATGGTTTTTTGACTTTTGATAAACGCGATGGTTTGAATGGATGGTTGGTTCTCAATCTCCGATAGAGGGAGGTATTGACCCGTCTTCAACAAGTGCTGATACCGAGTGAGTGGATGATGGTTGACATAAAAGCCCAACGCTTCTTTTTCAAAATGTGCCAACTCAAGGATTGAATATTCATCTAAAACAGGCATCACAAAATCCACCACATAGTGCTCATAACCGGCTTCATTCATCGCTTTATGATTCATCATGGTTCGGTGATTCAAGCCAAATCCATCCAAGGCTCCCGCATGAATAAGCATTTCTACGTTTTTAGCATTGATCTCTTTTTTTAGTCTACCCTTAAAACTTTGAAAATCGAGGTAGTTTCCATTCGCGTTTCGTTCTTCAATGATTTTTAAAGCTGCTATTTTGCCCATGCTTTTGATGGATTGGAGTGGCATGTAAATCTTTTGATTGACCATGACATACCGATCAGTGCTCACGTTAATGTCGGGTGCTTGGATTACAACATTCTTCTTTCTCATCTCCTCGATGTAATCCCGTGTCAAACCTTCAACACCAATAACAGAAGACAAGAGAACAGTCATAAAAGATTCAAAATGATTGGCTTTTAAATAGGCCATTTGATACGCCACAAGACTATATGCCACACTGTGACTTCTGTTAAAACCGTAGTCAGCGAAGCGAACAATCAAATCATAAATGTCGTTGGCCATAGAAGAATCGTGGCCTTGTGCTTGGCACATCGAAACGAAACGCTGTCTTTCTAAATCCAACGTTTCTTTATCTTTTTTAGAAATGGCCCTTCTTAGCAGGTCCGCTTGTGCTAGCGAATAGCCCGCAAACTCATGCGCAATTCGCATGATTTGTTCCTGGTACACGATAATGCCGTATGTTTTTTCTAAAATGGGCCTCAAATCAGGATGAATGAACCGATAGGGTTTCCCATTTCTTCTTTCGATATACTCATCAATAAACTCCATAGGACCCGGTCTATATAGTGCGTTAAGTGCAACAATATCTTCAAAACAATTCGGTTTTAACTTTTTTAATACGGCTTTCATGCCCATGGATTCCAACTGAAAAATACCTGCCGTTTCGCCTGTGGCTAATAAGCGATAAGTTGGTGCATCATCCAGTGGTAATTGCAGCAAATCGTGGTGAGACATGCGAATCGATTCGATGCAGTCGGCTATGATTGACAAGTTTCTGATGCCTAAAAAATCAATCTTCAACAACCCCAATTTTTCTAAGTCGGATTGTTCCCACTGGCTTTGATAAAACCCATTAGGTCCCATTTGTAAAGGGATGTGTTGTTGTAAATCTTGTTTGGCTAAGATGATTCCTGCCGCATGTGTTCCGGTATGCCTGGGCAAACCTTCAATGGTTTTGGCTACCCGAAGCAAGCGGGTCAGTTCGTGATCCGTAGGATCAATTTTTTGATTGATGACCGATTGAATGATTCCTGTAACACGATTGGGATCAATTTTCATGACGCGTGCAATATCTCGAATGGATGATTTCAGTTGAAAACTTCCAAACGTGACAATCGATATGCAATGAAACGCTCCGTACGTCGTTTGAACATACTTAAGAACCTCATCGCGTTTGTCATCAGGAAAATCCATATCAATATCCGGCATGGAGATCCGTTCAGGATTTAAGAATCGCTCAAAAAGTAAATCGTAAGCGATGGGGTCAACATCGGTAATGCCTAAACAATAGGCCACTAAGGAACCTGCAGCAGAGCCACGACCGGGTCCAACAAGAATACGATTGGTTTTCGCATACCTGACAAAATCATAGACAATCAAAAAATACCGAGTATATCCCATGCGAATGATCACATCAAGCTCAAAAAGCAATCGCTTTTGATAAACAACCGGATCAACACTTTGTTTTGTTTTTAACCTTTTCTTCAACCCTACAACAGCCAATGATTTCAAATACGTTTCATTTGATCCTTTTTCAGTTATGAAATCAGGCATATCAAAAGCGGGGGCTTTCCAAAGGAATGAAACGGTACTGACGACCTCCCTTAACGTATCAAAAACAAAAGGATAGTCATAAAACATGTCCAACAATTGGTCTTTTGATAAAAAAGCCTTTGACATATCCGAAGCCATTTCTGCTTTTTCATCCTGAATCCGGATGAGGGCTTCGTAGGTTTCCCGATCCTCCTCATCAAGGTAGCTGGTTTGATAAACAGGCAGCATTCGAATGCCGGTGTGTTCAGATAAACGGTTAAGTTTGGGTGCAACCTTAAACTCTGCATCAAACGTCTGCAAAGACAAACCTAAGTAAAACACCCCAAGATGCTCTTGAAACTGCAAAGCATGATGTTTGGCTTCATCTAGTTTATCGTCTCTTAGCGCAAGATCAATAATCGAGTCCTCTCCAGATGTAACAAAAATAAGCCCCTTTTGGGCCTCGGATAAGTCATTTAGATTTAGCGCTCTTTGTTGGCTAATCAACGCCAGTTTAAGAAGATTGGGATACCCATCTTGTTGGCTGACATAGACCAAAAAACCTGTTGCATGAAACTCCAATTGCACCGTCAGTTTCATCCCTAAAATGGGTTTTAGTCCTTCTTTTTGGGCGTGTTCATAAAAAGAGATCATGCCATGAAGATTCTCATCTGTGATGGCAACAAACTCATGACCTTTTCTTTTTGCGTGTTGTATCAGTTGATCCATGGGAATCGTGTTGGATAACAATTGATAAGCGCTTTGTGTATAAAGAATTCCAAACATGCTCTACCACCTACTCTTATTATACCAACAGATGGACGTTCTAAGAAGTAAAAATGGTGTGATTTCACTCACACCATGTTAAAAGAATGATCATTTAAGTTTTTATGTTTGATTGGACGATGCTGTTACGTTCACTAAACCCGATTATTCAGCTGTTGGATCCCAAAAATCAGGATACCAGGCGGTCACTCTCAACTCAATCAAACCCTCATAAACTTCGGAAGTTCCTAAAGTAATGATCAGTTGATACACCCCTTTGGTTGCTGTGAATCCAAATGCGGTTTCATCAGTAATCACCCAGCTTGCACTCGTCAAGTATTGACGATAAAAAGCTAAGATGTCATCAATAGATGATTGAACGATGTAAAGATTATTGACGCTGTAGCGTGTGCTTGATTCGCTTTCGTAAGCCGTGTAAAACTCAACACGGATACTGCCTTCAAATCGTGGAAGCAAATCCGAATCGTATCCATAGGCATCGACATCAGGCAGTTCAATGTTATCAATCGCGTCATAATTCAGAATCACGATGACGACCGTGACATCCCCTGCTTCGCCTTGGGTGTAAAACGCGATATGCCCATTAAAGCCATTCACAGTATACGCTTTGTGGTGGGGGGCATACGATAGAACGCCTAGACTTTCACTGGATAATGCAGCTCCAAGTTGAGTCAACCACGCTTCAAACGCGGCTTCAGCATCTGCGATGGTGCCTTCTCCTTTAAAGAAAATCATGTAATTGCCAATGGTGCCTTCTTCGAAGGTTTTGGTAAACCCTTCAGGAGGTGTCGATAAATCAATGGGAATCTCGTACTCGCCTTTGTTGATTTCTTCCAGCCTATCTTTGATGTTTCCAAAATCAAAGTCACCTAAATCAAATCCTTCACATGCTCCAAGAATAAACACTAAGAGAATGCTTATGATGAACCACTTGATTGTACGTTTCATACTATGATCTCCTTATCGAATCTTAATCTTTTTTAATAATGCCTTCATTTTACATCCAAACAGCATCAATGTCAATGTTAGGTTAAACGACTTACAGGGTAAACGCGGTGGTATGAAACAAGCCAAACTACCATCATTCGGTAACTTTGGATCCCCTCAGACTGTCTGTTGATTTTCAAATAAACATCATTTATGGTATTTGAAAGGGAAGAAAAAGTCCTTGGAACCGAGAGCCAAAATTGATGATAATGCTCAATGTCTCGCCTCATCGCGTCGGAATATTGTGCTTCTAAGTCAAGAAACTGTGGGTAATCGATGGTTTTTATGGTGTCCATGAGGTAAAAAAGAGCTAAAACATGAACCGAATAGCTGAAAATCGGATTGGGATGTGCCAGTCCAACGAGGTAACTCATGAAATTGGCTTGATCTTCATGGGCGATTCCCATATAATGCGCTTGTTCGTGTAACAAGGTGGCTGGCATTAGCAAATCTGGAATAGCTGTGTTCACATTAGGTTCTGTTGTAAAAGGGAAATAGATGCCGGTAATACGTGTCATCACCATCAGATTGGAAAATAAAACAGGTTTTCCTCTCATCACGGGGACATTAAACCTTGGATGGTTCTCTCTAAAAAAATTCCATCCCTTTTCTCCTTCCAAAAACAACGCTTGAGGGGACATGCCCATCTGAAAAACCCCTGAATCATCTTCTTGAAGCATTGAACGAACGCTCTTTGCTTGTTCGATTATTGCTTGTGTCACATCAACGATGTTCTCATGACTTGCGTCTACTAAATCAAAGTCCAACACCTGATTGAGTGGCATCCTGTGATAATGAAGGCCCCATGCAAGCATGAAACTCACATAAACGAACAAGCATCCATTGATGATAGAAAGCCATCTAACTTTTCGAGTCCAAATTGCTTTGATAAAAACCGTCAGTAAAAATAAGGCGAAGACAATCATAACGATGCCGGCTAACGAAAAAGAAACACGGCTTACGATGGGGTACATCAGTTTTAAAAACAAAGGGTAGATCCCTTGGCTATAAACGGTCTCAACCACACGAGGAAAAAGGGTTACGATTTGAAGGAATGCAGTCAAACAAATGAATACCCAAAAATGCTTTTTTTGATTCACCTTGATCCTCCTTCTCAATCAAAAACGTCCAAAGGATGGGCTATGGTTTGATTGTATCACAAACCTAGAATGACTCGCCATCTTCTTTGGACGTTTTTATTTATTTAGAACTTCGCAAATGATACACCGTACTCATAACACAGAGTTTCTTCTGAAGCGCCTGGCGTTTCTTGCACCATTAACCCTTTGTCAAACAAGATGGCTTGCCCTTCTTTAGTTCTTTCTTCCCAGGCTTCCATCCATTCGCCATTTCCCCACCCAAACGATCCAAATAGGGCCACTTTCTTTTGCTTGATAAGCGGCAAAGCCTCTTCAAAAAAGGGCTCAAATTCATCTTCTTCCAACACCTCAACGCCCATCGATGGACATCCAAATGCGACTTTATCATACTGAGAAACAATCGCTGCTTGGATTTGATCAACGGATTTCAGGTCTACTTTTGCTCCTGTTGATGCGATTCCTTCACTTATTTTTTCAGCCATGATTTCGGTATTCCCTGTACCTGACCAGTAAACGACTAAAACATTTGCCATATAGATCCTCCTTTTATGGATACGCCTCGATTATATAGCCTTGTAAGGCTATTGTCAAAAGATATGTTTTTTAGAATGATGATGCATCCAAAACAGAACAATTAACCCACCTAGGGATAGTGCCATCACGGGTAAATACTTTATCATTGGTGTCTTTTTTTGAACAGGAAGTATGTGAATCGTGCGATCCATTTGAGTGAAGTTTCCACGTTCATCTTGGACGATATAGGTGACTACCCACGTACCTGGAAGGGATGTATCAATCCACTCTGGAAAGCAATAGAGTGTAACAGGTTTCATGTTTAAAGAAAGATCAACACCTTCTTTCAAGTCAACTTTTTGATGTTGAAAGACCTGGATATCCTCTACATACAAATAGGGTTTTTCAAAATCATCCACAAGGACAATGAGGGTTTGAGACGTTTGGTTGTTGGAGGCATCTTTAAGAAGGAAGGTCACATGATAGCGACCCACTTTTGACCAATCCACGTGTGATTTAATCACAACATCTTCTTTGGTCAATGCATCATAATTGTCGCTGACTGCCTGAATAAAGGAAGAAAAGTCTAAAGCATCGCTATGCTGTTGTACAACAATTAACGGGTGTGTTAACTCGAGCTCGGGATCAAGGATGTCCACCACTAAAACGGCTGTAGTGAGTGTCGTTTGATTTCCAGAACTATCTGTTGCTGTCACATGTAAAAAATACGTTCCAATCGTCTCATAGTTCACAGCATCATCATCAAATCTAAGACGAATGGAAGCCGGTTTATCGTATTGATCGGTAACTGAAAAATATCCTTGCAGCGGTATTTTCTTAAAGTTGGAAATCACAATTTCATTGAGTTGTTCAAGAACAGGAGACACTCGATCGACAATGTCGACATAACGATTCAAGGTTTGGGTATTTCCGGATGAATCCGTAGCTAAAAAAGTAATCGGGTATCGTGCGACCACATTCATTTTGATTTGATGGGTCACCTTGAGTTGAATAAGGTGTGATGGGGTGTGGTTATCGCTTAAAAATACCATGGTCTCAAAAAAAGGAAGCGGATCAAACACATCGAACACAAGCGGTTCAAGCAGTTCAATCATGGGCTTTGTTCGGTCTACAATCGAAAACCTAACTTTTATAGACTTTTGATTGTTGGATGAGTCTTGTATTTCATAGTGCACATCGTAAGTACCCAAAATATCGGACTCAATGTCATGATAGATGAATACATCTTCAAAGGTCAATGTATCGTAATTATCGTCTACGTGTAACAGAAAACTTATGAGCAGTTCCCGAGTTATCTCGGTGTTCACATCGATGATTTTGGGTCGATTAGAAACCAACATCGAAGGCGCTTCTTTATCAACGATGGTTAAAGACTCCATGATGATGGTTTGATTCCCGCTTTTGTCGGTGGCTTTAACCCATATCGGATAACTGCCTAGTCGCTCATAATCGACCAAGTAATCCTCGACCTCGATTAGAAGATGCTTGTCATAGTTATCTTTAAATGTAAAATAGGTGTGGATATCCCAAGGTTTTTTCACATCGATGATCACCGGTTTTTTTAGTGTGATTTCAGGAGGGGATAAATCCCTAACACGAAGCGTAGTTGACGCGACTTTAGTGTTTCCAGATGGGTCAGATACGTGATAAAAGATGGGATAACTGCCGGGTATCGTTGAGCGGACTAAGGATGAATCCACCGTGATCTGCAAATCTTTGATCGGATAGTAGTTGTCCTGAACCATTAATCCGGCCTTGAAATCGGGCACTTTTTGACCAAGAGCCATTTCGAATGTCGGAATCTCCGTAAGCCACGGAGCAATTTGATCAACGACATGAAAAACAATGGTATGGGCAGATTGAAGATGATAGCTTGGAAAAAAAACGCGATACCGCACACTATATCGTTTGACAATGGTGGTGTTAATCGTCGAAAAGAACGTTCGTTCAACACCATTGGTCTCATAATACATGTTTGGATCAATGACTGGCTCTCCGTCGATATAAAGGGTTGCTACAGGCACATATCGGTAATCTTCTGCACTTTCATAAAGCGGAATAATAACCACATCATTCTCCCAAACGACGCGCCAAGTGGGTTGTGTCAACATTGAAAACAAAAGAAACACCATCATCATGAGTGATCACCTCTGCTTTATCTTAGTAGACGTCATGTTTCTTTACTAAAAAAAAATGCCTGATTTTCATCAGACATTAATCCATTTGGTTTTCGAGAATTTGACCTTTCTCCCTAAAAAATTGATTCTTATAAAGTTCGAAGTATGCCCCTCGTCGCTTAAGCAAGCTTTCATGGTCTCCCATTTCGATGATTTTTCCTGAATCCAACATGACAATCAAATCCGCATTAACAATGGTTGATAGACGGTGAGCCACAATAAAACTTGTTCGATCGGATAACAACTGTTCAGTTGCATGCTGAATAACTTGTTCGGACTCAGAATCAATCGAAGAGGTTGCTTCATCGAGAATCAAAATTCTTGGATCAGCTAAGACTGCTCTAGCGAAAGATATCAGTTGCTTTTGTCCGACTGATAATTGATTTCCGCCTTCACCAACAAACGTATCGTATTTCTTTTCGAGGGATTCTGTAAATCGATCGACACCAACCATTCGAGCGGCTTCAATCACTTCCTCATCGGTTGCATCAAGACGCCCGTATCGAATGTTTTCTAAAATCGTAGTTGAAAATAAATGAGGCGATTGAATGACGTATCCGATGCGTTTATGAAGCCAATGTATGCTACGATCTTTGTAATTTTTACCGTCGATGAGGATTTCTCCTTCTCTGGGTTCATAAAACCGTGCCAATAGATTCACGATGGTGGTTTTTCCAGATCCGGTATGCCCAACCAAAGCAACGCTTTGGCCTTTGGAAACTTTTAGGTTGAAATCATCTAAAACCATTTCGTCTGGATTATAATAATACGTCACATGCCGAAACTCAACGTCTCCTTCAAGGTCTTCCCAGTTCTCCGTTTTATCTTCAAACAACGTCCCGTACCGGTTTTTCACTTCTTCTGAATCCTCAAGATTGGTCTTTGTAGAGATTAAACCAACAACACGTTCTGCTGAAGCTTGCGCATTTTGAAAATCTGAAATGATTCTAGAAAGCGCCATCACGGGGTCAAAAAGGTTAACCGTATACGAAATAAACATCGCCAATGTTCCAAGAGTGATCACGTAATTCATCACATAGACCGAACCTTGATACATGGTTAGGGTCACAGCGACATAAGAAAGAATCAAAATGATTGAGGAAAAGATGGCTGAAAAGATGGCTGCACGAACAGCGGCTCTTCTAAGTTTAACGGCTGTGTTTCTAAATGCTAAATTGTTTGAATCCTCAATGCTCAAACTCTTCGTTGTTTTAGCGCCTAGGAACCCTTCGCTGTACTGGGCTGTCAACTGAGAATTATGTTTTTTGGCTTCACGATGATGTTTTAAGATGATTTTTCGAAACAGCCATGCGACTAAAAGCATGATGGGTAAAACGATCGTTATGATTAGTGCTAAAGGTGGAAATGTCAAATAGAGCACAGTCATAATGGTCACCATGGACAAAAAAGCCCAGATTAAATCCACGATACCCCATGAAATGATTTCGCTTAATTTTCGCGTGTCTGACGTCATCCGCGCCATGACCCATCCTTGTGGGGTTTGATCGAAATAGGTAAACGATAAGGTTTGGATGTTTTTAAATGCTTGATTCCTTAACTCATATCCTGTTTCCGCTTCGACAATCCCCGCTTGCTTGATAAAGCCCCAAACAGAGAATCCAAAAAAGATGATTAGGAGCACATAGGCAAAAATAAATTCTGGTACTCTAGAGAAATCTTGATTGATGAAAAAATGGTCAATCGCAAACCGGTTAAAAATGGGAAACGCGTTATCCAAAACAGCCAATAACGAGACATAGGCTGTTAATAAGACAATTCTTCTTTTCGATTTGAAGACGATTTTTAAAATGGTTTTCCACGTGGATAGGTGAATCTTTCCGGCAGCGTCTTGTTGGTCTTCACGGTACATCTTATTCGCCCTCCTTTAGGAGTGAAAGAAACTCTTTTTCCAATTTGCCTTGGATATCCCAAAGTTTCTTGTAGAGCCCTTCTTGATGAGCCAACGTTTCGTGTGTTCCAATGGCTTCAATTTGTCCTTGATCTAAAACAATGATGCGATCCGCTTCTTTTGCGGTTGTGATTCGGTGCGTAATGATCAGGGTGGTTTGCTTGTTGTCGCGTTGAGCCAAAGCGTTTCGAATCATGATGTCGGTTTCTGTATCAACCGCAGATAATGCATCATCGAAGATGAGAATGGGTTGATTGGCAATCAGTACCCGTGCAATCGCAACCCGTTGCTTCTGTCCTCCAGATAGCGTGGTTCCTTTTTCTCCCACCATGGTATCAAACCCTTGTTTAAACCCTTTGAGATCTTTTTCTAATGCAGCCACTCGTGCAGCGCGATAAACGGCTTGCTCATCCACGCTTTGATGTGCAATCGCAATGTTTTCAAAAACCGTTTTTGAATACAAAAAGGGATCTTGTAAGACCACACCAATTTGGCTTCTGATGTGCCGTTTTTCAATCTCTTTAAGGGGGATATCATCAATCAAGATTTGGCCTTGATCGTAATCATACATGCGCATTAAAAGGTTGATAATCGTGGATTTGCCAGAACCGGTTCGTCCGATAATCGCAACCGTCATGCCTTCTTCAATCGTGAAGTTCACATCTTTCAAAAGATGCTCATGGGTATCTGAAAATTTGAATGAAACATTGGAAAACTCGATTTTCCCTTTGATTTGTGGCTTTAGTGTTCCGTTGATGGTGTATTCGCTTTCGGTGTCCATGATCTCATGGATTCGATCAGCAGCCACCAAGGCTTTGCTATACTCATTGATGATCCGTCCTAATCCGCGGATTGGCCAAATAAGCATGCCCACTAATACCAGCGATGCGGCCACATCCGCTGCATCCATGGTTCCGCGGCGGACATTGATGATCCCAATGGTGATGATAACCAAATATTGGAGTCCTGCAATAAAATCCATAGACCCCCAATACAAAGCGATAATTTTCATGACTTTGATGATCGAATTCCGGTGTTTAACGTTCTTCTCTTCCATCTTTTGGATTTCGAAGGGTTCGTTTGCAAAGGCTCTGACCACACGTGCTCCAGAAAGGTTCTCTTGAACAACCGTCACCATTTGTGCCTCATCCTCTTCAATTCTTTCAAATATCTTTTCGACTTTCGTAAAATAGAGGATGGACGCTATTGCAATAAAGGGTAAAACCCCTAAGGTCACAAAGACCATGACGGGATTGATGCGTATCAACTGGTACGCTCCGAAAAAGAGCGTCGCTAAGAGATGAACAAGATCTAAAACCCGAGTAGCAAGAAAATCCGTTGTGGTTTGAACGTCTGATGTCACACGCTGAATGAGATCTCCGCTATCGGTTTTGTTGTGGTATTCGTAACTAAGATCTTGAATATGTTCATATAACCGAATTCTTACTTTTTCAGCGATTTTTTCATGCATATACCCTCTTAAGGTTAACTCAAAAAACCTCAGCGTAAATCTGAGGAGTTGTAAAGCCATCAAGGACACAGCTATCCGAATAACAACATTAAGAACAACGGCATCCTTCTCAAAAAAGACAATGAGAAAGCGTGGTAAATTGACTTGTCCGATGGGTTCAATATCCTGACCAACACCTGGAATCCCTAATAAGGTCTTAAGTAGATATTGAGTAAAGAGTGGGACATTGGAATACGTCCACTGATGAATAACCGTTAGAATTCCAATAATCACAAAGAAAATCGAAAATCCTTTGGCAAGGTTAAATAGTTTTTTGGTCCTCATGTTGATTTTCCTCCTGCCGATATAAGTATATCTAAATCGAGGAGTTTAGTCAACGCAACCTTGAAAATTGGCTTGATTCTCTTCGTTATTCTTTGCTTATTTCTTTTCTTGGAGCAGTTTTTAACTGGTTATTATGATAAATGAGTTTTCGTAATGCTGAGGATGATTCTTTATAATAGTGCTGTTGACAAAACAAATCGTCTGTATCTAAAAGAAGGTATTCGGTAACAAACGGATGTTCAGGTAGAATCCGCATTCCCATCATGTCTCGCCTAAGATAATGCAACGTCTCTTTGCTTTCCTGATGGTACTTGTAGTACAAATGCCGCTTGATGAACTCAGCGGATGATTTTGGTTCATCGTCGCAAAATGGCGGAGTGGACTCAAAGGAAAGGATTTCTGGTTTAATTTTGTCGACAATTAACCAATAGAGGGTTTCATGGGATTCGCTTGCTTCTTTAAATGGATCGATGATTGAGAGTGCTTTAAAATAATCCCGTTGGAAATAATGGGCATTAGCCATAATCCAAGCCCTGTTATCTGGGCTTGCTACATCAAACTTTGATAACAAAAATTCCATATGACTGGGATGTCTGTAGTAAGATAAAAGCCAGAGATAATCCAAACGTAACTCTTGAATAACAGCGTACAAATGGTTCTCAAATGCGTAACGATAAAACGGTTCCATGTACTCCAGCACATCAACCAATCGATGAAGTTTGATGGCTGATTTTAGGAAATATTTCTTCTTCAAAGCTTGAAGAACACAATCTAAATCTTTGTCATCTGGCATCATCATAACAGCGTCATAACACATTTCAAAACGTTCAATCTGATAATGGTAATCCGCGATTACAGAAAGAAAAAGACCCAGTTCATGATCGTTGAGCAGTTGAATCATTGGTTTTATTTTGATAAATGCTTTGTCTCTTTTGTTGTGATTTTGGTGAAGATGATGAAAGGAAAAATCGATTAACAACGATTGATGATCGGTTCTTCCTTCATAAAACCCCAACACCTCTGGATTGGGTTTGTTTTTGTGTAAAAGCGATTGAGAAAGGTGAAGGATGTGATTTTCGTACTCTGAAACGTAGTGTGTGGAATTCGTGTTTAAATTGAAACGTTCCATCAGTTGATTGGCAAAACGATCGCTTAGTTCGATTTGATTGTTCTCGATTTTTGACAAATAGGATACGCTGCATATGCCTTCCGCCCCTTCTTCTAAGGTCATATTTAAGGCTTTTCTACTGAATCGAATGGCGGAGCCAATGGGTTTACTTTCTTGATGATTGATGATTTTTCTTTTGGCCAAAGCCATTCTAAGTGTTTCTTGATTAATATTCATGTGATTACCCCTTTATCATGTGGCAACATTGTAGAAGAGGTGTTTGATAAAATCCATAAATCTTTGATAAATCTAGGATCAAAATGCGTAGGTCTATTGTTTATTGATGCTTCATTATCGTCATTACCTTTTCTCGTATCACTAATCAAATAATCTATACTTCATGGTGCCGTCATGATTGACCTTATGAAACGAATAAAAAAAGCTCTTCTGGTGAACAGAAGAGCATTTCATGTCTTTATAGATAAATAAATTTAAATGTTTAGTGGTTGCTTATGATTCATCCGCTGGTTTACACTTCTTTTAAAACCTATTATAGACGGATTGAATTATTACAGTTTGACAACGTTTGCTGCTGTTTCGCCGCGATCGCTATTTACAACGTTAAATTCAACTTTGTTACCTTCTTCAAGGGTTTTGTACCCATCGGTTTTAATTGCACTAAAGTGTACAAATACATCTTTACCTTGTTCAGTAGAGATAAATCCGTATCCCTTTTCTGCATTAAACCATTTGACTGTTCCTGTCATGTCGATTACTCCTTCTTCTTTTTTAGGATCTAAACATAATGATACCTTAGACCCTGTATAAGTATACACCAATATAATCAAAATACCTAATGTTTACACAAAAAAAGAGAAATAATGTCTGTTTTTTAATCATTCATCACTATTTATGCTGAAATCTTCAATTTTAATCTGTTTTTTTGATTTACTTGAATATAAAATACAGCATGTCTTTTTTATTGAGCGAATAATTTAGTCCAATTTTTTGGAGTCATTTCATTCTTATATGGTGCGGACGATGAGACTTGAACTCACACGGCATCAACTGCCACAGGCTTCTGAGACCTGCGTGTCTACCATTCCACCACATCCGCATTACGATGTTCTAATCTAATAAACACAAGATTAAAAATAGATTCTTACCCTATTTTTCTTTTTTCTCGTAGAGACACTCTTTATAAAATGGACAATGCTTACACAAAGGTTTTTGGGAACGACAATGATACCGACCGAAAAAAATCAGCTGATGATGTAGTTTGTGCCATTGATTGGACTCAAAGAGGTTCATGAGTTTCTGTTCAATCTTTAGTGGATTATCCTTAGGATCCGCCAAACCCAAACGGATTGAAACACGCATGACGTGCGTGTCTACAGCAATCGCTGGAATGCCAAACCCTTGACTTAGAACCACATTCGCCGTTTTTCTACCCACTCCAGGCAAAGATTCCAAGGCTTGTCGATCACTTGGAACTTGACTATGATGATTGGCAACAAGCATACGTGATAGGTTAATGATGTTTTTGGTTTTGTTTCGATACAACCCGATAGATGAAATAATCGTTTCAACATCCTTTGGATTGGCTTGGGCTAAATGGGTTGGCGTTGGGTAGGCTTTAAAAAGGTGAGGGGTCACCTTATTAACAGCAACATCGGTTGTTTGAGCCGATAAGCAAACCGCAATGAGAAGCTCAAATGGATTGTTATGGACAAGTTCGATCTTGGCATTGGGAAACATGTCGTCCAGTACAGAAAGAATGGTTTTGCTCTGAATCATTTGATTTTCTGAAAAATCTCATCTAAAACTTGCTCAACTTCTTCATCTAACACAACGGTTTCCACAACGGTTTGATTGAGAATTTTTTCGACATGTTTGATGCTGATTCGATCGCCTGCTTGTTCAATCGCTTTGATGATGTGTGGATGCTGATATAGCGATTCATCGTACCATTTTCGGATGTTTTCTAACTCATAGGCAAATAGGTTTCTTCCTAAGCCTTGTTCAAACAAGCGAAGGGTTTCTGCAACACGGTTTTCATGAATCACTTTCATGGCGTTTTTTTCATCTTGCTTAAAAAGCGCTTCAATTTTTTCAAACGTCAAATCAAGATGAAAAACTTCCCGTTGTTTTCCGTCTTTTGATTCCAAGGCCATGCTTAAAAACCCTTGATCGAGCAACGCATCAATGGCGTTTCCGATTTGGTCTTGTTGGTAGTCCACTCGCCTTTGGATGGAGGCAATCGAAAAGGTTTTACGCTTTTTGTAGATGGAAAAAAGAGCCAACAACACATGCGTCTGTTGGATGGTTAATCCCAACCGTTTGTATTCTTTCATTAAGAGTCTTTCGATTGGCAAATCGTATTCCTCATACACCCTCTTTAAAATCATAATTCCCTTTCTTCAACGCCTCTTTTGCAGCATTTTGCTCAGCTTCTTTTTTGGTTTTTCCTTTACCAAAGCCAAGAATGATGGTTTGATCCAGTTTAACCACCGCTTCAAAGTGCTTGTCATGAGAAGGCCCGGTTTCTTTTAAAATATGGTAACTGATGTTTCGTTTATCGCCGCTTTGGATAATCTCTTGAAGTGTGGACTTATAGTCTTTAATGTTCCAAACGCGATGCAAATGAGGAACAATGCATTTTTGGAATAGTTTTTTGACTGCAGAAAATCCTAAATCTAAAAAAGTGGCTCCAAAAAGTGCCTCAAAGGCATCGGCAATCATCGCATCATTGGCTCCTTTTTGGGTTTCCCCTTTTCCGAGTTTGATATGCGTGCTTAATCCTATGGCGTTAGCGTAAATCACAAGTGCTTCTTCACGAACGGCTTGAGCTCTTCTTTTGGTAAGTGTTCCTTCATCCTCATCGATTTCTTTAAAGAGATATCCACTCATTAAAAGTTGAATCACGGCATCTCCAAGAAACTCAAGTCTTTCGTTTTTATCAACATGATTCTCATTGGCAAAAGAAGCATGGGTCAAAGCCACTTCGTAGATTGAGATATCTTTATAAGCAATATCCAACTTTTCAAGCAGCGCTTTCATTCTTCTTTTTCTTCCTTTTTATCCAAAACGTCTGAAACAAGACCAATCACATTGGCGTGAACCATTTCCTTGGCTTGTCGAATGGCGTTAAAAAACCCATTTTCTCTTGATGCACCTTGTGCTTTTATGACGATGTTGTTAAACCCCATGAGGATGGCTCCTCCAATTTCAGAAGGGTCCATGGCTTTCTTAAATCGCATCAGGGCTTTTCTCATGAACAAAGCGCCTATTTTTGAAAAAAGAGTGGATTTGATTTCTTTTTTCAACATGGCTCCCATGCCTTTTGCAGTGCCTTCGATGGTTTTCATGACAATGTTAGCCGTAAACCCATCGGATAGCATAATATCGGCTTCTGTGGTAAAGACTTCTTTTGGTTCGATGTTTCCGATGAAATGAAGATCCGGTGATTCTTTTAAAAGTTTAAACGTCTCTTTATCAAAATCCCTTCCCTTGCTGTCTTCTGTTCCAATATTGATTAATCCCAGTTTGGGTTCATGTCGTTTTAACACCTTATCCGCCATTACGGTGGCATAGACCGCAAAATCTAAAAGATGTTCCGGTTTGAAATCCACATTAGCGCCTGAATCCAATAAAATTCTTCCTTTTCCATCGAGTGATGGAATAATGGGAGCAATCGCTACCCGTCTCATGCTTTTCATTCGACGAATAATAAAGTGTCCACCCACCACCAATGCTTGCGTTGGACCGGCGCTTACGATGGCATCCGCTTCTTTGTCTTTGACGCATTGCATGGCCATGAACATGGACGCTTCTTTTTGGGTACGGTATTGCTTAATCGGATCTTTCTCGCCCATTTCCAAATAGAAAGGCGTATGCACCACTCTTAATCGTGGGTGAGACGTTAAAAATGGTGCCATCTTGACTTCATCTCCGAAGAGAACTATCTCGATGTCATCGTATGTTTCTAATGCTTTTAGTGTTCCTTTGATGATGGGTTCTGGTGCGTAATCGCCACCCATTGCGTCAACTGCGATACGAATCATGCTATCCCTTCTTTCGTGCATTTATTATAACATGTTTTTTAATCAATTGTCATAGTGTGGAGACAATCGTTTTGCAAAGACCAACCAGGTGGTAACGAATGTCTTCTCGATTATGCCAGTTTCTAGAATCCCACGTTTCTTTAGAAACATCGTCTCCAGCGTAAATAATGGCCCCATAAAGGACATTACGAAACTGAGCAACAGCAATCATCGAAGCTTGTTCCATTTCAACCACCAACGCCTCTTCTTCCATACGAAGTTGGATTTTATCGGGAGTTTCTCTAAAAAAAGCATCTGTCGTCCAGACACGACCCAACATATGGCCAACACCTTCGTTATCCAATGTGGTCATGATGTGTTGGTAAACTTGGGGATTCGCTTCGATGATGCGTGATGGTTTAACATAATGATAAGACGTTCCTTCATCGCGGATGGCTTCTTTAACCACGATGAGTTTCCCAACTGATAGATCTTCTCTAAGGGCGCCACCGCCACCACAAAACATAATATCTTTTGCCCCTAATGCGATGAGTTCATCTAAAAATCCAGCACAAGCTGGTCCACCAAGTTTTCCATGAATGATGGCTATGTCTTCATCAACAAACGTATAGATGTCCAATGTGTTTTCCCCACGCAAGGTGAAGGCGTGTTGAATTTGCTTTTCCTCTAAGAGCCGCATCAACACATCGTAAAAGAACGTAATGATGAGTTTTTGAGGAAGTTTGGGGTATTTATCAATCACGAATGATGGTTCGATTAATGCCTTTTTTTGGCTATCCCACTCCAAAATCGGAAACCTTTTTTTCATTAAAGGGGGGTTAGGAAAAGGATGATCAACCAAGCGTTTGGCCAAAATGATATCCGGTTTTCCAAACCCATTGGCGTCAGGAATCAGTCCCGTTACGTGGTAGCCGTGTTTTCGGTAAAAGTTAAGCGGATGGGTCTTTGAATCGATGGTTTCGATCCAATCAGAAAGATTCTGATAAAGATCTCTTTGCGAGGCTGTTGTTTGATCAAATTCATCGTCGGAGCCCAAATAGACCATGATTCCGCCTTGCTCAATGATGGCTTTTTCTAAGGTAACCATTAGTTTTGATCCAATTCCCTTTTTTTGATACGCTTTATGGACAACCAATGGGTGAAGTTCATATCCGGTGGTTCCATATTGTAAAATGGCTCCAATTGCACCTGTCACATGCGCTTGGTCAAAGGAAGCAAAAAGTAAATTGGGGGGAGTTGCAAGGTCTTTTAATTCATCGGAGACCTCTTTTGGATTGTGATACGCTTGAGGAAAAAGTTCAATCATCAGATGAGCAATTTCAAGTATTTCTTTTTCATCAGTGGATTTCAATTGTTTTATCATGGGTTTCTCCTATAGGGTATGGGGACCATCGTCGATGGCTTTTCTTAAATGTCGGTATTTGGGGTTGGTTTTAAAATCAGGAGCTTGCAAAAGGTGCTTAACAAAATCGGATACCTGTTGAATAATATCGTCGTCTTGGACTAGGTCCAAAAACTTAAAATCCAGATGTCCACTTTGCTCAAATCCCATGAAATCCCCGGGACCTCGCTCAATTAAATCGAACTCTGCTAATTTAAATCCATCATCCGTTTGGCATAACATTTCCAATCGTTCAACATCTTCTTTCTCTGAAATCAATAAACATTGAGACGCTAAATTTCCTCTTCCAACCCGTCCTCTAAGCTGATGAAGCTGAGACAACCCAAACGATTCAGCTCCGTAAATGCCAATTAACGTTGCTGTTGGAATATCGATGCCCACTTCAACCATGGTTGTAGCAATCAAAATGCTTCCCTTATGATCGATGAATGATTCCATGGTGGATCGATTGACTTCCTCCGATTGTTTGCCGTGGAGGATAAAAAGTGGGGTATTGGGAAACTCATGGGCGATTGAACTTTTGACAGATTCTATGGTATCTTTCTTCAAAACCGAATCAATGGCAGGGACAATTAAAAGAACATGTTCGCCTCGCAGAAGAGCAGAGCTAATGGCTTGATAAAGCGCATCCAACTCATTTTTTAAGATGTAGCGTGTCAATATAGGAAGCCGTTCTTGGGGTTTTTCTTTGATGACCGATACATGAGCACTACCAAAAGTAAGCATGGCCAATGTTCGTGGAATGGGGGTTGCTGTTAAATAAAGTAAATCTTTGTGATGCGCTTTGTTTAAGAGTTCAGTTCGGCTGGATACACCAAACTTCTGTTGTTCATCAATGATGACGAGCCCCAATTGGTGAAAAACAACATCGTCTTGAAGAAGTGCGTGTGTGCCAATCACAATCTTGGTTTCTCCTGAACTGATGGCTTCTTTCACACTGTTTTTATCGGCGGTCCGACTGGTTAAAAGCGTGATATCGGTATCGTTTAGATACTCCTTAAACGTATGATAATGTTGACGGGCTAAAAGTTCAGTGGGTGCCATGATGGCCACTTGTTCGTTAGCCGTCGTGATGGCGTAGGCTGCAATTAAGGCCACAATGGTCTTTCCTGAACCGACATCACCTTGGATTAAACGGTAGGTTGGATACGGTTGTTTAAAATCTTTGAAAACTTCGTTGGTCGCTTTTTTTTGCTCTTCCGTCAACTCAAATGGCAGCGACTGAATTAACCGTTTCACTTGATCAATTTGATAGTTTTTTTTCGGTCTTTGGCTTTGATTTCCATGAAGTGACTGAAGTTTAAGTTGATAAAAAAAGGCTTCTTCGTATTTAAACCGGAGTCTTGCTCGGTAAATATCAGAAACTTGATTCGGAAAATGAAGGGTGTAAAACGCTTCTTTTCTTGATAATAAATGATGGGAGAAAATGAGTTCATCCGGTAAGATTTCATAGATTGCGACTTGGTTTTGGGTGAATACTTCTTTAATGATTTGATTGAGCATGCGATCGTGAATGCCTTCTATCTGATAAAGCGGTTTGAGTTGGTCTTTATGTTCAATCTTTGTGATCTGGGAAGCGATGATTTGGTGGCGATACAAATGATAAATTCCTTTAATGAGAATCTCACTTTGTTTTTCCAATGTTTTGACTAAATAGCCTCTTCCAAAAGCAATCACTTCAAGCACGGATTCTTCGATTTCCGCTTGAAAAGTGACCCTAATCTTTTGTCCCCGAATCAATCGTGGTGTTGATACCACTTTTGCTCTTACGGTTACGGATTCTTTGTTTTTCGCGTGTTTGAATGGGGTGAGTTGAAAATCCATATACCCTTTAGGAAGATGCAAAACAAGGTCGTAGGTCGACCATATATGGTGTTGTCTTAACGCTTTTAGGGTTTGCGGACCGATGCCTTTAACGGATATTAGTTTAATGTCCATGTCATTCACCCAGTTCAATTATATCATTCACAAGGTGAATTTGACCTTAAAAAAAGCTTCAGGTCCTGCCTGAAACTTTTACAATTTTTCGATTATTTTGATGAAAACGGGAACCAAATGCGGATCAAATTGTGTGCCTGCATTTTGAATCAATTCTTCGATTGCTATCTCTTTAGTCAGTTTTTTCCGATAGACTCGATCGGATGTCATGGCTTCATACGCATCCACAATGGCAATAATCCGAGAATAAAGGGGGATGGCTTCAGCCTTTAATCCTTTCGGGTATCCTTTTCCGTCCCATCGCTCATGATGACTGAGCGCGTATTCAGCCAAATTGGTGTATTCATCCGCCGCTCTTAGAATTTGGTAACCCGATTCTGTATGTGTTTTAATGAACTCATACTCTTCTTTGGTCAGCTTACCCGGTTTATTTAAGATCTCATCGGGAATCGAGATCTTGCCGATATCGTGATACATGCCTGCCATTTCGAGTTCTTTTAAGTTCTCATCACGAATGCCTAATGCTACTCCCATTTGCTTGCACAGCTCACTGACCTTCTCTGAGTGAATGCGTTCTTCATCGTATTTTTCAGTGAGTGTCTTGTGAATCGCTCGAATCGAATGGTTTCGAACACTCATGCCTTCTGCCAGTTTGTTCCGGTACATGTGATTTTCAGAAAGTTTTAATATGTCTTCGATGTCCTGACTGCTATCGGTTTTCATTTCATATCCTGTGGCAATCGATAATTGAATATTCTTGATATGGATTTCATTGATACGTTTCTTAATGTCGTTTTTGATCTCATACATGTGCTCACTCGATGTATTCGGAAGAATGGCGGCAAACTCATCGCCACCGATGCGTGCAACAATGCTTCCAGAGTTGATGGTTTTGGCTAACAGTTTTCCTATTTGACTGAGTGCGATGTCGCCTTGATCATGGCCATAAGCATCGTTTAAGATTTTTAACCCGTTTAAGTCAAGGTTCATGATGCCAAGTGGATAGTTTTCAACCCGATCCATGGATTTTAAGAACTCATTGAATCTGCGGCGATTGTAAAGACCTGTCAAAAAATCATGACTGCTGATATAATCAATCTCATCTTGTTTCTTTTTGGTCTCCGTGATATCACGTGATATACCCACCGCTCCCACAATGTCATCATACTCATCATAGATGGGTGCTATCGCCGTCTCAAAATGGATGATTTCTCCTTTTACAGTAATGTCCCATTGATACACTTTCGAGTGCCCCACTAAGGCTTCTTGATACACTTTAGCTCGTTCATTTCCTTTTTCACCAAAAATATCCATGACGGTTTTTCCCTTGAAATCATCAGGATTCATGTTAATTTTGGTCAATCCTTTTCCAAAAACAGACACGTATCTCAGTTGCTTATCAATCTCAAAAATAATATCTGCTGTTGATTTCATGAGAAGTTTATTTCGTTGATTTTCATAAAGAATTTTTCGTTGATGTTGTTGATTAATTGAAAAAACATCTTGAAGAGTCGATAACACCCGGTTTAAGCCTTCGCGAATCGGTCCAAACCCATGATTGTGAACATCAAGTCGATAGTCCAAATGATGAACGACATCGATTTTTTCGATATCTTTAATGAGTTGTTTGAATGGGTTAAAGACATGCTTTTGATTGAAAGTGATATGGTAGATACCCATGACCAAAATGATTAAGGATAACCCGATAAAGATGTTGGTGAAAAAAGCGGACGTGTTGTAATACTCCTCATGGGGCATAAAGGTCATTAGAAGGTATTGATCTTCCAAAATGGTTTGAAAAGCAACCGCACCTTCTTGGTTTTGAATCGTAAATGATGTCAACATGCCTGTTCCCATCATGTGGATGGGTTCATCCGATAAAGATTTGAATGGAAGTACCGATAACTCGTTTTCATTTAGGTGACAAAGTACATTATTGTTTTGGTCTAAAAGAAGCACGTACCCCGTCTTACCGATTGGCTTAGTCGTTAAAAAGGATTGAATGAGATAAATATCGATGTCAGCTGCCACAACACCTAACAGCTCATTGTCTTGATAGACTGCTTTTGATAATGTGACAATCATCTTATCATTGGTGGAGTTGAGAAAAGCGGGTGAATGAACCACCGTGTCTCTTCCTATCGCTTGCTGATACCAAATGCGTTCCCGAAAATCGAGATGACTTGGGGGAATAAATCCGGTTGCATGAATCATCTTATTGTTAACGGTCACATAATAAAGACTGCTCATGGTTATATGTTTATCAAATGATTCAACCATGATTTCAAGCAAATGGTCTTCCCCCATAACTCTAATGTAAGAGGCGATATGATCAACAGTCGCAGCTTTCTCACTGAAGAAAGTGGCGATTTCTTTTTCGATGAGTTCGTTTTCTAAAACCAGATAATCGTGTTGCCTCTCGGTAATGATTTTTTGGGATTGAACGTAGAGGATAGAAAAAAAGCCAAAAACCATTAACAACAAGATGATGGTCATGATGTATTGTTTGATGGCGTATGGCTTCATGGGCATGCTCTCCTTTGTGCTTTGTTTTCATTATACGGAGAATGAAAGCCCTTGCCCATAGATTTAAGAAAATCTTAATGTTTATGTTGGAATATTTTAACTATTTTATTTTGAAATTCAAATAATCGGAGCACGAGCTCGCTTTAATATCTTCATGGTGTTCATCACCGCAATCAATGCAACCCCGACATCAGCAAAGATAGCCAGCCATAAAGAAGCGTATCCTAAGGCTCCCAAGAATAAGATAATGCCTTTGCTCGCTAAAATGAATGTGATGTTTTCGATAATCACTTGGCGCGTTTTTTTAGAGACTTGATAGCCTGCGACTAGCCCCGATAATTGATCGTGGATAAGAACGGCGTCGGATGCTTCGATGGTTGCATCTGATCCAAGTCCTCCCATGGCAATCCCTAAATCTGCAGCTAACAAGACAGGCGCATCGTTCATGCCATCTCCGATAAAAGCAACCCGTTCGTTTTGACGAATGGTTTCAACAAGTTTGGCTTTTTGATCCGGAAGTTGTCCGTAATGGATGTTTTTTATGCCTAAACTATTTCCAATATGGGTAGCTGTCTGTTTAGAGTCTCCTGTAATCATGCTGATGGATTTGCCTTTTCTTCTTAGAAAATCTAAGGTTTCGCGTGTTTGTTGTTTTATGGAATCCGATAAAAGAAGATGACCTAAATATTTTTCATTGGTCGAAGCATAAAGAACCGTACCTGTCGAATTAAGCGGTTGAATCGGTCCAATCTGCGCTTCAATCATCGCTTGGTTACCGATGTAAATCCAGACCCCATTATAGCGTGCTTTGACTCCTTTTCCATGAATTTCCTGATAATCTGTTACCCTTTTTTCATCAATTTCTTTCTGATAATGCCTCAAGATGGACTGAGCAATCGGATGATTGGAGAAGGATTCAATATGCGCAACCACTTCCAAAAGTGTCTCGGGATCCTCTGATTCAATCTGAGTCACTTCAAATACACCCCGGGTCAAAGTGCCGGTTTTGTCAAAGACAAAATGGTCAATTTTTTCAAGTGTCTCAAGGTCTGCTCCTCCTTTAAACAGCATCCCTTCTTTTGAAGATGCACCAATCCCAGCAAAATAGGAAAGAGGGATGGATAAAACCAAGGCGCATGGGCAACTAATCACCAGTAAGACTAAGGCACGATGAATAGACTGAGATAAATAATCGCTATAAACGCCGCCTTGCGTCATTGAAAAAAGCAAAGGAAGTCCAAACGCTAAAAAGACCGCTATAAAGACCACAAAGGGGGTATAGATTTTTGAAAAACGCGTAATAAACAGCTCGGTTTTGGCTTTTTTATGTTGGTTATCTTCGACAAACTGAATGATTTTTGTAGCCATCGAATCTTCGAAATGTTGATCAACACGCAGTTTTAAAAGCCCAGTAAGGTTTAAGGAGCCTGATAAAACTTGATCTCCTGTTGAAACGTCTTTTGGCATGGATTCACCGGTTAAACTTTTGACATCTAAAGCAGTTTCTCCTTGTAGAATGGTTCCATCTACAGGAATACGTTCACCCACTCGAATCAACACATGATCGTTGATGCGAAGTGTTATGGGATGAACATCAATGATGGTTTCGTCTTTGATAAGGTGAGCAATCTCAGGTTTAATATCCATCAATTGCTTAATATTTTTACGCGAGCGATGAACCGATACGTCTTGTAGGAATTCTCCGACGCGATAAAAAAGCATGACAGCAACAGCTTCAACCATTTCCCCAAGCCCTATAGCGCCAATGGTGGCTACAGTCATCAAAAAATGTTCATCAAAAAGGTGTCCTTTGAGTCCATTTCGTAGCGCTTTATAGATGACTTTCCCACCAATCATCGCATAACTTAATAAGAAAAGCCAAGTAGAAGGCCATGTTAAATAGGATGCCACAATCGCAAGCACAAAAACATTGACCCCAATCAAGTTGATGACGAGTTCGATGTTTACCTTCTTTTCCTTAACTTCTTGTTTCCCCTCTTCCGATAACTGAATAGGATGACTGAGTGTTTTTGAAATGGATTCCAACGAAGGAATACTGATGATCTCCTCAGTTCCTTCAACCCTTAAAATACCGGCAGCAACATCTAAGGATGCACGCTTCATACCGGGGATTTTTTGATACGTTTTTTCTAAGTCTTGTGCACATCCGGCGCACGTAAGTCCTTTGATTTTATAGGTCTTCTTCATGTTGTTCACTCACATGGTCTAAGGCTTGATTGAAAATACGATGCACATGGTGATCGGCAAGTCGATAAAATACCACTTTCCCTTCTTTACGGTAGCGGACCAAATCCGCATCCCGTAAGCATTTGAGTTGGTGAGACATGGCACTTTGGGTCATGCCTACTATCACGGATAAATCACAAACACATAGTTCTTCATCTTTTAGTGCGTATAAGATGTTGATGCGCGTTGGATCACAAAGTGTTTTAAATAAATGGGAAACTCTTTGAAGTTTACCTTCTTTGAGCATAGTCGATTGAATCCTTATCACTTTATCTTCATGCACGTGAAGGGTATCGCAACATGTTTTCATAAGGCCTCCTTATATGAATAATTGCTCATATGTTCATATATAGAATACCATAAAGAGGATGATCCTACAAGCATCTTGTCAACTCTTATTCGCCAAATTTCATCAGCACATCGAAAAATTGTCGTGTATAATAAGACTAGATAATCCGTTTTCTTTTCAAAACATGTTTCTATAAACATCCACTAAGGGGGACCTCATTCATGATTAAATTTATACAAAACCGCGTTTGGATGATCAATCATACATTGGCACCTAAAGAACAGCTTGAAAAAGTAGATTTGATTCATCACCCTTTTTTTGATATGTCCTATCGAAAACTCGATATTCGTTCAGACAAAGAAGACGTTATTTCGGTTCGTTTTACGAAAGATGCGCTTCATGTGCTTCAAAAGACCTTAGATGAAGCAAGCAATGGGGTTCAGTTTGAAGACATAAGGCTCTTTGTCAACGATTTGGGCTATTTGAACATCACCATCGTGTTTGCTTGTAACACGCCCTTTGTTTTCAGTGAAGCTGAAAAAGCCATCAATCTACGCGTTAAAGAGACCATTAATCACCATTTAGACCTCTTTGAGACATTGGTTCAACTGCTGGCGGATCAACAGATGATTGTTCTATCCAGCACCTATCATTTTGGTGTTCCAGACATTTTATTGGATCACGATATGCACACACGAAAGCGGAGCTATTTATTCAATAATCATTATCTCTTCATCGAAGAAGATGAGCTGTTTGATGCGTTAAAAGAACAAAACCCCTCCCATCAAATTTATTTAGATTTGCCCGTTAGGCTGTTCACGATTAATGATTCTCAGTGGTTTTGGTCGATGAAAAAAACGGATTATACCGCTGATTTGGTGGATCAACTGCTTTATCCGAATTTTTTAGCTCTGATTGAGAGTCAAGTCTATTCAAATGCCATGTTTTGTTACTCCGGATACCTTCAATTGATCACAAAAGGCGTGAATGTGGATGTCAGTTCCATCCGTTCGGTCATCAATATCAACAATCTCAAACTGCTTAAAGTCAAAATGCTTAGACCGATGCTTAGGCATTATCAAATTACCCATATTGAGCACCATCATCAGTTCATGATTCAGCAAAAATTTTCAATGTATCAAACCGCACTTGGGCATCTAGATTATGCTCTGGTTGGTAAAGATACGGAGATCAATCAAAAATCCAATCGTCTTATTCAATTAATTTTGTCCTTTTTCTCGCTACTGACCATTTATTCTGTAGTAACCGACATCTATATGTTGGTAACCGATCAGGAAAATAGAGGTTTGAACAATTTCACCTCAATTATATTGGGCGTGGTAACCCTCATTCTTCTAATCATTATCTTTTATTTGATTCGACACGATAAAAAAAGCTCAAAATAGAGCTTCTTACGATGACGTGTATCACGTGTTTTCAATCGCATCACTCAATGATTCAAAAAGCATTTTGAAAACGTTAAAATGCTTTTCTTTTTCTCTCTAAAGCGATGATAGATTAGCTAAAACAATCGCAACAGCGTTTTCTAAAACGACTCCTAACCGTCTGGCTATGCACGCATCGTGCCTTCCTTCAATCAAGAGAGGCTCAAGGGCGTTTGACGCAAAAGAAAACGTTTCTTGTGGGATGCCAATGCTGGATGTTGGTTTGACAAAGACTTTTATGATCACATCATTCCCATTGGATATCCCGCCAACTACTCCTCCGGAATGATTGGTTTTAGTGGTCCCTTTTCGATCAATGATGCTGTCATTAAACGCACTTCCTAATCGTTCAACCCCTTCAAATCCATCGCCAAAAGCTACCCCTTTAATGCTGGGTATTGAGAAAAGGATATGAGCAATTTCAGCATCCAATTTGCCAAAAAATGGTTCACCGAGTCCTACAGGAAGACCGGATACCTTAACTTCAATTACCCCTCCAACCGAATCTTTCTTATCTTCAATTTCTTGGATGTATTGATCCAAATGGTTCATATCTTTGAGTGTTCCAACTTGAATCAACTTGCTTTCAATCGCGTAGGGTAACATCATTTTCGCAAAACTTCCTGCAACCACCAATGCCGCTGTGAGTCTCCCTGAAAAAAAACCACCGCCTCTTGGATCTTCGAACCCTTGATACTTGATATGAGCGACATAGTCCACATGGTTCGGTCTTGGGTGGAAGACGGGTTTCAAATAGCTTGTGGAGTCTACATCATCATTAAAAATGGACACATGAATGGGTGCTCCGGTCGTATAGCCTTGATAAACGCCTGACGTTATCGTGTATCGATCTTTTTCAACGCGTTTGGTGCTTCCGGTTTGATGGGGACGTCTTCGTGTTAAATCGTTTTCAATCAAATGGGTATCCACGGGGACGCCTGGCTTCATGCCATCGATGACACATCCGATTGAAGGTCCATGGGATTCCCCATAAAGCGTCACTCGAAACGTTTTTCCATAACTATTCATGCATGATCACATCCTTTATTTCTTGAATCAGTTGCGGGGTGACTTCTATTTTTAAATCAAACCATATTTCTTCTGCCCGAAGGGCTTGTAAAATGAGGATGTCTAATCCGCCGTACGCTTCTTTAGCATAGGACATTATTGGTGTGATTGGTGGATCATAGATTAGATCAATCACCGTTTTATTTTGAACGAGACGTTCGTCTAATACCGATTGATTCAGATAGTTCCTCCCTCCGATCGGAGTCGCTTGAATATAAATGTCCACATGTTCAGGATGAATCATTGAATAGGTGATGGCTGGAACCATGGAGGGGTCAATATTAACGGTGGATCGGTTAACCACTTTGACAAAGGCACCTAAATCTTTTAAGACCGAATAAGCCGCCTTAGCCGCTCCTCCAGAACCTAAAATGTAGACCGATTTTTGATAAACCTGTATTTTATTTCGTTGCAGCATTCCATAAAAACCATCGTAATCCGTGTTATCGCCTACCAACTCATCTCCATCAATGTAAAGCGTGTTGACTGCTCCTACTTTTTTGGCTTTAGGGGTGAGTCGATCAACATAGTTAATGACAAGTTTTTTATAAGGGATGGTCACATTCAACCCATGGATGGCTCTTTTTCTCATGAGTTTCAGTAGGGTGGGTATTTCTTGGCTTTCAATATCAAACAACTCATACTTTATTTTTATGCCTAATTTATTAGCCATAAACTGATGAATGGCTGGCGATTTAGAGTGTTGAATATGTTTACCAATTAATCCGTATCGCTGCATGCTTGGACCTCCTTGGAAATCGCCATGATGGTCATAAACAAGTGTCGAACATAGGGAAAAAGTGCGTCATCTTGCGTAATGTTTTTCAGTTTGTCCAAGATTTCGCTTTCCCTATTGGAGTCCAAAATGGGACGCTTTTCCTCTATTTTTATGTGTTTGATTGCTTTAACGAGATCGATGCGTTTAATAAATAGTTTTAAAATCTCTTGGTCAATTTGATCAATTAACTGTCTTAACTCATTTAAGGATGTCATAGTGTCCTCCCAATTGTTTTAAATCTTCTAAAAATCCGGGATAGGATTTTTGGATGGAGGTTTCATCTGTCAAGATGAGTCCTTCTTCGGTCGTGGTCGCCAAAATGGATAAAGCCATAAAAATACGATGATCGCCATGCGTGTTAATGGTTTGGCCTCCCTGAATGGTTTTTTGTCCTTCAATCTCAATCCAGTTTTCATGAATTACCATCGAAATACCTAACTGGTCAAAAGCTTCTTTCATCGCATCTATTCGGTCCGATTCTTTTAGTCTTAATCGTTGATACTGGGTAAAGCGTGTTTTTCCCTTAGCCTTAGCGGCTAGAACAAACAAAATCGGACCCAAGTCTGGGATTTGAGATAAATCAATCCGCGTGGCCACTAGCTGGGATTTTGAGGACTCTATCAAATCGTCTTTAACGTGCACAATTCCATTCATGTCGTTAAGAATCTCTAATATCTTTCGATCACCTTGTCGGCTTTCTGGATGAAGTCCAGTGATTTGGATACGATGGGTTAATACACCTGCTGCGAGGAAAAACGCGGCTTGAGAATAATCTCCTTCAATCCGATAAACACCGGGTTGATAGGTTTGGCTTCCTTTGATGTAATAATAAGGGAGAACCTCAATCACATCAATCCCGAATTGGCGCATAACCTCCAGAGTCAAATCGACATAAGGTTTTGATTCAAAAGGTCCTTCAATCTCAATTACTGTATCCTGTTTCAACACAGGTGAAATTAAAAGCAATCCAGAAATAAACTGACTGGAAATATTGCCTTGAATCTTCATGTATCCGCCTTTGATTCTTCCACGCACTCGAATGGGAAGATGAAGGTCTGATAGTTTTTCGTATTTAACGGCTTTGTGTTTGAAAACCTCCTCATAAGGAGTCAGTGGCCGTAATGGAAGTCGTCCTTCCCCGCGGATGGTAATCGCTTCATGGAAAAGCAAACTAAAGGGGATGATAAATCGAAGGGTGGTTCCTGATTCATGGCAGTTGATGTCCTGGTTCAATACACTTAATTCTCCCCCAAAAACAGTCCTTCCTTGGATGATTACACCAAAAGAAGCCAACGCTTTTTTGGTTGCTTCAATATCATCAGCAGTTAACAAATCATGAATCTCGCTTGTGCCTTTAGCAAGACTTGCTGCGATTAAATACCGATGCGAAAGTGACTTTGATGGAATTGATTTTAACCTTCCCTCTAACGAACTCGGGTAAATCCGAATCATCGTTTCAAATCCTCAATCGCTAAATGAATTAATCTTGGTTTCTCATAGTCTTCCAAAATGGTGAAAACCAGGGTGTCGCCTTGTCTTTTTTTGTCAAAAATCGTGTTATTTATATAGTGTTCTTTAGGGGTAATGGGGCATTCAATCATCTTCTTTTGAATCAAGAGGTGATAGAGTTCTTCATAAAGGTGCTTAGGGGTCAAGCCCAGTTTGATCGCAATTTCCATCTCATAGAGCATGCCATAAGCAACGGCATGACCATGCTTAATCGTAAACCCCTTTTCTTTTTCAATTTGGTGGGCAAACGTATGCCCAAAGTTCAAGTAGGCTCTAATGCCTTGTTCTTTAAAATCGGCTTCTACGATGCGTTTTTTGATGATAATAGCATCATAGATGTCAGCCAATGTGACCTGCTCTTTAGCCGCAATCGAATGAAAGAGTTGTTTGTTACCGATGAGGGCCATCTTTATCATCTCGGCCAATCCAGATTGAAGTTCTTCTTGATCCAATGTGATTAAAAACTGAGGATCGATCAAGACTTTCTTCGGTTCATAAAAGGTTCCAATCACGTTTTTCCCATCTTCCGTATTGATGCCGGTTTTCCCGCCAATACTGCTATCAACCATGGACAATAAGGTGGTTGGAATCATGATATGATCCACACCTCTTAAAATAGTCGAGGCGATGAACCCTCCTAAATCCCCAATAACGCCACCACCAAAACTTACGATGAGATCAGCCCGTTGAATCCCTCGCTTGAGTAACTCTTTGACGGTTTTTTCGTACATAAAAAGCGATTTTGAGGACTCGTTTGGTGGAATCACTACAATGTCATCACTCAATGTTTCCATGATGCTTTGATAATGATGATGAACATTCTCATCGGTTAAAATGAAAACTCTTTTCGTCATCCATGGCGTTAGGTATTTCAAAAAATCCAGTCTTTGCTCAAGAATGATGTCGTAGTTTCTTAAACTAAGCTTCATATTAATCTCCTTTTATGTAAGTTTAAAGCGAGAAACCATTGATCTCGCCTTGTTGTTTTCAAATGGTTATCGAATTGGTTTGTCTAATAGGATTGAAAATCGTCTTAACTCGTCCATTAAATGGTCGAATTTTTTTAGGCGTAGCGCTTGTGCACCATCTGAAAAAGCGTGCTCAGGATCGTGATGAACCTCGACCATTAAACCGTGGCTGCCAACTGCAAATGCCGCTAAGGAGAGTTTTTCAATCATGTTCCACCGTCCAGTCGCATGACTGGGATCCACAATCACTGGAAGATGCGAGAGTTCTTTTACTGCTAAAACAGCGCTTAGATCCAAGGTGTTTCGGGTGTATTTTTCAAATGTTCGAATGCCTCGTTCACAAAGAATGATTTGCTCATTACCCGCATCCATGATGTACTCTGCAGACATCAACCATTCTTCAATGGTATTTGAAAACCCTCTTTTCAACAAAATGGGTTTGTTTGTTTTGCCTAATGCTTTCAGTAAATCATAGTTTTGCATGTTTCTAGCACCCACTTGAATTAAATCGACATGGGCAATAAACGCGTCAATGTATTCGGTTGATGATATTTCACTAACAATCATCATACCCAGTTCATCCGCTACCTGTCTTAAGATCATTAACCCTTCCAAACCAAGGCCTTGAAATGCATAAGGGCTCGTTCTGGGTTTGAACGCTCCCGCCCTGAGCAAGGTGACGCCTTGTTTTTTTAAGGAGGTTGCGATGGTTTTCAATTGATCGTAAGATTCCACTGAACATGGACCCGCCATGACAACAAAATCATTTCCACCGACTTCAAGTGAATCACCAATCTTGACAATCGTTTCTTCTGACTTAAAGCTACGGTTAGCCTTTTTGTATGGGGTATGAATTTGAATGACCTCAGCTACGCCTAAAAACGCATATAAATCATGAGAATCAATGGTCTCGGTTTCTCCTACAATGCCAAAAACCATCACACCTGATGTGCTGATATCCTTGATTTGGAACCCTTTGCCTTTTAAATATTGGGTGATGCGCTCGTATTCAGCTTTAGTGGCTTCAACCTTCATCCGTATGATCATAATGACTCCTTTTAAAAAAAAGTCTTTGAACTCCTTAAAGACTTTTTGACGTCTTTCTCCCTCTTAATGTTAAGAGGGGTTCTTCATTTTTATGGTATCATGAAACCCCTAAAAATACAAGATAATGGGGGCTTTGCAAAAAAAGTTAAAAAAGGGTATTGTGTATGGCACACAACTATGATAAACTGGTAGTGTGCCATACACAATAAGGAGGTGATTGCCTTGAATCCGCAGTTCAAAAAAGGCGTTGTTGAAATGTGCATACTAGCATTAATCAACGACCATGATATGTACGGATTTGAAGTCATCGATCGACTGGCATCTGAAATCGATGTAAATGAGAACACGGTCTATCCGATTTTAAGAAGACTGACGCAACAAGGTCTCTTTGAGACATATGAGAAGCAAACGACGTTAGGTGCGCCTAGAAAGTATTATCGAATCACGTCTAAGGGGCAAGAAAAATTAACGTATTATGAACTGGAATGGAAATCGTTTTTATCCAGTGTATTCAAGTTATTAGGAGGTACCCACCATGAAAGATAAGTATTTAAACCAACTCAAAACCACGCTATTGTCTTTTCAAGCTAGCAAACAAGACATCGATGATATTTTGAACGATTATCAACAATTGTATGATGATATGCTTGAAAGTGGCAAAACGGATGATGAAGTTTGGCAACGTTTAGGCGATCCAAGCAAAGTCGCTTATGACCTTATTGACACCTTAAAAGTTAAGAAAGAGAAAAACATCAAACAAAAGATAATCGCTGTGATGC
Source organism: uncultured Acholeplasmataceae bacterium (assembly GCA_964553755.1). Taxonomy (GTDB): domain Bacteria; phylum Bacillota_I; class Bacilli_A; order Acholeplasmatales; family Acholeplasmataceae; genus Peloplasma. The sequence continues at coordinate 38,859 of CAZKLM010000014.1, forward strand.
CTTTCATCAGTTTAATGACCTTCTTTTTGCTCGGCTTTTTGGAAAACCTTTGGCATCCAGGATGGATGGTCTTCTTGCTGATTCCGATCGCGGCGATTCTCTTTTCCACACGGCTAAAAGAAGGCGTTGTGTCCTTGACGCCTTTTATTGCCACGTTGACTTTTCTTATTCTAGGGTTTGGATTCCAGTTATGGCATCCAGGATGGATGGTCTTTCTCATCATCCCCATCGTCTCTATTCTTTTATACACCAATATGAGGGATGTGTTTGTCGCCATTAGCCCCTTTGTTAGCATCATTGTTTTCTTTATCTTAGGTCATTATGGGTATTGGAATCCTGGATGGTTGGTCTTCTTGTTAACACCCATCGTGGGCATCTTTTACAAAAAGAACTTGGTTCACATTATTCTTTATGAACTAAGCTTCGCAATTGCTATTATTTTCTATCTTTACATGTTTTATTACCAAGGAGAATGGGCGATTGGTTTGATTGGCTTTATCTTGCCATTATCCCTCGGATTCATATTCAATGATATCGAGTTTCGTTGGGAACGTTGGCGTCAAAAAGATCGAATCAAAGCTGTCGTTAATTTCAGCATCGTCTTATTCTCTGTTGCAATCTTCTTACTCCTAGGATTACTCTTTGGAGCATGGGCATGGGCGTGGCAGGTCTTCTTATTGATTCCCGTTTTCTCCATCCTTCTATGGAGTAAAACCTTTCGGTTGACGCCTTTAATGCCCTTCTTAGCCGTTATCCTCTTCTTTTCGTTGGGTTATTTCTTAGGATTGTTTTATCTTTCCTGGCTTGCTTTCTTACTGATTCCAATGGTCGCTATTCTCGAAAATGCATAACGTCTTGATTCATTTAAGCCCTACTAGGGCTTTTTTTATGACTCATTTCGGTTTATTTATGGTAAAATAGCCTAAACGTAACGTTGGGGAGGCCTCGATGACATTTCTCATACTCGTATTAGTATTAACACTGATTGTAGCCGTTTCTCACCGGTTCAATCAAGAAAAATTGGATGATATTCCTTGGAAAATTTGGCTTATCTCGATTCTTGAGGGGCTATTTGGATTCGGAATCATCATGATGTTTTTACTGGTTGGATTCCTTTCAACTTTTTTGATGTGGTTTGGGTCTTTCTTGCTCATTATTGGCGCTGGTTATGTCGCTTTTACCATTCAAAAAGATTTGGATAGTGACTTGGACTGGCAAATTGAAACCGCAAAAAACGGTCTTGTCGTATTCTTAAGAACCGCTTTTCCACTTTTCGTTTTTTTAACCATTTTTAGATTTCAGCCTGCGCTTGTTCAAATGGGATTAGCTCTAGCGGCTACCCTTGTGATTAACATGATCGCCTTGCCTTTTCAACGGATGTTTTATCATGTTTGGGTGAAAGTCATTCGTTATTTCCAAACCACCTTTATTCTGAAATACGTTTGGTTATGGGTGGTTGCTTTTGTGTTGATTGCTCTTTCTTTTCTCTTTCGATTTCCAAAAGATCACGTGGCTTATGCCTTAAACCTATCCGACCATGCGCCTTATGTCCATTTAGACCGTTTCCCTGTAAATTTGAATAACGCGTTTAAATCAAGAGATGTTTTAAGCGTGCGCGTGTCCAATCCTTTGGATGCTCAAATCGTTGATTATGCCTTGTGGGATAATGTTCTTTATCTTTATACGACCAACGAAAAAATCTATGTTTACGATCTTGAAAAAGAGTCCGTTTTAGAATATGTTTTATCGGATGCTTATCTCCAAAAGAGTGCAAATCGAAAGGAACTGGTGAATCATTTCTTTGAGAACAATGGATCTCTTTATGTTTTAGGGAAATCTGGACTCTATCAAATCATTGATGAAGCCCCTATTTATATTAGCGACCTTCATATCGGTGTTGCACACCGTTTTGTCATGAATGAAGAGAATTATTTTATGCGTCAACTTCCAGATAAACAGTATGCGCTATTTCGATTGGATGGCCACAACCTAGATCAAATCGAGATTTATAGTCTTGAAGGTACCAGTTTTATCAAATTTGTGGTCATCGCTGATACCCTATTTTATCAAAGTCTAACGCATTACACGCGCTTTGATCAACCCGATGAGTCTTATGCCATACGCCAAGGTGTCCCTGCTTATGATGCGAAGAACCGCTTGATGTACTATGCCCGAAACGTTCATTATTCGGATGCCATTACCCATGACACCCAGTATTATCAAATCGATCAATTTGGGCAAGTCCAGTTTATGTCCTTTATTCGGTCTTTCAATATGGTTGGTTTAGTGGTGGATGGACACTATGTTTTGACAACACCGGATTCCTTTCAACTTGAACGGTTTGAGATCATGAACTCTGATTTTAAACATGTTGCGATTCATAATCCGGTCAACAACACCCCGTTTTGGTTAGAAAATCAGTGGACAAATGCGTATATGGGAAATATCCGAAATAACAATGGAACCTTGGAATACCTCCAAGTGGAATCCAATCAAAAGCAGCTATTATTGACCTTGCGTGTTTTAGAGCATAAAGAGATTGGGTTATCACTCCCTTTCTACAGCCATTATGCCCTTTGGGTATGGATCTTCATTCTTTTAGGTTTGATCGTCCCCATTACCAACGATCGTCAATATGTGACCATCATTGGCTTTGATCAAATGACACGGAAAAAAGAATACTAATTTTTGTGAAACCAAATAAGTCGTTCATCGGCTTATTTTTTTATCTAAAAGTTTCAGAAAACTCCCTCTTCAAAGAATTAAGTGGGAGATGAATGGAACTCCGATTTTAACATTAAAAATAA
>CAZKLM010000015.1:0-36314 GCA_964553755.1 uncultured Acholeplasmataceae bacterium
AAAAAAGACCATCTCTTTTTGCTTGACATCTAGAATTTACACACTATAATAGATATGGAAATGGAGGAAAATGTAGATGAGTAAAAAACTAATCATTGTAGAATCTCCATCTAAAGCCAAAACGATTGCCAGTTACGTCTCCAAAGATGTGATTGTTTTGTCTTCCAAAGGGCATATCCGGGATCTTTCCACCCAAGGTGTGGGTGGATTAGGCATCGACATGAAAAACGAATATATGCCCATTTATACAACCATCAAAGGCAAAGCGCCTTTAATCAAAGAACTGATAACCAAGGCCAAAGGCAGAGACGTTCTCTTAGCAACCGACCCTGACCGAGAAGGAGAAGCTATCGCCTGGCACTTGGCGCAAGTCTTAGAGTTACCAGACCTTTCCCATAATCGAATCGTGTTTAGAGAAATCACTAAACCTGCCATTACCGAAGCTTTACTTCACCCAAGACCCATAGATCAACATCTGGTCTTCTCCCAGGAAGTCAGACGCATCCTTGATCGCATCATTGGCTTTAAGCTATCTAAATTGCTTCAGTCAAAAATTAAATCGAAATCGGCGGGTCGTGTTCAAAGTGTAGCGTTGAAACTGATTGTTGATTTAGAAAAAGAAATTGAAGCCTTTATTCCCGAGACCTATTTCGAAGTTGAAGCGACGTTTCCTCAGTTTAAAGCGGACTATGTGATTGAACCGAAACGACGATTAAATGAAAAAGAAGCGCACGATATCGTGACATCGTCTCAAACCGCGTTTAGCGTCGTGAATATTGATAAAAAAGTTTCCAAGAGTTATCCGAAACCTCCATTGATTACCTCAACTCTTCAGCAAGATGCTATCAACCAGTTAAGGATGACAGCCAATCGCGCCATGTCCATTGCTCAAGCGCTTTATGAAGGAAAGCAAATTAACGGAGAAATTGTGGGATTGATTACCTACATGCGGACCGATTCAACACGGATGTCTGATTTATTCTTAAATGATCTTCACCAATGGATTATTGAACATCACGGAAAAGAATATCTTGGTAAAGTCAAAGTCGCCAAATCCGAACACGCACAAGATGCGCATGAAGCGATTCGGCCAACCGCTTTGGAACGCACACCAGAAGTCGTAGAACCGTATTTAACCAAAGAAGAATTTAAACTCTATCGTCATATATACCAACGTACGGTGGCCAGTATGATGGCACCTATGCTCTTTGATGCCACCACCGTAACCTTGGATGCTAACGGAAACCAGTACCGAACCGAAGGGTCCATCTTAAAGTTTGATGGCTACGCAAAGGTGTATCAAGAATCCAAGCAAAAAGATAAAAAGTTGCCGCATCTTGAACTTGGTCAAGTGTTTCACGCAACCCATGTTGAAGCCATAAGAAAAGAAACCACGCCTAAAACGAGGTTTTCAGAAGCAACCCTCATTAAAGAACTAGAATCTGTGGGAATAGGGCGCCCAAGTACCTATGCCCAAATCATCCAAACCCTCAAACAACGCGATTACGTTAAATTGGAAGAAAAACGATTTGTTCCGACTGAGCAAGGTCGGTTAACTTCGGAACAACTGGACTTGTTTTTCCACAAGATCATCAATGTAGAGTACACGTCTAAAATGGAACATGTACTCGATGAAATTGCAGAGGGTAAACAAAATGGCGGTGTCCTTATCGAGAAGTTTTATCACAGTTTTATCCCCATGGTCGATATCGCTAATAAAGAAATGAAAAAAATCGGACCAAAGCCAACCGATGAGATGTGTCCACTATGTGGAAAACCCTTGGTCATTCGAAAAAGCCGATACGGTGAGTTTACGGCATGCAGTGGATTTCCAAAGTGCAAGTTTGTTAAAAAGTAGATCCATCCTGACGATAGTCTTTCTCTTGTCGAGAAAGGCTATTTTTGATGGGGCTTTCCTCATCATTTTGGGTTTTGTTTTGTTTTCAATATGGTATAATAATCAAGGACTGGAGTGGAAGTATGGGATTATTTCAAAAGCTGTTTAGCAAAAAACCTAAGAATCAACGGTATCAATTGGGTTTGCACAAGACAAAAGAGAATCTTGGGAACTTAAAAGAGATTCTTAAGCAATCGAAAACCATCGATGATACCCTTTTTGATGCTTTGGAAGATGTGTTTATCCAAGCAGATATCGGCATCGACACCGTGATTTACTTCATTCAAGAACTTAAAAAAGATGTGCAAAATAAAGCCATCACGAATCCGGTGGATTTGGCAGAAATGATTGTCGATAAGATGTTTGAAATTTATCTTAAAGGCCAACTCGTCCAAACCGATCTCCATTATGATGAACATGAACTGAATGTCTATCTTTTTGTTGGTGTTAATGGTGTAGGAAAAACGACCACTATCGGAAAACTCGCGAAACAACTCAAAGATCAACATAAAAAAGTTATGTTGGTCGCAGCGGACACGTTTCGGGCTGGCGCCATCGATCAACTTTCCGAATGGGGACTAAGAAGCGGATGTTATACGTTTAAGAAAAATCCAGGAACAGATCCTTCCTCAGTCATCTATGATGCTCTTGATATCGCCAAAAAAGAAAAATACGATTATGTTTTAGTGGACACAGCGGGGCGACTTCAAACCAAATCCCATTTGATGGCTGAACTATCCAAGATGAAACGTGTCATTCAAAAAACCGTTCCCCATGCACCTCAAGAGACGTTATTGGTCATTGATGCAACCACAGGTCAAAACGGCATGCGTCAAGCAGAAGTCTTTAAAGAAGCCACCGAAGTGACTGGAATCATTTTGACAAAGTTGGATGGTACGGCCAAGGGAGGCATCGTTTTAGCGATTCGCCATCTCTATGATTTACCCATTAAATACGTTGGACTGGGCGAAAAGATCGATGATTTGGTCTTGTTTGATATCGAACACTACATTTATGGTCTATTCAGTGACTTTTTCTAGGAGGACCTATGGAATCGTTGGATAAAAAAGAAAAACTGAATGTTCTCTTTGACTTGTATCGACCCCTATTGACCGAGCGACAAGTTCTCTTTTTTGAACTGTATTACCGAGAAGATTATTCACTATCTGAGATATCAGATCTCTACTCTATCTCAAGAAATGCCATCTTTGATCATTTAAAAAAGGTTGAAGACTATTTGATAGACTACGAAAACAAACTTCACCTCTATGCTTTGCAAGAAACACGGAAAAAACTTCTTGAGGATTATCTTAACACACAGGATGAAACCTTTTTAGAAGAACTAAGAAAGTTGGATGAATAATGGCAGAAAATGCACTAAGTTCACGATTGCAAATGGCCATGCGCCGGATGACCGGACGTGGGTTTTTGACAGAAACTGACATCGATGAGATGATGAAAGAAGTGCGTCTCTCCTTATTGGAAGCTGACGTCAATTTTAAGGTTGTCAAAACATTTATCCAAAACGTCAAAGAAAAAGCCATCGGTGAGAAAATCCTCAAAGGATTAAACCCAGGCCAACAAGTGGTCAAAATTGTTCACGAAGAACTTAAGCGAATCATGGGAGATCAAGCCGAAGGCATAAGGTACAGCATTCAAGGGCTAACCACCATTATGACCATTGGTCTTCAGGGGTCAGGAAAAACGACAGCCATCGGCAAACTTGGACTTTTCGTTCGAAAAAACGATAAGAAAAAAGTCATGTTTATCGCTGCAGATATCTACCGTCCTGCTGCTATTGAACAACTACAAACGCTCGGGAAATCGATGGATATTTTCGTCTTTGAAAAAGGTCAGCAAAACCCCGTTAAGACCGTCAAAGAAGGGCTTACTTACGCCAAAGAACAGCATTATGATGTGGTGATTATTGACACAGCCGGTAGACTGCATATCGATGAGAAAATGATGCAAGAGTTAATCGATGTCAAAAAGGAAGCCAATCCAAATGAGATTTTATTGACAGTGGATGCGATGACCGGGCAAGATGCGGCCACAATTGCTAAATCGTTTCATGACCAGCTCCAAGCCACAGGCGCCATTTTAACCAAACTCGATGGTGACACACGCGGGGGTGCTGCTTTATCCATCCGCGAAGTCTCTGGAATTCCAATCAAGTTTGCCTCCTCGGGAGAAAAAATGGACAGCTTTGAGATGTTTCATCCAGAGCGAATGGCTTCTAGAATCCTCGGTATGGGAGATGTTCTTACCCTGATTGAAAAAGCAACTGAATCCATTGATGAGGATGATGCTAAAAACATGATGGAGAAGTTAATGACAGATACCTTCAATTACAATGATCTTTTGAAACAGTTCAAAATGATCCGAAAAATGGGATCTATGTCAAAAATCTTAGGGTTTCTTCCCGGCATGGGGAACTTAAAAGCAGCCAATCAAATCGATGATAGACAACTCGATAAAATGGGAGCCATGATTCAATCCATGACAGAAAAAGAGCGAAAAGACCCCAAACTCATCGATCAATCGTCGCGAAGAAGGGAACGGATTGCTAGAGGTTCCGGCATGAGTGTGGCGGACTTAAACCGATTAAGACAGTCTCTTGAGGCTCAAAAAACCATGATGAAGAAAATGATGAACATGGATGAGCGAGAATTGGAGAGTTTATCCAAAAACCCATCAAAGATGATGCCAACACCATCACCTAAAAAAGGTAAAGGAAAAGGAAAGGGTCAATTTCGATTTAAATGACCCTTTTTTTATCGATTTTAATCCACAAAAGTTGTGGAAAATTACTCAATTTATCCATGTTAAAATAACTGTGAAGGGGAAGACAAATGAAAAAACTCACACTGATTGATGGCAACTCGATTCTTTTTAGAGCGTATTATGCCACCGCATACCCTGGAGCCAAACTGATGCAAACCAGCAAAGGTGTTTACACCAATGCCCTTTTTGCTTTTGTTGGCATGTTTGAAAAAATGGTGCCACCGGATACCGATTATGCTTTAGTGGCCTTTGATACCAAAGAACCCACACAAAGACATCTGGCTTATGAAGGCTACAAGGCAGGGCGTGAAAAAATGCCGGAAGAACTAGCCCAACAAATTGAACTGGTCAACCAGTACATCGACTTAAGCGGTGTCAAATGGTATTCAAAACCAGGATACGAGGCAGATGATATTATTGGAACCATGGCGAAGAAAGCGCAACAAGCCGGTTATGAGGTTCACATCTATTCATCCGATAAAGACTTGCTTCAACTTGTTGATGATCATATCACGGTTCATCTGCTTAAAAAAGGGATGAAAGAAGTTCATGATTTTACCCCAGAATCCCTTTATGCGACTTATGAACTTGCTCATCATCAAATGATTGATCTCAAGGCATTGATGGGAGATCCCTCTGACAACATTCCTGGAATTCCAGGCATTGGTGAGAAAACCGCCATTAAACTTCTAAAAACCTATCATACCTTAGAAAACCTTCTAAAAGAAGCCGATCAGATTCCTGGTAAGTTGGGAGAAAATATTCAAAACAACCACCATTTGGCCGCCATGAGCAAGCAATTGGTGACCATCGATTTAAATGCCGAGCTAGATATCTCACTGGATCAATTAACCAAAGAAACAGTTCGTGAAGATCAACTCAGACAATTTTTTCAAGCTTTGGAACTTCACATGTTTGTTAAAAAAATGAACGGACCAGAACCCAAAGAGGAACTTTCATTTGTGGTTATCGACGATGAGAACACCTTAAACCCTTTCCTTAAAGATGGAACAGCAGTCTATTTCGAGTTTTCGGATTTTAATTACCATCGGGCCGAGTTATGGGGAGTTGGTTTATCAAATGGAAGCCATCACGCCTATTTATCCCCTGCTTTTGCTTTACGTTCAAAAAGCTTTCACGCTTTTTTAGCCGATCAAAAAATCGCTAAGATAACGTATGATTATAAAGCCATCAAGGTTTTCCTCAAATGGAGAAATTTGGATATGGTATCGGTTGAATACGATATGCTAATTGCCGCTTACCTACTTGATTCCCATATAGGCAAGGAAGAGTTTACCCGAATCTCATCGTCTTTTGGCTATGATGAGGTCCAGTACGATGAAACCATCTATGGCAAGGGAGCTAAAAAAGGATTACCCGATTCACCCCTTTATCAAAAGCACATTGCTTCCAAAGCTAAAGCAATCACGGTCTTGAAACCAAAGCATTTAAATCAGTTAAAAGATCAAAACCAACTGCATCTTTTGACAGATATCGAAATTCCGCTTTCTGAAGTGTTGGCTGAGATGGAGTTTTCAGGTCTTTTAGTGGATCGTGCGATTCTTCGTGAACTAAAAGAAGATTTAAGCGGTCGAATCGATGCAATCGAGCAAAACATCATTGGTTTTGCGGGACAACCCTTTAACATTAGCTCAACTAAGCAATTAGGAGAAATCCTTTTTGACCACTTGAAATTGCCACATGGAAAGAAAACAAAAACCGGGTATTCAACCAATCAAGACGTCTTACTCAACTTAAAAAATGAACACCCGATTATTCCCTTAATCTTAGAGTATCGCCAATTGACCAAACTTTATTCTACGTATATTGAAGGCATTGAGCAAAACCTCTTTGACGACAACAAAGTGCATACCATTTACCAACAAGCACTCACAACAACAGGCAGATTATCCTCCCTGGAACCCAATCTGCAGAATATACCCATCCGAACCGAAGCAGGCAGACAAATTCGGAGACTTTTTGTTGCCAGAAAAGGTCATGTCCTGCTCGGTGCGGACTATTCCCAAATTGAATTACGGATTCTTGCTCATATCGCGAATGTAAAATCATTGATTGAGGCATTCAATCAAAATCAAGACATTCACACCAAAACAGCACAAGATGTGTTTCATGTTCACGAGGTGACTGCAGAACAAAGACGAGCAGCTAAAGCCGTGAATTTTGGAATCATTTACGGCATGGGGGCTTGGAGTCTATCAGAAGACATCAACGTAACCCCGAAAGAAGCACAAGCCTTTATCGATCGATACTTATCCATTTATCCAGAGATTAAAACCTACATGGAGCATGTCGTGGATTTTGCTAAACAAAATGGCTTTGTCGAAACCATCGTTTTTCGAAGACGTTATATTCCTGAACTGTCTTCAAGTGTCTACACACAACGCTTGTTTGGGGAAAGAACCGCGTTGAACGCTCCCATTCAAGGGAGTGCTGCAGATGTCTTGAAGATTGCGATGGTGAACTTGAACCGCTATCTCAAAGACCATCAAAAAGAATCAAAGATTTTGCTTCAAGTCCATGACGAACTCATCTTAGAAGTTCCTGATCATGAAGTAGAAGACATGAAAGTGATGGTTCCCAAGATGATGGAAGAAGCATGTCAGTTAACGGTCGAATTGAAAACATCCTGCGATGTCGGCTCTAACTGGTATGAACTAAAGTGAGGAACCTTGTATGCCAGAGTTACCTGAAGTTGAGACGGTTCGAAGAACACTGACCGAACACCTCATAAACGACACGGTTTTATCGGTTGAAGTCCGTTATCCAAAGATGGTAAAAACCGATCTTCCGACGTTCTTAAGTGGCGTTAAAAATCAACTGATTGAACGAATCGAACGCATTGGAAAGCACTTAGTTTTCATTTTTAAAGACCATGTCATGCTGGTTCATCTCAGAATGGAAGGCAAATTTTATATCGATCATCATCACGATAGTAAACACAGTCATATTCTTTTTCAACTGAAAAGCGATCGACAACTCATCTATCATGATGTGAGGAAGTTTGGGACCTTTCATTGGTTACCAAAAGAGGATTATCGTGAAAAAGAACCCATTAAATCCATTGCTTTAGAGCCTAAAGACATGGACCCAGTCATGTTTTATGAAACGATTTCGTCAAAAAAAAGAGAGATCAAACCGGTGTTGCTGGATCAAACCATTATAAGCGGACTCGGCAACATTTACGTGGATGAAACGTTGTTTTTAAGTGGAATCCATCCTGAAAGAGTTGCGATGGATCTATCGTTTAAAGATGTAGAATTACTGCTTAAAAACGCAACTTGGGTTTTGGATCGAGCCACGGAACTGGGTGGTTCAAGCATTCGCAGTTATCAGTCTAGTTTAGGAATTCACGGACGTTTTCAAAATGAACTTTTGGTTCATATGAAAAAGGGACAACCGTGTCCGATTTGTCAAAATCCCATCTCGAAAATCAAAGTCAAAGGGCGTGGAACATATGTCTGCGAATCGTGTCAACACTAAACCAATTTATCTTGGATTGACCGGTGGAATTGCCAGTGGGAAAAGCACAGCTTCTCAGCACTTTTCATCAACCGGTATACCTGTCATCGATTGCGATCATATCGTCGCTCACCTTTGGATTAACCATCAGTTGATGAGACAAAACGTTCAAGAAACCTTTGGGTTTGATATTAAAACGCAAGAAGATAAACATAAATTAGCAAGCATTATTTTTGATGACACCAACATGCGTAACAAGCTGAATCAAATCATTCATCCTTACGTGTTTGAAGAAATTGAGAAACAAAAAGCCCATCTTTTAGATAAGCCCTTAGTGGTGATTGACATGCCCTTATTGTTCGAAGTGGGCTATCAAGAACATGTTGATTATACTGTGCTCATTGATGTGCCTCAAGCAACTCAAATCAAACGCCTTAGAAATCGAAATCAAATGCCTTATTCGCGTATTTTGGCACGCATACGTGCTCAAATGCCGCTTTCAAAAAAACGAAAGATGGCCGATTTTGTTATCCGTAACACCGGCACAATTAAACAACTTAACGAGCAAATCGACACAATCATTCAAAAGGTTCTCTATGAAAAATAGCAGTTTATTCCATTTGCAAATTCAATCCGATTTAAGCGCTTCAGATTTCAAAGTGCTTGCGCTATTGTATCAACCTCTTTTGGGCTTGGAGGCACATGGCCTTTATATTACCTGTTATCAATTGTTAAACAAAACCCATAAAATCACCTATTCTCATCAAGAACTCTTTGACTTGATGAACATTAAAAAAGCGGATTTCCTGTTGATGAGAAACAAACTTGAAGCCTTAAACTTGCTGTGTGTTTTTCAAAAAGAAGAAGAGTTTATCTATTTTCTTAAAGCACCCTTGACAGCCAAACAGTTTTTGATTGACACCGTTTTTGGATCGTATTTAAGAAGTGAGATAGGCGAACGAAACATGCAGTTTGTCACCCAACTTTTTAAGTTGGATCTCATGTCTACTGAAGGGTTTAAAAACGTCACGAAATCGTTTGATGAACTCTATGAGTTCAAAAGCCTCAATTTGTTATCCATTCAACACCCGTTGCAAGGAAAACAAAACAATGGAGGCAGTCATATTAATTACACATTTAATTACGAAGCCTTCATTGAAATGCTCCCAGATCGGTTAAAAAACACCCAATTATTAACGGATAAGTTTAAAGAGACCCTCAATAAAATCGCTTTTGTTTATCAATTTGATGTGGGCGATATGGTTGAAATCTACCAGCAAGCGGCTAAATCCAAACAACTAGTCAATTTTGAACAACTGAACTTTAAAGCCAGACAGTATTATGAAGAAAAACATCAACTCCTTACCATTAAGCAAAAAGAACTCTCTAAACCGCATTTGGTGGATCAAGTCGCCCCACAAGCCATTATTTCCAAGTACGCTAAAACCGATCAACAAGGCATTGCCTTATCTGTGGCCACACAGTTGTTGGAACGAAACTCGGTTGAACCTGGAATTATTAATGTCATATTGATGCTGGTTCTTAAGCATAAACAAGGCATCATGCCCAACATCAATTATATGGAGAAGGTGCTTCACGATTGGCTGAACAAAGGGGTTCAGACCACAGAGGACGCCATTAGGCATTCTCAAAATCTCGAAACACAATACGACGTCAAGAGTCAAAAGAAATCTTCAGTCAGTGAACCCGATTGGCTTGATAGCTACATCACTGAACTGGTAAAAATGGAGTGACCTATGATGACATTAGAAGAAATGAAAAAAATCATTCAACAAGATCCAGAGACTAAAAACCTTATGATTCCTGATGTGGATATTTATAAGGTGTTTCAGTATCTCATGCTAAGGGACCAAAAAGCCATGAAAGACGGGTATGAGCCAGTCCTTCGGACCGATCCCTATATTGAGATTGTCTACCGGCCAACCAAAGAAAAAGCCGTTGAAATCAAGCGCAGGCGTATCCGAGAAAACCTCAAGTTCTATGAAAGTGAAGTTTACATCCAAGATGCATCACTAGTCGAGTTTGACGTCTTTAATGATGAACGAGAAAACGCGTTTGAGCATGCTAAGAACTTTGTGGAGCAATACCGTAAAGATCACTATGTCAAAGGGTTGTTTATCTATGGAATGAATGCAACAGGTAAAAGCTATCTGTTATCGGCTATAGCACACGCTTTGGCAGAGAAAGGATCGACCGTGCTTTTTGTCTACATGCCGGATTTGGCTCGCTCCATTAAGCAGGGCATGAATGAAGGAAATTTAGAAGAACGGATCAATATGCTTAAACAAGCGGATATTCTCATGATGGATGATTTAGGTGGCGAAAACATGACAACCTGGTTTAGAGACGAAATCCTTGTTCCCATTTTACAGTATCGTCTATCCGCTAAATTACCAGTCTTCATGAGTTCCAACTATGATTTTATGCAACTCATGGAATTCTTGTCGGTCACCAAGGATGACACAAATCGCACGAAAGCTGCGCGCTTGATCCAAAGGATTCGAGATCTCATGACACCGGTTAAATTGGTGTCTCAGCGGTATAAGACATAAAACCCTTGAAATATTGATTCGATAACGATATAATGAAAGCAGCAACGAAGAAAAGGACACGGTTTGAGTCAAACCAAGCGACGTAGGATGGTGAAAGCTACGAACGACTTAAATCACTCCCTTGGAGTTGGCTAAAAAAACTAGCCCGGGTCATGCCGTTATCCATAAGATAAGTGCTGTTTATCAGAACTAAGGTGGTACCACGATGATTCGTCCTTGGATAGTTCAAGGACTTTTTTTTATGAAGGAGGATATCAAAAATGATAAAAATTAGTTTTCCAGATGGAAGCCAACGCGATTACCCAAACGGAATCACACCGCTACTGATTGCGCAATCCATTTCAACCAGTTTAGCCAAACGGTCTGTTGCTGCAGTTTTGGATGGGCAACTCGTAGAATTAGGAAGAACGATTGAAAAAGACAGTCAAATCGAGCTGCTTAATGATAAAGATCCACGGGCGTTGAAAGTGTTAAGGCACAGCACCGCCCACTTGATGGCACATGCCATCAACAATCTTTATCCAGGGGCTTGTTTTGGAGTGGGTCCTGATATTGAAGAAGGGTTTTATTACGACATGGATCTAGGTGAAACCCGTTTAAGCGATGATGATTTTCCTAAAATCGAACAGGAAATGGCGCGGCTGGCGCTGTTAGATGAACCCTATTTGAGAAAAGATGTCTCGTATGAAGAAGCGCAACGCATCTTTCAGCACGACCCCTATAAACTTGAGTTGATTGAAGAATTTAAGGAAGATGGGCTCAGTGTCTATGAGACGGGTTCATTCATCGATCTTTGCCGCGGAGGACATGTGATGTCTTCTGGAAGCATCAAACACTTCAAGTTGCTAAGTGTCGCGGGTGCGTATTGGCGTGGGGATTCGAACAACAAAATGTTAGTCAGAGTCTATGGAACCAGTTTTTTCTCCAAACAAGACCTTGAGGATTATTTGGTATTGGTTGAAGAACGTAAAAAGAGAGATCACCGTAAACTGGGGAAAGAACTTGAATTGTTTATGCTAAGCGAATACGGTCCTGGGTTTCCCTTTTGGTTGCCAAAAGGCATGATTCTTAGACGTGCTTTGGAAAACTTTTGGTTTGATGTGCATACCCAAGAAGGGTATCAGTTTATTCAAACCCCAATCATGTTGAATCGTGATTTGTGGGAAATTTCTGGTCACTGGGCCAACTACCGCGAAAACATGTACACCTCAGAGATTGATAAGCACGAGTTCGCTATCAAACCGATGAACTGTCCAGGTGGGATGCTTGTTTACAAAAACAGCTTGCATTCTTATCGGGATTTACCGCTTCGTGTGGGCGAACTCGGTTTGGTCCATCGCCACGAAGCATCCGGCGCGTTAGCAGGTCTTTTTAGAGTGCGAAATTTTACGCAGGATGATGCGCATGTGTTCATGAGAGAAGATCAAATGGTTGATGAAATCTCACGATTGATCCTCTTGTTTGAACGCGTCTACGCGGTTTTCAATCTCAGTTACCATATCGAGTTATCAACACGTCCACTCGATAAATACATTGGCACCATTGAAACATGGGATAAAGCAGAAAAAGCACTCGCAGCAGCCATTGAAAATGTCGGAAAACCGTATAAGATCAATCCTGGAGATGGCGCTTTTTATGGACCTAAGTTAGACTTCAAACTTCGTGATTCCATGAATCGAATCTGGCAATGCGGCACCATCCAATTGGACATGAATTTACCTGAACGATTCGATTTAACCTATGTTGACCAAGACGGCGAGAAAAAACGACCCATCATGTTGCATCGCGCACTCTTTGGGTCGATTGAACGGTTCATCGGTATTTTAATTGAACACTATGCGGGTGCGTTTCCATTATGGCTTTCACCGGTTCAAATGAAAGTGATTCCAGTCAATAATGAACATCATGAGGCGTATGCCATGGAGGTTTACCGCCGGTTGATTCAAGCGGGTATGCGTGTGGAACACGATTTAAGAAACGAGAAATTAGGGTATAAGATTCGCGAGGCACAAACTCAAAAAATTCCGTTTGCTTTAGTGATCGGCGATAAAGAAAAGGAAGAAGAAAAGGTCACCTATCGACGTTATGGAAGCCAAGAACAGGTTTCCGTTAAACTGGATGATTTCATTGAGATGGCTCGAGCTGAGTTAAAAATAATAGAAAATAATTAGACATAATGTATTGAAATAACAAATAATTAGTGATATAATTGGGGTAGGACATGTCAATAAAGCGCCCTTTTGCTTAATGAGGTGTCTCTACCCCTTTTCTTTTGGGAGGAAAAAAGATGAGACGTGATATCAACCCTAACCGGTATGAACCATTGAAAATCCATCGAAAAATTAAAGAAACGATGAATAAAAAAGCGGTTAAACCCGTTCTTTATGATGATGAAGTCAACCCGTTTGATTTAAAAGAAGACGTGAAAAAAGGAAAAAAGAACACCAAAAACCGATAGAAAGAGGACCTTATGTTAGAAGTCAAAAACGCAAGAATGCTGTATGGCGATTTAGTAGCTGTTGATGGTTTGTCATTTGACATTCATCCAG
Source organism: uncultured Acholeplasmataceae bacterium (assembly GCA_964553755.1). Taxonomy (GTDB): domain Bacteria; phylum Bacillota_I; class Bacilli_A; order Acholeplasmatales; family Acholeplasmataceae; genus Peloplasma. The sequence continues at coordinate 13,284 of CAZKLM010000015.1, forward strand.
GCGAAATTTTTGGGTTGCTCGGCACCAATGGGGCAGGCAAAACCACAACCTTTAGAATGATTATGGGGTTACTTGAACCCACACAAGGCGAAGTGCTTTATTTTGGTCAAAAAGTAGGTTACCACAACGTCAACGAAATAGGATACATGATTGAAGAACGTTCTTTGTTGACCAAGATTACGGTCAAAGAACTCATGCTTTATTTTGGTCAACTGAAAGACATGTCTCCTAAAGTGATTTTGGAACGTTTGGATTATTGGCTGGATCGATTTCAGATTCCAGAATACAAAGATAAAAAAATCAAGGAGCTGTCGAAAGGGAATCAACAAAAGATCCAGTTCATCTCCGCAATTATCAATAATCCAAAACTCTTGGTCCTTGATGAGCCATTTAGCGGATTAGATCCCATCAATACAGAGCTTTTTGTTCAAGTGATTCGTGATTTCCAAAAACAAGGCTCCATGGTCGTCTTTTCTTCCCATCAACTGGACCATGTCGAATCGTTTTGTGAGGAAATTGTTGTTTTAGAAAAAGGAAAAGCCGTGATTAGCGGCCGTATCGATCAAGTTAAAAAGGATTTCAAAAAGCAATACATCAAAATCAAAGGTGACGTTGAGGTAGACCGTATCAAAGCCATCCCTGGAGTCTACCAAGTGGTTGAAAACTCCAATGAACTCATTGTCAAAATCGAAAGCGACGATGTCATTCAAGCGGTTTTTGAATACGTCAAAACCTGTGAGCATGTGACTAAATTTGATGTAGAACAACCCCGGTTGTCAGAGATCTTCATTGCGAAAGTAGGTAGAGCGCATGAAAAAGTTTAAGTATTTAGTCCAATATGGGCTTAACAAACGAGTGGGAAGAAAAGCTTTCTTGATTTCCAATATTGTGATTGCTTTTTTATTGGTGTTAATCGTGAACATTCCCACGATTATTGCTTTGTTCAGTCCAGATAAAGAAGAAGTGACTAACCGAGATGTGCTGATTATCAATCAAACCAATCAAACAACGTTAGCAGAAGACATTAGCCAAGCCATCAATGCTCCTTTTTCAGGCTATCTATTTTATCTCGTTGAATCGATTGAGCCAGAATCCTTTGATTTAGAAGCTTTTTGGCAGGATGAAGAAAAGGATGTGGTCATCCACATGATGGGTGCCATTGAGTCGCCAACTGTGATTATTTATTCAAAGATTCCTGAGTTTAACACCCTCTTGAAAAATCAAATTGAACTCTTAATCATTAACTATCAAATCGCTGATTATGTTGCTCCAGAGTTTAGTTTTCCAGTTTCACCAGATTATGAGGATCCAGAAATAGGGTACATGATTTCAAGCATCACATCCCTTTTGGTTTTGCCGATGTTTATTTTAATTACCATGGCCACCCAGTTTGTTGGAGTCGAAGTGATTGAAGAAAAATCGACAAAAGCCATTGAAACCATTATTGCCAGTGTGCCTGCGAAAATTCATTTTCTTTCAAAGATTACAGCAAGCATATTGTTTGTTATCATCCAAGGTGTTCTCATTTTGCTCTATGGGTTGATTGCCAATTGGATTGGTGGTGCCACGCAAAACTTAAGCGGCATTGAAATACCTGCTGATACAAGCACTTTGTTGAAGAGTTTGGCTCAAATGTTGCCAAACTGGCAAGCCATCTTGGTGTTTGCCTTACTTTTCATGGTTGTGGGTACGTTATTCTTCCTTGTGTTTTCAGCGTTATTTGCTTCACTTGCTGTGACACAAGAAGACTATCAACAGTTCCAATCGCCTTTGATGCTTACCATGGTTGCTGGGTTTTACATCACGATTTTTGCTCCTATGGCCAATGGAACCGGATTTATGAAAGTGATGAGTTTTGTTCCCATCTTCACACCGTTTGTAGCACCCGTCTCCTATGCATCGGGCATCTTAACGACAGGAGAAGCGCTATTGGCTTTGTTGGTTCTTATCATTTTTTTGGCGGCAGCTATTTGGTTGGTTGCACCCATTTATAAAGTGGCCATCTTATCCTACGATCAAACCAAGTTTTTCAAAAGAATGTCACAAACGATTAAAAAAGCCTTTCCAAAGAAAGGCAATGGGTTACACTAACACCCTGCGGGGTGTTTTTTTTATACCATGAGATGCTCTTTTAGATACGTTTCAATTTTATCCATATAAATGGGATTATCGCTTTCGACACGAATACTAAAAGAATCTCCTTTGGGCATGCCTAAACTTAGGATAGCCATAATGGATTTGGCATCAGCAACAAACCCTTTATGAATCACGTAAACCGAAACCGGCAAAGCAGAAACAAAACGAACAAAGTTGGTTGCAGGTCTTGCATGAAAACCGGATTCGCTTTTTAGTACAAATGTCTTATCCATGAAAATCCTCCAGATTGATGTGTGTTTTAAGATAATCGATGACCGCTTGTTCTGTATCCATTTTTAATACAGCCTTAGCCAGATTTTTAAAGTAGGTCGAATCATGGTGAGCAATCATCCGTCTGGTCTTTAAGATTTGCGAGGGATTCATAGATAGTTGCGTGACACCTAACCCCAATAACACGGGAATGGCATAAGGATCACTGCTCATCTCACCGCAAACCGATACCTCTTTATGGTGTTTAAGTCCTGCCTCAGCCACCCGATGGATGAGCGCTAATACCGCAGGATTAAACGGTTGATAAAGGCGATGGATCGCTTGATTGTTTCGGTCAACAGCCAAGGTGTATTGAATGAGATCGTTGGTCCCTATTGAGAAAAAATCCACATGCTTGGCAAACCGATCCGCTAAGAGGGCCGCTGAGGGTACTTCCACCATCATGCCTAAAGGGATGGGCGTTTTTATGTCTAACTCTTTCTTTAGTGAAGCCACCGTTTCTTGGATGTCAAACCATTCTTCCAAAGCGGTAATCATCGGGAACATGATTTTCAAGTTGCCTTTCGTGTTCGCCAGTATCAATGCTTTGAGTTGCTCATTGAATAACGCGCGGTATTCTTGGGATAAACGGATACCACGGTTTCCCAAAAACGGGTTTTCTTCCTTTTTTAAAGGAAGATAAGAAAGATGTTTGTCACCACCGATATCCAATGTTCGAATAATGACTTCCTTAGGATAAAGACGATCAAGCACGGTTTGATACGCCTGGATTTGGATGTCTAAGGAAGGCATCACAGGGTGATCAAGAAACAGCATTTCTGTTCGGTAAAGTCCAATCCCTTCAGCATCGTTTGCAAGAACAAAATCGAGGTCTTTTGTAGACCCAATGTTGGCATGGAGTTGATAACGCTCAAAATCCTTGGAAAGTGTTTTACGACCGATATAAGGATCAAGACTTCGAACTTTAAGGCTTAACGCGTTTATTTTTGATTGGATTTCGTGTTCTAATTCATCAGAAAAATCCAAATGAAGATGGCCTAAGAAACCATCCATGATTACGTTTTTACCATCTTCAAGGGTCTCCATAAGATCTGGGATACCGACAATAGAAGGAATGCCCATCATGCGTGCAATAATCGCACTATGAGAGGTTTTCCCACCCATCTCCGTTAGAATGCCTTTCACGTGCTTGGGATTGATTAACGCCGCCTGTGAAGGTGCAAGATCATTCAAAGCGATGATGACCTCACCTGAAATGCTTGAAAAATCAAACGGTTCTTGTTTATTGGCGTGGTGGATTAAACTTTGTGCCACATCTAATAGATCTTTGGCCCGCTCTTTTAAGTAAGCATCGTCCATATTCGCGAAGATTTGTGCGTACTTAAACACCACCTTATCCAAGGCGTAAGCGTAGTTGCAGGATTCTAAGGTGACGGTTTCGATGACCTCGCGTTTGATTTCGATATCATCGGCAATCATCATGTGAGCATGAAAAATCTTGGCCGTTTCGCTGCCATATTTTTTCTCGGTTTCCTCAATGATTTTTCTAAGGACCTCTTTGGTTTTTTCAATGGCTTCTTCGTAGGCTTTGAGTTCCGCTTCTACATCCGAAACAATCTTCTTTTGAACACTTGTTTTAGGTTCTTCAATCTTCAAAACTCTAGAAATGGCGTAACCTTCTGAAACGGGTATACCTTTGAGCATCATGGGTACTCCTTATGGGAAAAAGAAGATTCTTATAGTTACATTATAAGGGCTTTTGACTGAAAGTCAATCGAAAATCTTGCCTATCTGGCAGAAACGAGTATAATGAGACATGACAAAGCTTACTGAATGTGATACGAAAGAGGTGTTTAAACATGACCTATGATGAATTAAGAAAACAGATTGAAGAGATTTTAGATCCAACCTTGGGTGAACCCCTTGGGAAGGTCAATGGAATCAAGAAATTAACCGTGGGACCAACGGGTGTTGTCGAACTGGAAGTAAGGCTAAAAGATCGTAAAAAAGACGAAGCCAAAGTGAAGTTAGACATTGTGAAGTTGGTTAAAATAAACCTTCAGTTTCCAGGGATTAAAATCGACTTTTTTGACTCTGATTTTGTTCCTGAGGGCGTCATTGAAACGCAATATTTAGCGATAGCATCCGGTAAGGGTGGCGTGGGGAAATCCACGGTAACGGTAAATCTCGCGGTCGCTTTAACGCGCTTAGGAAAAAAAGTTGGCATCATTGATGCTGACGTATATGGTCCTTCTGTTCCTCATATTCTTGGGTTAGCGATTAAGCCCCTTCAATCAACAGAAGATGAAAAAATGATTCCGCTCTCTAGAAACGGAGTCGAAGCCATCTCAACAGAATATTTTATGCCACCCGATAAACCAGTCATGTGGAGAGGGCCGATGTTAGGCAAACTTCTAACGCATTTTTTCAATGGCGTCCAATGGCAAGAAAACATCGATATTATTTTGATTGATTTGCCACCAGGAACTGGGGATGTTGCTCTTGATGTCAAAACCTATGTTCCCAAAAGCAAAGTGTTGGTGGTGACAACCCCGCATACAAACGCGAGCCATGTTGCGGCTAAGGCGGGTTATGGAGCCAAGCAAATCGGTCATGAAGTTATTGGTGTCGTTGAGAACATGAGCCATTATTTAAATCCGTGTAACCAAAAAAGAGAGTTTATCTTTGGTCAAGGCGGCGGAAAAGAAGTGGCCGATAAACTCCGTGTGCCATTGCTTGCTCAAATCCCAATTGGACAACCTCTGGATGGGACATTCATCTTTTCTGAAAAAGAAGAACAAGGAAAAATCTATCGAAGCTTAGCAGAATCCATCATTCAGTCAATGCATCTTTAAGGAGGCCTTTATGTGTGGTCGATTCACCATCACCGTCACCTTAGATGAACTCAAACACTATTTACAAAAATCCTTTGACATTGACTTAAGCGATACGTTTTTCGATTTGCCTAGATACAATGTTGCTCCAGGTCAAGATGTGATTGCATTGATCCACGATGGCCAAAAATTTAGAGTTGGGTTGCTCAAATGGGGGTTTCATCAGTTTCAACAAAAACCCATGATTAACGCTCGAAGCGAAACGGCGTTCCGCTTACCTTCCTTCAAGGAGTCTTTTATGTCCAAACGATGCTTGGTTTTAGCGGATGGTTTTTATGAGTGGATGAGCAAAGAATCTAAAAAGCAACCCATGAGAATCATAAAAAAAGATCGCGGTCTTTTTCCAATCGCAGGTCTATATCAATCCATTCAAATCGAATCAGGAAAAAAGGAACACCAAGTGATTTTATTAACGACACAAGCGAATGAACGGTTGGAATCGATTCATTCAAGGATGCCTGTAATTATCGATGAACAAAACGCCATCGATTGGCTCTATCCGAAACAAGAAAACGTGCAAAAATTGATTCATCTGATGAAACCTTATCACTCAGACTTAATAGACGTGTATCCGGCAAGCCAAAAAGTCAACGATGCAACATACGACCAACCGGATTGCATTAGAAAGCAATAAGACCGACAAGATGTCGGTCTTATTTTTAGAATAAATCGCGGTATTTGACAATCGGTTGACGAGCAGCTTTCGCTTCATCTAATCGTCTTACAAGTGTATGGTGAGGCGCTGTTTTGACCATTTCTGGATCTTCAATCGCTTCGTTAGCCACTTTTCTTAGCACATCAATGAACGCGTCAAGGGTTTCTTTTGATTCAACCTCGGTGGGCTCAATCATCATGGATTGGCTAAAAATAAGAGGGAAGTAAACCGTGGGTGCATGGAACCCGTAATCCAAAAGTCTTTTCGCGATATCCAAAGTCTTGACACCGGTTGATGTATCGATTAAACCATCGTAGACGAATTCATGCATGCAATGCCCTTTAATAGGAAGCTCAAATAAGTCTTTTAGAGACTCTTTAATGTAGTTCGCATTCAAAACAGCATAAGCACCTACTTTGCAGAGACCTTCTTTTCCTAATGTCAGTAAATAGACGTAGGCTCGAATATAGACGCCAGCGTTTCCAAAAAATTGACCAAGTGTTCCAATTGAGTCTAACGCTTTGTCAAAATAGTAACGGTCATTTTCTTTTTTAACCACAGGGTTCGGTAAGAATTCAACCAATTTCTCACAAACGCCAACAGGGCCAGAACCCGGACCACCACCTCCGTGAGGAGTCGAGAAGGTTTTATGAAGATTGATGTGCGTGATATCAAATCCCATATCGCCTGGACGAGAGATTCCCAGCAATGCGTTTAGATTGGCTCCGTCATAATAAAGCAAGCCACCCACCTCATGAACCATGTTAGAAATTTCTAAAATGTCTTTTTCAAAGACGCCAGCTGTATTAGGGTTGGTTAGCATCAGTCCAGCAACTTCATCATTTAATACAGCCCTCAGGGCTTCAAGATTAACGGTGCCATCTGGATTAGATTTTATCTCTACTGTGTCAAAGCCACAGACGGTTGCACTTGCAGGATTGGTGCCGTGAGCGGAATCTGGAATAATGATTTTAGTGCGCTTGAAATCGTTGTTTTTTTCATGATAGGCCTTGATAATCATCAAACCGGCCAATTCACCATGTGCTCCAGCAAAGGGATTAAGCGAATACGCCTTAAGTCCAGAGATCTCTGATAGCATTGCTTGTGTCTCGTAATAAATTTTCAACACCCCTTGAATCGTTTCTTCGGGTTGCAGAGGGTGAATGTTCAAAAATCCAGGAAGGGTTGCTAACTCATCGTTAATTTTTGGGTTGTATTTCATGGTACACGATCCCAATGGATAAAAGCCGGTTTCTACACCGAAGTTTTTTTGAGACACGTTCGTGTAATGACGAACCACATCAAACTCAGATACCTCAGGCAAAAGAGCGGGATGAGGTCTTAATCGGTCTTTAGGAAGGTGAACGTCAGGTAAGTTCTTTTTCTTAATGTGATAACCGATTCGATCCTTTCGTGACAAATCAAATATCAATTGGTTATAGTATCTCATGGCATGTTCACCACCTTATCAACGAGCGTATCCATTTGTTCTTTGGTTCGTTTTTCAGTCACTGCAAAAAGCAGATTTTGATCCCCAATGGACAAGGGTCCCAAAATGCCTTCCGATAACAATTCTTTTTCAAACCGGTCGATATCGAATTTGGCTTTTAAGACAAACTCTTTAAAGAACGGTTGATCGTACACGATTTCAAATCGTCCTGTTTTCAACAAAGCATGATAAAGGTAATGCGCACCCTTCATGGATTCTGTAGCAACATCAATTAACCCTTGTTTTCCAAGAGCAGACATGTAAATCGTAACAGCAAGTGCCATTAAGGATTGATTGGAACAAATATTGGAGTTTGCTTTCGCCCGGCGAATATGCTGTTCACGCGCTTGTAGCGTTAACACAAACGCACGTTTACCATCCACATCGGTCGTCAGACCGCAAATACGTCCAGGCATTTTTCTAACATAGGCCATCTTAGTCGCGAGATAGCCCACATAAGGGCCTCCAAAAAAGAGTGGAAGACCCAACGACTGCAAGTCGCCACACGCGATATCGGCATCGTAGCCTCTAGGCGTTTGGATTAAGCTGAGTGCTTGACCTTCTGCATTCATGATGAATAGCCCTTTGTTTTCATGAATCAAATCAGCAAAACCAGGATAGTGTTCAACAATGCCATAATAGTTGGGGTTTTGGACAATCAATCCCATGGATCCTGAAATTTCCTTGGCCACTTCATCGAGTGAGGTTACACCTTCTTTGTTCTTTAGAACAACCACATCAATGTTTCGGTATTTAGCATAGGTTTTTACCACGTCAATGGTTTTTGGATGCACCGTATCAGAGATCAAAATCTTTTGACTTCGCGTTTGGGCATAAGCCATAAACATGGCTTCAGCGGTTGCTGTGGCTCCATCATACATGGAGGCATTCGAAACATCCATGCCTGTTAGTTCACAAACCATGGATTGAAACTCGAAAATATACTGCAAAGTGCCTTGAGAAACTTCCGGTTGATAGGGGGTATAAGACGTCAAAAACTCTTGACGACTAATGAGGCTTTTAACGATGGAAGGGGTGTAATGATCGTAAGCTCCTGCTCCTCTAAAGACAATCAACTCTTGATTCATTTTAGATAAGGATTTCATGTGTTCAGTGAGTTCATCATCTGAATAAGCGGACGGTACATGATAAGATGATTTCATTTTTAAGCGTGAAGGTATCGCAGAAAAAAGATCGCTTAAGGCATTAACACCGATCTTTTGGAGCATTTCCTCGATATCTTTGGCTGTATGAGGAAGGTATTTATGCATGTATCTTTATTCCTCGCACAAAGGCTCGTAAGCGTCTTTAGTTAATAATCCGTTTAACTCTTCGAGTTGACTGATTTCGATTTTGCAAATCCAAGCTCCATAAGGATCTTCATTGATGGTTTCAGGTGCATCCTCTAACGCGTGATTGACGTCGATGATTTTACCGGAGATGGGTAGATATACATCGGATGCTGCTTTGACTGATTCAATTGCTCCGAAACTATCCCCTTGTTTTAATACGTTTCCAACATTTGGAAGTTCGATGAACACAATGCTGCCTAATGCATGTTGTGCGTGGTCGGTAATCCCAATAAGTGCGGTTGTTCCCTCCACTTTCACCCATTCATGAGAGGGGGTGTATAATAATCCTTCTAATACCATGGTAAAGCCTCCTATTTACTATAATTTTTTTGATAGAATTTTCTATTTCTGACAAGCGCAGGAATCTTATTTTTCCTGATTTGAACATAAAGAGGGGTTCCTATTTTTGCATAATGGATGTCGACTAAGGCTAAGGCGATAGGCACTTCACTTTGTGGCAGTAAATAACCGGTTGTAACAACACCAATCTCAAGCTCATCGGCATAAACTGGATAACCATGTCTGGGAATCGCTTTTTGCTGCAAAGCCAATCCCACCACTTTTCGTGAAGGGTTTTCCTTGTAGGAAACGAGACTTTCTTTCCCAATAAAATGCTCTTTATCCAATTTGACAGCGAAGTTGAGTCCTGCTTCAATCGGATTGATGGTCTCACTGATTTCATGTCCATATAATGGCAGGTTAGCTTCAAATCTTAAGGTATCCCGAGCGCCTAACCCACAAGGCACGGCACCGAGTTCAATCGCTTTGTCCCACATGGGAATGACATATTCTTTTAGACCATAGATCTCAAATCCATCTTCACCCGTGTAACCGGTTCTTGAAAGAATGACATGCCCCTCTCCACAAGGAATGGTTTGATGGGTCATAAACGTCATAGACGCTGCATCATACCCAGTGATGGCATGAATATGTTCCATCGTTTTAGGCCCTTGGATGGCGATTTGACTGATTGAATCTGAGACGTTTCGAACGTGAACGTGATAAGAACCAATATGACGCATCACCCAATCGAAATCCTTGGCTGTGTTTCCAGCATTGACCACTAAAAGAATCTTTTCCAAGCCAATCACATAAACCAAAAGGTCGTCGACAACATAACCATGAGGGTCACAAAACAATGTGTATGTGACTTTGTTAGGCTCAGCAGGAATGAAGTTTGTCACCAAAAGATTGACAAAAGAAAGAGCATCAGGTCCTTCGACAATGAACTCTCCCATGTGGGACACATCAAAAAGACCCATGCCTGTTCGAACAGCGACGTGTTCATGGCTAATATCGGTATAGGATAAAGGCATGTGATAGCCAGCGTATTCAATCATTTTAGCTCCAAGAGCAAGATGTTTTTCATGAAATGGGGTTTGTTTCATAGACACCTCCTAAAAGCGTTTTCATTAACATTATACAACATTATTATTTTTTTCAATCGGGAAAAGAATCGAAGTTGCTTTATTTTTAACAAAATAAAAGATTCTTCAAATCTCCGCGCGATCTTGTCTATTTGTTCCCATGAATATCAATCTGTCCTCTCGCTTTTTCTTTCTATCAAGTATAATGGTATTAAAGGAGTGATTCACGTGTTAATCAATGGAATATTAACCCATATCAAGAAAAATGAAGTGGACCATCCCAAAGGGGCGGTCATTATCATCCATGGTATCGCCGAGCATTCGGGACGATACGATGAGATTACTGAAAAATTGAATCAAACGAGACTGAATGTGATCCGATACGATTTGAGGGGTCACGGTCAGACTCAAGGCAAAAGAGGGGCGTTAAAGAGTTTTCATCAGTTTGTTGATGATCTTCACGAGATTGTCAAGTTGGAAAAGCAAAAGCATGATCGAATCTTTCTAATAGGTCATTCCATGGGAGGGTTGATTGCTAATCTTTATGCCGTTAAATACGGGGACATCACCGGCGTTGTTTCAAGTGCGGCCCCCACCTACTTCATTAAGGATGTTATGCCATTTCGAGTCATTGGGTATCGCTGGTTAGGCTTCTTAAAGAAGAAGACCAATTTCGCAGATGACCAACTTTCTCGGATTAAAGAAGTTGAAGAAGCGTATATCGATGATCCACTGAACCTCAAACACTTCCACTATTCGTTAGCGGGAGAAATGTTTGTTGGAGCGGTTCGCTATTTAAACAAACAGATTGACCAGTATCAAACACCTGTTTTAATCGTTCATGGAGGCAACGATAAAATCGTTCCACAGTCGTTTTCTAAACGGTTTTTTGATCTCATACCAGTCGAAGATAAAACACTCATCGTTTACCCAGAGAATTATCATGAAATCTTCAACGATCTTGACAGAGAAGTTGTGTTCAACGATGTCACACAATGGCTGTCTAAGCGGGTATCAGCATGAACATCGCTTGGATAGGAACGGGCGTTATGGGACGTCCTATGGCTTTGCATTTGGCTCAAGCAGGCCACCACGTTCACGTTTATAACAGAACCCACGCGAAAGCGTTTAGCATGGAACCTATGGTCAAGGCGTTTTCAACCATCGAAGAATGTGTGAAAGACTGCGAGGTCATCATTACCCTTGTTGGATACCCAAAAGATGTTGAAGAGACATATGAAACAGTCATGAAGTATGCCTCAAAAGGAGCCATTTTAATCGATATGACCACCTCATCTCCCAGTTTAGCTAAAAAGCTTTATCTAATGGGGCGCAAAAAGGGTTACTATGTTTTAGATGCTCCAGTTACTGGAGGTGACTTAGGGGCAATCAATGGCACGCTTTCCATCATGGTTGGAGGGGATTTTTCAATCTATGAGAAGGTTTATCCCTTGTTTACCAAGATGGGCAAAACCATCAACTATATGGGAAATGCCGGTTCAGGGATGCACGCTAAACTGGCCAATCAAATTGCGATAGCCGGTGCGATTGCGGGTTTATCTGAAGCGTTACGTTATGCTCAAATTAAGGAACTGGATTTAGAACGCATGTTAGGCGTAATCACTGGAGGATCGGCCAATAGCTGGCAAGCACAAAACAACGGTCCTAAAATGATTCAAAAGGATTATACGCCTGGCTTTTTTGTCAAACATTTCTTAAAAGATTTGAGATTGGCCATGGATGAGAAAGAAGGTTTACCTTTGGATGTCTTGAGCATGGTCACGAAAGCTTATGAAACTTTAGTTGCTATGGGCCATCAAGATGATGGCACTCAAAGCCTTATTGAGGTTTACTTAAATCCAAACGTCCATTAAAGGGGAGTTATTATGGCTTATGAATCACTTTTAGCCTCACTCAAACGTCATCGAAGGGCGCTTCACCAAGTACCTGAGATTGGGTTTGACTTGCCCAAAACCTACCGCTATGTTTATAATGAACTCAAACAACTTGGGTATGACCCCAAACCGATTGCTCAATCGGGACTTTATGTCATCAAAAAAGGATTTGGGAAAGAAACCATTGCTTTTCGAGCCGACATGGATGCGCTACGTGTTTTTGAACAAACCGATGTCGATTTTCGATCACGCCATCAAGGCTTTATGCACGCATGCGGCCATGATGGGCACATGGCGATTTTACTTGCCTTTGCTGAGCATATTGCCCCAATCAGCTCATTAAGCCAAAACATTTTACTGCTTTTTCAACCTGCCGAAGAAGGACCCGGGGGAGCTAAACTCATTTTGGACACAGGACTATTTGAGACCCATCACGTGACACATGTTTTTGGACTTCACCTTTATCCGAATTTAGAAAAAGGAATAATCGGTTTGGTTGATGGCCCTATGATGGCAAGAAACGGAGAATTTAGTGTCACCGTTTATGGAAAAAGCGCACACGGAGCACAGCCTCATTTAGCAAGCGATAGCGTGTTGATTGCGGCTCAACTGATTGTTCAGTATCAGTCCATTATCTCTCGATTAGTGAATCCCCTTATGCCAGCTGTCATCAGTGTTGGGACGATATCCGGCGGTGAAGCCAGAAACATCATTGCCAAAGAAGTTCATCTAGAAGGGACCATTCGAACATTTGATGATGGCGTTTATCACGCGATAAAACAAGCCTTTGCACGGCTTCATGAAGGTATGGAAAAGATTCATGATGTCCAAATAACCTGTGATATAAAAGACTACTATCCCCCTGTTATTAACCATTCTGAGCTTTTTCATCATGCCCAATCCATCTTAGAGACAAGCGCGTATCAACTCATTGAACCCATGATGCTTTCTGAAGATTTTTCCTATTATCAGCACCATGCCAAGGGGTTGTTTGTTATGCTAGGTTCGAAGGATGAGGAAAAAGGCTTCATTCATCCTCTACATAGTTGTTACTTCAACTTTGATGAAAGCATCCTATTAAAAGGAGTCGAATGGTTTGATCGACTTTGCCGCTTTTATCACGTTTACGAATAAATCCATCAAAAAAGTCACAGGGCTGTGACTTTTTTTCGTTATCTTTTGGAGATTAAACTCTTTCCTGTCATTTCTTTGGGTTGTTCGACTCCCAAAAGTTCTAAAAGTGTCGGAGCAAGATCGCATAGAGCACCCGTATTTAAAGTGACATCTTGTTGGGTAATCAGAATAGGAACTAGGCTCGTTGTGTGAGCGGTGTGTATTTGACCGGTCTCATCGACCATTTTTTCTGCATTTCCATGATCCGATGTTATAAGAGCAACACCGCCAACCGATAAAATAGCTTCCACCACTTCTTTGACACATTGATCAACCGCCTCAACCGCCTTAACGGCCGCATCGATTGACCCTGTGTGACCCACCATATCGCAATTCGCGAAATTAAGAATCATGGTGTCATAGTTTCCTGATAAGATGGCTTCAACCGCTTTGTCTTTCACTTCAAATGCACTCATTTCAGGTTTTAAATCATAGGTTGCTACTTTAGGGGATTCAACCAAAACACGCGTGCTTCCTTGATATTCTTTTTCACTGCCACCATCAAAAAAGAAGGTGACATGGGCATATTTCTCGGTTTCAGCGATTCGAATTTGCTTCATGCCGTGATTGGCAATCACTTCACCATACAATTGATCCAGAGTTTGGAGTTCGAAAGCCAAAGGACCTTTCACATCTTCATGGTAGTGCATCATAGATACCAGGAACAAATTTTTAGGGACATGTGTGGGATTGAATGTCGCCTTACCTGGGGTGGTAAAATGCTTAGTCGCATCTGGATTGGATAATGCCACCGACATCCGAATGGCACGATCGGGTCTAAAATTAGCGAAAATAATCGCATCATTCTCACGAATTAAACCGCGTTCATCGACTAAAAAGGGAACGATAAATTCATCGGTGATGTTGGCATCATAGGAAGCCTTGATACCGCTTAACGCATCCACGGTTTTTTTGCCTGTTCCTAAAACCATGTTATCAAACGCTTTTTGGATACGATCCCAATTGTTATCGCGATCCATGGCATAGTATCGTCCGGAAACGGTTGCGACACGCAACCCATGATCCATTAACGCTTTTAAAAAGCCATAGCCTGAGGTTGGGGGTGTGTCTCTTCCATCCATGAACGCATGGTAATAGGGTGTTATCCCTTTTGAGATGGCCAAGTCATAGAGCGCCATCACATGAGAAGGATACGCATGAACACCGCCATCGGATGTTAAACCCATAATATGTAAGTTGCTATTGTGCTTTTTGACATGCGCAATGGCTGCCAAAAAGGCTTCATTTTCATAGAAAGTGCCATCTTTTATCGCAACATTGATTCGGGTTAACGATTGATAGACCACACGACCAGCGCCGATATTAAGATGACCCACTTCACTGTTTCCCATTTGTCCTTCAGGTAAACCAACGGATTCACCGCTTGCATTTAATACATTGGAAGGATAATGTGAAAACAAATAATCCAAGTAGGGTTTTTTTGCCAAATATACGGCATTGGTTTGACTGGGTTCAGCCAATCCATAGCCATCCATGATGATCAGTGCAGCTAATTTTTTATTCATAATAAACTCCTTAGGTTTTGTCATTTTTATTATACTTGATAATCAAACGTTATAGACGAAATCAGCATAAAAAAACGTTTTCAAACGTGGTATATTGAAATCTTTGCGAAATGTGTTATAATTTAGGCGTAATTGAATACTTCGGGGCAACGTGAAATTCGTGACCGGCGGTAAAGTCCGCGAGCCTTTGGGCAGATCTTGTGTGATTCAAGAACCGACAGTAAAGTCTGGATGGAAGAAGTGTATCTCTTTTTGATGCTTTTTTTGCCGCCGAAGTGATTTGGCGTTTTTTTATGCAAAAGAACATAAGGAGGAAAAAAACATGTCAAATTACTTACGCTTAAAGAAAATGCTTTACGTGGTGGCGCTAGCAGCAATCTCGATTGTCTTAGCGCTCATCGAAATTCCCTGGCCACTGGCGACTTACTTGAAACTGGATTTCAGTGAGGTTGCGATTTTGGTAGCGCTGATTGTTCTTGGAAACAAAGAAACGTTGTTAGTCGTTCTCGTAAGAACCATCACACGACGTTTGTTTCGAGGCTTTGAACCAGCGGATCTTGTTGGAGAGATGTTAGCGGTTTTTGCATCCTTATCCATTATCGTGGGCTACAATGCAGCAAAACGGTTCTTAAGGTTCCAAGAGAGACCTCTATTTTATGAAGTGAGCGTTGAAAAAAGAAAACCGACCATGCGTGAATCCATATGGACCACTCTGTTTATTACTGGATCACTTTCCATTATTTTATGGGCCATTAATTTCTTGGTAGCAACCCCTTTTTACTTCTCATTGTTTACAGGGGATATCCATTTAACTGTCTTTACGTTTGTTCCGGCATCTGAGCAGTTTACCTATGGAAGCTTTCTTTGGTTTACCATTATCACGTATTTTCCGTTTAACATCGTTAAAGGGATTTTGGTGAGTATCGTCTTTTTGATGATTAAACCCCGCCTTCAATACATTGAGTTTTAGATAGACTAAGTTGTTAAGTCAAATTAACAACTTTTTTTATGGAGCCCAAACGGATGGGATCATCCATTGATGGTATAATAAAGATAATCCCAAATCTTGGGTGCGGAGGTGACGATGTACACCATCATTGAAAAAAAACCGTTGACCGAACAGGTCACTCTCATGAAAATCTTAGCCCCTTTTGTCGCCAAACATGCCAAACCAGGCCAGTTTGTGATGCTTCGGGTTCATCCAGATGGCGAAAGAATTCCATTAACCATTGCTGAAAGTGAGTCTAAATCTGGCCTCATTTCCATCATTTACCAAGTCGTGGGCTCAACCACACGACAACTCAATCACCTCAAAGAAGGGCAGTCACTTGCTGATTTTGCTGGCCCTATGGGACAACCCACCGATCTAGAGGGGTTGAAACGGGTTCTTGTTATCGGTGGAGGCGTGGGATGCGCGATTGCTTATCCCATTGTATTAGCCCTTTCTAAACGAGGATGCCATGTGGATACAATCATTGGATTTAAACAAAAAGAATTTGTCTTTTTGGAAACCGAGTTTCGTAACGCATCATCAACATGCACGCTTCTAACAGATGATGGTTCTTATGGAACCAAAGGATGGGTAACTGACCCATTAAAAGATTTACTAAAAGAACAGAGCTATGACACAATTTTCGCCATCGGTCCTCTCCCTATGATGAAAGCAGTCAGCGAGATAACCCGCCGTTACCAGATAAAGACCATGGTCAGCATGAATCCCATTATGGTGGATGGCACGGGCATGTGCGGAGGATGCCGTGTGTTATACGACGGGCAAATCAAATTTGCCTGTGTCGATGGGCCTGATTTTGATGCTCATCTCGTGGATTTTGATGATGCAATGCGCAGGAATCGTATGTACGAGACCTTCGAATCTCAAAAAGACGCTGAGTTATGTCGGTTAACGGGAGAAAAGAGACATGATCAATAAAAGCCCACATAAAAGCCCCATGCCCACACAAAATCAAAAAAATCGTGTTTTCAATTTTAATGAGGTTGCATTAGGCTACGCTTTAGAAGAAGCTTTATCTGAAGCTAAACGCTGTTTAGACTGCCGACATAAACCATGCATCACCGAATGTCCGGTTGAGATTGATATCCCCGCTTTCATCCGTGCCATTGCCGATCAACACCTTGATAAAGCGTACCGCATCATCAGCGATTCCAGTGTGTTACCCGCCGTCTGTGGACGCGTGTGCCCTCAAGAATCCCAATGTGAAGCCGTTTGTGTTAGAGGCATTAAAGGAGAACCGGTCGCTATTGGTCATTTGGAACGCTTTGTAGCGGATTATTATTTCACTCATCATGCTGAAATCGCCACCCCGATAACACGTGATAAGGAGCCGATTGCGGTGGTTGGATCCGGTCCAGCGGGTTTGAGTTGTGCCCATGATTTAGTTAAAAAGGGCTATCAAGTGACCCTCTTTGAGGCCTTGCATCAATTAGGCGGGGTATTGGTTTACGGTATTCCCGAGTTTAGATTGCCGAAAGAGATTGTTAAACGGGAGATTCATCGGCTGATTGATTTGGGCGTTAAAATTGAGAAAAACGTGATTATTGGTCAGTCATTGTTCATTAAAGACCTGTTTGACATGGGCTATAAGGCGGTTTTCTTAGGAACTGGAGCTGGACTTCCCAAATTCATGAATATTCCAGGAGAAATGCTTAACGGTGTTTATTCCGCTAATGAGTTTCTTACGCGAATAAACTTGATGAAAGCGTATCAAAAAGATGCTGAAACGCCTATTTTTAAAGGAGAGCGGGTTGCTGTTATCGGTGGTGGAAACGTTGCACTCGATGCAGCGCGATCCGCGAAACGTTTGGGAGCTAATCACGTGATGGTCATTTACCGACGTTCCATGAAAGAACTTCCCGCAAGAATCGAAGAGGTTCATCACGCAAAGGACGAACAGATTCAGTTTCACCTGTTGACCCATTTAAAAGAGATTATTGGTGATGAAAACGGGCATGTCAAACGCATTCGGTTGGTTGAAATGACATTGGGAGAACCCGATGAAAGCGGAAGAAGACGCCCCATCGAAAAGAAGGACAGTGATTTTTTCATGGATGTTGATACGGTGATTATGGCGATAGGAACCCGTCCTAATCCAATGATTATGCAATCTTCTTTAGAACTTGAAAAGAATGCGTATGGATGCTTAGTTACCGATCCAAATACGGGAGAGACAACCATGCCCATGGTTTATGCTGGAGGCGATGTAGTCACGGGGTCTGCAACGGTTATATTGGCCATGGGAGCTGGAAGAAAAGCAGCTAAAGCCATCGACGAAAAACTAAATCCATCCTTTTAAATTCAGATACTTATTCGATAGTTTTCATCGATTAAGTGTCTTTTTTTCTGTCAACTGACTCGATGTCAGTTTTTCATTAAAAAGTTGAAAAATGTAAACAGCCTTTGTCATGTAACGCTTAATTTGCAGCAGATGTAACCTTATTTACGCACAAAAAGGACCGCATGTAAACCAAAATAGGATAGCAAACCTTACATAAAACCTGTTATAATGATGTCAATGAAAGACCAAGGAGGGAAAAACCTGTGGATGCCATCATTAAAGCAACCCAACTTTATAAAGCTTACGGCACAATACAAGCTGTCAACAACGTCTCTTTCGATGTGAAAAGAGGAAGTTTGTTTGCATTTTTAGGACCCAATGGCGCAGGAAAATCGACAACGATCCATATTTTAACCACGTTGTTAAAAGCGGACCAAGGAACTGTGACCATTAATGGAAAAACGGAATCAAATTACATACGACACAAAATAGGTGTCGTCTTTCAAGACAATGTGTTAGATGAAGACTTGACAGTGAAAGAAAACCTCATGTTAAGAGGCGCTCTTTATTTATCATCGAAAACAGAGATTGTCAAACGTTACAATGAACTATCCAATTTTTTAGGGTTTGAGCATTACGCTAACCAACGATTTAGAACACTGTCCGGAGGACAAAAAAGACGCGTTGAGATTGCACGTGCGTTATTATCCAATCCGGAAATCCTCCTTTTGGATGAACCAACTACAGGACTGGATCCTGAAACACGACAAGTGGTTTGGCGCGTCATCGACGATTTGAAAACAAAACACGGGTTAACGATATTCTTAACCACACACTATATGGAAGAAGCGGCCCGAGCTGATCATGTCGTCATCATCGACAAAGGCCAAATCGTTGTGGAGGGGACACCGGCTTTCCTAAAGGAAAAATACAGCCAAGATCGACTCATCATTGTTCCTTACGATAAGGCAAAATTAATCAACGTCCTTCTTGATGTTCCGTATCAAAAGGTCGCTGATCAGTTTGTTATAACGGTTGACAACTCAAAAGAAAGTTTAAAAATTATTGATCTAGTCAAAGACAATATTCAATCTTTTGAGGTTATCAAAGGCAACATGGATGATGTGTTTATTAACGTGATTGGAGGAAACCATCGTGTTTGAAATTATGGCATTAACCAAACGTCATATACGAAAGTTTTTACGCGATAAGGCAGCGGTTTTTACTTCTCTTTTAACCGTTATCATTTTACTTGCTCTTTACTTTCTCTTCATAGGAAAACAGTATGTCAGCAACATTCAAGGATTGGATGAAGCGCTAAGAACGCAGCTGCTCATTGGTGTGATGATGGGGGGAATCCTCGTGATTAACACCTTATCCTTATCCCTAGGCGTCATGGGCAACTTAGTTGTTGATATTGATCAAAAGAAGATTGAAAGTTTTTTAGTGACACCTGTAAAACGGTATAAAATTATTCTAAGTTATTACGCTTCAGCTATTCTTGTTACATCCGTTTTAACCGTGTTCATGTGGGGGTTGACCGTTTTATATGCCGGTCTATTTGCGAACCATTGGTATCGCTTTGATACGATTTTGAATGTGTCTTTGTTAATCATTGGGTTTACCTTTATTTCGACAGCCATCATGGTCTTTTTGACCTCGTTGATTCGCTCTGTTAATGCTTTTGGAACCTTGTCTGGTGTTTTAGGAACGCTTGTTGGATTCATGAGCGGCATTTATATGCCATTGGTTCAATTAGGCGATGGCATGATCAAAGTCGCTTCTTTAAACCCGTACACGCACATGAGCATCGTCATGAAGCGCGTTTTGTTAGATCGCCCATTAGAAGAATTGCTAAAACGAATGATGACAAATCCAAATCTTGCAGATCCTTTTCGAGAAGTGGAATCCATTCGGGTGATATATGGCGCTAAAGAAATCGGCATTTGGGGTCAAAGTGTTTCCATGGGATGGATCTTCACTGTGATTGCTGGAATCACGATGCTATTCCTTTATTTAGCTTATCGCAACATGAATCGTCAATTATCGAAGTAAAATTTTGGTATTGTGTTTGACACACCACTATGCTATTCTATTGATAGAGTGCATGAGGTGTCCTATGGAAGAGACGAAAAAAATCAATGTATTTAGAAATAAAAATTTCGCACTCCTGTTCTTTGGGGTGCTTTTTTCAAACATCGCACATATCTTGTTTAACTTCGCAATGAGCTTGTATGTTTTGAGAGTCGCGATTGCCGCTTTTGGTCGTGATCAAGCGCCACTTATTCAGGCCATCTACTTAGCGATTGGTGGTTTCTTACTGTTAATGTTAACCCCCTTTGGTGGATCGTTGGCTGACAAAAAGAACAAAGTGAAAATTATGGTCATCACTGATTTTTTAAGAGGGTTTATTATCCTTATCAGTGGGGTTATTCTTTTTATGCTCAATGAAGCCAATGTCATCATATGGCTCTTATTTGGAGTAACGGCCTTATTAAGCATCAATTCTGCGTTTTTTGCCCCAGCGAGCGGTTCGCTTCTACGATTTATCTTGAAAGAAGATGAGATTCAGCAAGGTTCATCTTACCTAATGGGTTCTCAAAGCCTTCAAAACATCATCGGTCTTGTATTAGGAGGATTGCTTTACGTTTCACTGGGGATAGAATGGATTTTTATCATCAATGGCGCTGGCTACATCCTCTCTGCCATCACCGAGATGTTCATTCGTTACGACAGTGCTTCCCATAAAATGAACCAAAACACAGGTCTGAAATCGATGCTCGCAGACATTAAGACAGGTTTTCTTTATTTAGTCTCCGAAAAAGGTGTTTTTGCGATTGTTACGATGGCCTTAATGATCAATTTTTTCTTTAGCCCACTTTTCAGCAATGGGATGCCTTACTTCATCGAATATGGGCTTAAGAGTGAAACCAATTATTTGGGAGACCGGTATTTATCCCCTGAGCATTGGTTATCCATTATTAATGTGACATTTTCGATTGCAGCCATCGTGAGTTCGCTTTATTTGGCGTCAAAAAAACCAAGAAGTACCTATGGAAAACACCTGAAAATAGTCATTACACGAATGGTTTTGGTGGTTTCATTGTCGAGCCTTTTAACAGTCTTTTACTACCTAGATATCCTCTCTATCAATGTCTACCTGGTTTTTTCACTGGTCCTCTTTTTGGGTATCGGCTTTTCCATGGTGGCCTTCAACATCCCTGTAGGTGTACTTTTACAAACCAAGGTCGATAAAACCCAATTGGGAAAGGTTAATTCACTCATGAGTGTTTTATCACAAGCATTAATTCCTGTAGCATCATTGATCGCTGGGATTGTGATTTCGCAAATCGGAATCGTTTATCTCTATCTGTATTGTGGGGTAGGCATTATCGCAGTCAATATTTGGTTTATTAGAAACAAGAATGCGGATACCCTCTAAATTGATTTGTTCAAGCATAAAAAAAACTTCCATTCATGGAAGCTTGTTCATGATGAAGTGGCAGGCGTTCGCATGTACTATACGAACCCCTGTCAATTGTATCATCGATATCTCCACTAACAGCAATTGTTATCGTAATATGTCCAGAGTTGTCTATGACAATTTTTTTTACTAGAGTATCGATAATAGCTTGTGTTTCTTCACTTGAAGGCCATATGAAGACTGCAGTGTCCACACTGACAAGATTGCATTGGCCAAGGCATCAATTCTTCAAAAGATAGAACAAATTGATGATTTTAAAGATTATCTAAATCAATTGATGAAAGTGTTTGAATGAAAATAAACAAAAGACCCGAAATTATCAGGTCTTTTTTTTCTACACTTTTACAATACAACAATTGATGATTATCTCGTGCATATGATTGATCTAAGGATCGATATACTCTTCTACACTACTTTATTGAACGCTTTATGCACGATTAAATTCTATAACAAAAGAATTAATTTGTCAATACAGTAGTCTTGAAAATGCGATTATAAATCACACTTATGTGGATGAAAACGGTTTATAAACACTTTTTCTACCACTTTTAAGATAAAATTCATTCATATGCTTGACTTTTCCTAGTTTTTGTCTTATTCATTAAGTGTACATTATTTAATACCAATGGGAGGGAACTACAATGAGTCAACCATTAGAACTATTAACTGAGAGGTCACCATTATCGATTTATGCTTTTTTACCATCATTCCCTTACAAACTGAGATATTTAGCAACCCGGCTTGCTGAACCAGAAAATTGGAAGTATGATGATGGTTATTCGAATCCAAATGATGAACAGGAGTTTGCGGAAGTAAAGAGGGAATATTCGATATTGTATCAGTATATTCACAATACATTTTCAAAAGCTTATGCTGATGGAAAGATCATTGAATCTCCTGAACAAAACTATTCTATCATGAATACCGGACTCATGACAACAAATTTTGAAGAGATCTTTATGCTGTTTAAACCTAATAATCGTGAAAATGCACAAAGATGGATGCTTGATGGGTTCTATTGTAAGTCTGATCATGCAATTCCCCAGCCATTACGTTCAAGACTGCCAGAACATATCGATTATTTTGAAAATAATCCAGAAGATATGTACTTCAATATTAAATGGGATATACAACCTAATATCGATCATATACTTGATACGAATTTTAATAGACTTCCTGCCGCCCTTCAAAGTATACCAGATAAGTCTCAAGTTGCTTCTATTTTAGATTCACTTATCAATCAAATGAAAAAACGAATTTTACGTAATCATCGACTTGTGGTTCCACAGTACTACAAGCAAAAAATTATGTATCTTGCCCCATTGTTTTTTGGTAATGAAACTTTCGTATTAGCTATTGAAAAAAATGATGAGACTTATCGTGCCAATACTATTCTCACATTTGGAATGGCATATTGTAACGCCAGATTAATAATGAAACCCGAAAGTAACTGGCTAGTGCTCAAGTAAAACATGCCCTATGTGAAATGATAAGATGTTAGTAGACACAAAAAAAACTACTAACATCTTTTTTCAT
>CAZKLM010000016.1:0-2978 GCA_964553755.1 uncultured Acholeplasmataceae bacterium
TAATGAGGCTGTAGGGTCGGTTTTACTTTATTGAAGATGCAAAAGTCAGGTTATAATGTTTAAAAACATATTCAATTCCGATATCATCCTTAAGAAGCCCAAAATCATTCATCTCTTGAGGCATTAGACAAGGTTGTATGGTTCTGGTTTGATAATGAAAGGCTTTTCTAGCGACGGCATCAAATTCAAAGAACGTCTGCGGATTATTAATAGGTTCATTTGTAGGAAAATAAGGCTTGTGTTGTCCATGATAGGTGCTTTTGACAAGAAATAACGGAACTTGATGCAGAGTGAACCACATTGAGGTCATGATGAATGGAGATTCTGTTTCTAAGTGATTAATTTGAGCATTTCGTTTGTCTTGAAAAAAAATGTAGGAGTAGCCATTGCTCAAAAAGCCATCATAGAGGGTATTTGATTTGATGAAAACCGGAAAGGAAGGTAATGAGCGTATTAGGATATACATTCCATAAGAGTCTTTATCGATTATTTGCAAATCTAGAAGCATCTGATAAGTACTTTGAATTGCTTGTAAGGATTGATTGAGTGCTTGGGCAAAATACCACTCACTTGGTAGTGGATCTCCAATTTGAATAAGATTGTCACGACATAATGATAGAATAGCATGAGCAATTTGCTTAACAACAGAGGATTTACTGTCGTGATTCAGTTTCATTCTCGACAAGTAACTATGAATCATAGAGTTACCTCAAAAGATGTATAGATGTGCGAGTATGTGTTTATGCTTTCAGCTATTAGTTGACGATTATCGCTAAAATATGTCGAATGTATCTTAGTCCCAAGAGATCCAACGGGAACATCTAAATGGAATGAATCATAAGGGGTTATTGCAGAAGCCATAAGGTGGTTTTGTATTTCAGTTACCTTTTTATCCCCATGTTCTTGTAATAGAGTAACTAAGGAAAACCCAGTTAAGTGTGACGAGAAATCCTTAGAAAGGTGATGTGGATCAAGCAGAATTTCTTGGAAAATTAGTGGGTATTGAACATAATAAATTACGCGGGTGATATACAATAATCGATGCGAAATGGATTCAGTGATTTTAAATGGAATCTCGTCAATTAAATGAGCAGGTTTTATAAGGATTAGTTTGATATGCATGTCTGATGGATTCATTTTTAAAACGCGGTTGTCTCTCAAATCAATGACAACCCTTTTCCGCGCAACAACAAAAAATCCCTTCCCATGTATCCGTCTTATGTGTCCTAAATGAGACAACTCTTCAAACGCTCTTTTTATCACCGAGATACTTACATGATACCCTTTATTCCAGTCATGGAGTGAGGGCAGTTTTTCATTGTGAACCAGTTCACCTTTATTGATTGAATCAATAATGCAGTGAACAATCTGCTTATAGACAGGCAACTTATCCACGTAATTTAATGATAAACGAAACACGAAATGCTCACCTCCCTTTTCATCAATTTAACATAAAGAGAACTAAGTTTCTAGCGATTAATAGTATATTTATCAAAAAGTAATACTTATATAAAGGCTTTGTTAGGCGACTTGATTGAAAATGTATCTTTGGGAATGTAGAATCAAAGCAAACCAAATGAAATGGAGAATAACACATGAGACAATTAATTAAAATCTTTTTGATTCTGATGGTCTCTTTAACGTTGTATTCGTGCACAACGAGCGAAGTGACATCAATCGATCCTCATTCTATAATTGATCGCTTTGATGTAAATCAAGAAGGTGAAATAATCATTTTTCTAAATTCAGGAGAAGTGATTCAAACCGGCATTTTTGCTGGAAAAGATGGTAGGGAGATACGATTAAGCATTAGCGATGACTATATCCTTTGGCAATATGTTGGAAGTGAAGAATGGTACAATCTAATTCCACTTTCATTGCTAGTGGGTCCTCGAGGAGTAGATGGAAGAACAGTTACATTCCGAGTTCATGAGAATTTTATCCAATGGCAATATATTGGTGATAGTGATTGGAGTAACTTAGTGTCATTAAATGTTCTTCAGGGGCCAGTAGGCTCTCCAGGTCCAATCGGTCCGCAGGGTCCAGCAGGTGTTCCGGGTCCAACCGGTCCGCAGGGTCCAGCAGGTGTTCCGGGTCCAACCGGTCCACAAGGTCCAGTAGGCTCTCCAGGTCCAACCGGTCCACAAGGTCCAGTAGGCTCTCCAGGTCCAATCGGTCCGCAGGGCCCAGCAGGTGTTCCGGGTCCAATCGGTCCACAAGGTCCAGCAGGTGCTCCAGGTCAAACGGGTCCACAAGGTCCTGAAGGTCCAGCAGGTGCTCCAGGTCAAACAGGTCCACAAGGTCCAGCAGGTGCTCCGGGTCAGACCGGTCCACAAGGCGCTTCAGGAGTGAATGGTCTATCCGCGTATGAAATATATAAATCAAAATATCCTGGATATACATTGTCTGAAAACGATTGGATTGATGAACTCGTTTTAGGTTCTTTAGTGCTACAAATCGAACTTATCATTCCAAGTCAATTAAATATCGAACTTGAAGGATTTTCTGTCTTATCTGGGCCAACCCTAGTGGCAGGCAATAAACACTATGTTATTAGAGCATTTAAGGGGCAAGCTCTCGGAGCATTGCCTAGTTTAGATCAAAACCAACAATATTTGATTGGTTGGTACGATGACAGTCAGTTTCAAAGTCAGTTTGATCCTGATTTCTATTTGGAAAACACCACGCTTTATGCACTCGTGTTGGTATTGCCTGTACCAAGTGCAATAACGTTTGGACAATCCTTAAGTAGTGTTATTTTGGATTACACTGCAAGCAACATCAGTTTAGTAAACGGAGTTTTCTCTTTTGATGACGATACCATCGTACCAAACGCAGGCACTTATGCTGCAGATGTATCTGTGGAAATCACCATTGATGGAGCACCGTTTACCATATCTGGAACACTCAACATTTCAGTTAATAAAGCTCAAGTCACACGACCAACCGTGACCAATACGAACTTAACGTATACAGGT
>CAZKLM010000016.1:3078-34820 GCA_964553755.1 uncultured Acholeplasmataceae bacterium
CAGCAACTGTGTCATTAAACAACACATCCAACTATGAATGGGACAACGGAACAACGGGTAATCTCACATTAAACTGGTCTATTGCCTACACCTTCTACATTGATGCCATAGAAGGATCAACAAGCATTGTTGTTTACTTCCCAGAAAATATGTCTTTGGTAGAAGATTCAATCCTTTTAACAACGGACTTCATCGTTGTGATATCTCGTTTTGGTGGTATTGATGAGCAAGTATTAATAACAGGAGTCACTCAGCCAAACGGAACGAATCAGATTGTTGTGTCAATCATCAGTGGAAAAGAACCTCAACCAGGAGACATTGTGTCACTTAGAATTTTTGGAAGCGGTATCATTAAACTAACCAATGTTCAAAATGAAGTGATAACATTTGAAAACGTCAACAACACAGCGTTTGACACAATCCCAATAAACGATTAATTATTCACTAATTAGACCGAGAAAAAGTGCAGTTTTTGCTGCACTTTTTCATTTTTGATTTTGTCTATTGATTCATGATACAATGAAGATGAAAAAAAGGAGCAATATGTTATGAAAAAAGCATTATTGATTATTGACTACCAAAACGACTTCATTAGCGGTTCATTAGGGTTTCCTGAAGCGGAGCGACTTGCTATAGGCATTCGAGATAAAATCCTTCAATATCGCAAAGAAGGTTGGCGTATCTTGTTTACGGTTGACACACATGATGCAAGTTATCTAAAGACAAAAGAAGGACAAAACCTTCCGATTGAACACTGCATCAAAGGAACCGATGGACATGCCTTACATCCCTTAGTCAAAGCCGTTCAAAAAGAAGATGATTTGGTTTTCGAGAAACCCACCTTTGGCTCAATGGAGCTAGCCAAATACCTTGAACGTGAAGCTTTTGAAGAAATTGAAATTGTCGGACTGGTCACCAACATCTGCGTGCTATCAAATGCTGTATTAGCAAAAGCTGCATGCCCCGAAGCCCGTATAAGGGTTAATAAAGCGCTATGTGACAGTTATGACCGCACGCTTCATGAGGATACACTACGCGTGCTATCGGGGATTCACATTGACGTCATCGAGTAAAAAAGGAGCGAACGCTCCTATTTTTTTAGCCCAAGTCGGAAAACAACCCAACCTTCTTTATTTTCTACCGAATAGGTTCCTTGATGAAGTGTCATAATCTCTTTTACAATCGCCAACCCCAACCCAGTGCCTTTTTTCTGGTTTTTTCCTTTATAAAATCGTTCAAACACATGAGGCAAGTCCTCTGAATCAATTAATTGACCGTTGTTTTTGATTTCAGTGATGATGAAATCCTGATGATCAAATACGGAAACATCAATTGTTCCATGAGCCGTTGTGTGAGTATAAGCATTAGTCAAGATGTTGATAAGTACTTGTTCAAGGCGAAACTCATCGCCATAGAGAACGGCATGATGGCTTTGATAAGAAAAATGGATTGCGCGCGGTTCTTTAAACATGTGCTTGGCTTTTTCAACCACGGATTCGACTAATTCAGCGTAATTGAAATGCTCTTTTTGAACCTGGAATCCCTTGGATTCAAGTAACGACAAATCCAGAAGATCTTTAGCAAGATGGCTCATTTTTTGGGCTTCCTGCCGCATCAAATTCAAGTAATGTACTTCTTCCTCAGGCGAAGATGCAATATGATCTTCGATGGCTTCAACGGTTCCCAAAATGATGGCAATCGGTGTTTGAAGCTCATGTGAGATTTCTGCAATGAATTTTTTCCGAAGTTGTTCAACTTCTTTTTCTTTTGCCAGTTCCTTTTTCAGTTTATCAAACGCCTTAGACAGTTCTTCGGTAAGCATGTTAAGGGTAGTCCCTAATTGTCCAATCTCATCGGTTCTTTGAGCTTCATAGCGAACCTTGAAATCCAACTGAGCCATTTTTTCTGCTGTTTTAGACAATTGAACCAAAGGGTGTGAAATGTTTCTTGAAAAGAGAAGCGCCATCCCTAACGCAAGGAGCATCGAAAAGAAAAAGACAAAAATAAAGAATTGATGAATGATGGAAGTCGCAACCGTTAAACTTTGATAAGGAATCACAAATTTATAAATGTGTGACTCATACACTTTCATGATTTGAAGGTAACTCATTGCTCCATCCGTAACGATTTTAGAAGTCGATCCAGAGGCGAGCTGTAGAAGATCAGAAGGTTTTAAGGATTCGGTGTCTTTAAGATCAAAAATCAGTGTTCCGTTTCTAGCATAAACCGTAATGGATGTGGTGGTTCTCGCTTGAAATTCGCCAATCCGAAGAACAGGATTCTGCTCATCTTTTATCAAGGTGTTTAAGCGTTCCATTTCATTATAGAGTTTTCGGATTTGCTCAGCCTCATAGTATCTTGGTAACAATTCAACCAAAAGCAACCAAATAAATCCAACCAAAACAAAAGAAAAAACAGCAAAATAGGCGAAAAAACGTCGAACAATGGACGTTTTTTTCATGATTTTACCTCAAATCGATAGCCCACTCCAAACACGGTTGCAACATACATTAAAGGGCTTAATTTTTGTCTAAGCCGTTTGATATGGGTGTCGACAGTTCTTAGATCACCAAAGTATTGATGGCCCCACACTTGAGAAAGCAATTGCTCTCGAGTGACAGCGATGTTTTCGTTTTTTATAAAGTAAAGCAACAAATCATATTCTTTTGGTGTCAAGTCTAGGATAGCCCCTTCTTTGTACACCTGGTGGGATTTGGTGTCAATTTCGAGCTCGCCAATCGACCAAACACTTTGTTTGAGTTTGGCATCCTGCCTTCTTAAAAGCGCATGCACCCGAGCCACCAGTTCTTTTAAGCTGAAGGGTTTAGTCATGTAGTCATCAGCGCCTAACTCAAAACCAAACAACTTATCGCTTTCTTGACTCCGAGCGGTCAGCATTAAAATGGGGACATCGCTATCTTTGCGGATTTCCCGGCAAACGGTCCATCCATCCGAATGATCCAGCATGATATCCAATAGAATCAAATCGATTTTGTTGCGTGTGAAAAGATCGATAGCCGTTGATCCGTCTTTAGCTTGGAGAACTTCGAATCCTTCTTTGGTCAAATAACGGGATATCAGTTCCAGTAAAGCATCTTCATTTTCGACAACCAAAAGGGTATGCTTCATCAGGATTCACCTTCCTTCGCATTTATTTTATCACGGAAAAAAACTTCCAATCCTTGGAATCTCAAAAATTCAGTGAACTGTCACAGCTTTGTCACAACAAACTGCTAAAATGAGGGTGTCTTAGGAGGTAAACCTATGAAAAAAATCGGTATATATGTCTTGATGTTCGCAATTTTAGTCGCGCTATCAGCCTGTAAAGTGCAAGCAAAACCCATCTTTGAAAAGGATGACTTGGGTCTTGCTAGTGTCCAAAGTTATGAGAATCTCAAGACATTAATTAATCAAAGCAGAAAAACAAACGAAACCCTTTTTGACTCCCTTTTTAGAAACACAACAGCAGTTCCAGAAGTAGCTGTTGATGCGATGCAAAAATCGGATGGTGAAACATCTCATTCTAAAACCAATGTCCAAGTGGATGGTGTGGATGAGGGCGATGTCATTAAGACCGATGGCAAGCGCATTTATCGCATTCGATACAATGAGCTTCAAGTCATCGAACTATTGGGTCAAGGACAAATGAAAATTGTCTTGACAGAAAGCATGGATTCCACAGTTGAAGATCATCAATATACCTATTTCTCGGATTTATACCTCACCAGTCAATATTTAGTGGTTATTGGACAACGGTATACCTATTTCACCCTACGCTTAGACGGTGAAATGTCCGATCAATCGCCAGATGCTAAAACCGATTTTGGTTGGTACTGGTATGGCTTTGCTCAAAGCGTTGTGATGGTTTATGACTTAAAGACATTAGATAAGGTTGAAACATTTGAAATTCATGGAAACATCTTAACCTCACGCTTGATTGAAGAAAATCTTTATTTGATTAGTTCTCAATATGTGGTGATGGATGACAAAATCGATCCAAGACCCATTTTCAAACAAGGGGAAGAAGTCATTGTTCCAACCTACCAACAAATCAAATTTCTTCCTAACACCAGCTTGGATTCATACACCATTATCACACGAATTAACCTTTCACAAAAACCAGACATGGAATTCGATATTTACCTAGGCGCATCCTCATGGGGTCAAATCTATGTCAGTTTAAATGCCATTTATTTTGCAAGCAATACCTATACCTTTAACCGAACCACCCAAGATTATGTCTCCATTGGCACGTTGATTTCCTACATGTTTAATCCAGATGGTAGCGTTGTTTATGGTGGAGCAGGCGATTTTGAAGGATATGTCATCAACCAGTTTGCTATGGATGAATATGAAGGAAACATCCGTATTGTTACCACCGATGGTTGGGGAGATTCTGTCAAAAACAGACTCTATGTGTTCGAAAGAACCATTCTGGATGGAAAACGTGTATTAAAACAAATCGCTTTAATTGATGAAGGATTAGGAAAACCTAGAGAACGGGTTCAATCGGTTCGATTTAACGGTCCTTTAGCGACTGTAGTCACGTTTGAAATGACAGACCCCTTCTATACCATTGATTTGACCAACCCTAAAAACCCGATCATTCGTGCGGGTCTTGAGGTCACCGGATTTTCAACCTATCAACACCCATGGTTCAATCAAACCGTCATTGGAATTGGTTATGAGGCGGATGATAACGGTCGAATCTTAGGCATCAAACTCGCGCTATACGACGTGTCTGATTGGGATAACCCTGTCGAAATCGGAAAACCGCTGGTTCTTCTAAACGGTGATAACGGTTGGATTTATAGCGAAGCGTTGCACAATCATAAAGCTATTTTGATTAATGAGGAAAGAGGATTTATCGGATTCGCGATGCAAAAGAGCTATTGGACCATTCAAACCTATGAATTGGCCAGCGAATACATGATTTTCTCAATTGATCCTTTACGCGAACAACCCATTCAAATCGACGCCAGTGTTGGACACATGGATCTTTATCTAGCCAATCGTGCGTATTATCAAAACCTATACCGATACAGCTATGATTTCTCAGTGGAACGAGCAGTTTATATCGGCGACTACCTTTATGTCATTTCGGGAGAAGCGATTTCTTCCCATGACATGAACCGTTCATTTGAACGGATATCCATTCTCCAATTTCATTCATGAAACATATCCCCTCTAAGGAAAAAGGTCTCATCTGATGTGGCCTTTTTTCTTGGAGTTTCTGCCACCTATAAGTGGAAAAATTGTTGGAAATATGGTATGATTGTCTAGGTGATAAACATGTTTGACAGACTAGAAATGATTGAAAAACAATATCAACTAATCGAAAATAAGCTTTCTACCGGAACGCTTGATGTGAAAACCATGACGGAACTTCTCAAAGAGTCTAGTTCCTTGTTTGACATTGTAGAGACGTATCGGTTTTTTAAAAGCAAGCAAAAGGAATTAGACGATTTATCTAAGATGCTTCAACTCGAAAAAGATCACGATGTCATTGAGATGGCGAAAGCCGAAATCAGTGCAATCGAAGACATCATGGCCGAAACGGAAGAAAAGTTAAAAATTATGCTGTTACCAAAAGATCCCAATGACGATAAGAACGTGATTGTTGAAATCAAAGGAGCAGCAGGCGGTGACGAAGGAAACATCTTTGCGGGTGACCTTTTTCGGATGTATTCGCGTTATGCTGAATCTAAAGGATGGAAAATTGAAATCTTGAGTGCCATGGAAGGCACCATGGGAGGATTTACATCAATTGAATTTATGATGTCTGGGAAACTGGTTTATTCGATGATGAAGTATGAAGCTGGAGTTCACCGTGTCCAACGGGTTCCAGAAACAGAATCAATGGGTCGTGTTCATACCTCTACCGCGACGGTATTGGTGATGCCAGAAGCAGAAGAAATTGAGATTGATGTCAAATGGGAAGATATTCGTGTGGATACTTTCACGTCTTCTGGACCAGGGGGACAATCCGTCAATACCACCAAGTCTGCTGTGCGATTGACGCATCTTCCTAGCGGCATTGATGTATCTTGTCAAGAAGGAAAAAGCCAACACGAAAACAAAGACAAAGCGTTCCGGTTGCTTAAGGCGAGAATTTATGACCGGATTCTACAAGAACAACAAGCCAAAGAAGGCGCTGAACGACGGGCTTTGGTGGGTCGTGGCGATCGAAGTGAAA
Organism: uncultured Acholeplasmataceae bacterium; assembly: GCA_964553755.1. Taxonomy (GTDB): domain Bacteria; phylum Bacillota_I; class Bacilli_A; order Acholeplasmatales; family Acholeplasmataceae; genus Peloplasma. The sequence goes on from CAZKLM010000016.1 coordinate 9,275, forward strand.
AAATTAGAACGTATAATTATCCTCAAAATCGGGTTTCTGATCATCGAATTGGTTTAACACTTCAACGGCTGGATGCGATTATTGAAGGACGATTAGATTTAGTCATTGAGCCTTTGATTAATGAGTTTCAAAAAAGACAATTGGTGGGTGAATCCAATTGACCTATCGTGAAGTTTTAAAACTGGCTTTCCAAAAAACAGAAAAGAAAAAGAAAGAGATTGAAGCGGCTAAACTGCTCTTGATGGAGATGTCATGCCTTACGCCGACATCGTTTTATCTTTCCCTTGATGAAGCCGTTTCACCGTTATTAAAAGATCAGTATTTTGATAACCTGCATCGTTATCTGGATTTAGATGAACCCATTCAGCATATCATCGGGCATGCCTATTTTTACGGTAGACCTTTTTTAGTGAACCCTAACGTTTTAATCCCCAGAGTAGAAACCGAGCAATTGGTGGAGCATGTTTTGATTGCGTATGACACGTATTTTCCAGAACAACCGATATCGGTTTTAGATTTGGGAACAGGCAGTGGATGCATTGGTATTTCCATTCAATTGGAAGCCCCTTTGACCCGTGTGACGATTTCTGATATCAGCGAAGCCGCTTTGGAAGTGGCAAAAACCAATGCACAGACCCTTCATGCCAACGTTAAAACCGTTACATCCAATTGGTTTTCTAACATTAATGGAACGTTTGACATCATTGTCTCTAACCCGCCTTATATTCCTCAAAATGAACCTATCGAGCCCCAAGTGGAAAAAGAACCTAAACTTGCTTTATACGGTGGAACCTCTCATTACGAAGCCATTCTCAAAGCCATCAAGCCCTACTTGAACCCACGTTCGTTGATTGCTTTTGAGCACGGATATCAGCAAAAAGAAGCCATTAAACAGATGGTTCATAGCTACCATCCCGATGCGAATGTTGTTCAGTTAAAGGACCTTCAAGGCAAAGATCGTTTCACATTGATTGGTTTTAGGGATGTCTTAGCCCCTTGATGGGCTTTTTTCATGTTATCTTTTGGCTTTTAAAACAAATGTTTTATGTTATAATAGAATAGGTCAAATATGGGAGGTAAATCCATGAGAGTTGTCATCGGATCCGATCACGGCGGATATGATTTAAAAAACCAAATCGTTGCCTATCTTAAGGATTTAAACGTGGATGTCTTGGACAAGGGAACCCACAATTCAAATTCGGTAGATTATCCCGATTTTGCTGAAAAAGTGGGTTATGCTGTTCTCAATGAACCCGTCGACTTTGGCATTGTTCTTTGCGGAACAGGAATTGGGATTAGCATCGCAGCCAATAAAATTCCAGGTATACGAGCAGCGTTAATCTATGATGATCAAACCGCTATGCTTGCTAAAGCCCATAACAACGCCAACATTATTGCGATAGGCGGTCGCACAACGACTTTTGACCAAGCCAAATCCATGATTAAAATCTTTATGGAAACCCCATATGAGACACGCCATCAAAAGCGAATCGATAAAATCTCGAACATTGAAGGGAAAATGAAAAATGGGTAAGCTAATTGTATTAAATCATCCGTTGATTGACCACAAGATGACCAAGATTAGAGATAAAAACACAGGAACGAAGGAGTTTCGGGAAAGTGTGTCAGAAGTTGGTGGACTCATCACCTATGAAATTACGCGCGATTTTACAACACGCCCCAAAATAATCGAGACCCCCATTTGTGAAACCACGTGTTATGAGTTGGATAAGCAAATCGTCATTGTTCCAATTTTAAGGGCAGGATTAGGCATGGTAGAAGGCATACACAACATCATTCCAAGTGCCAAGATTGGGCATATTGGCTTATACCGGGATGAGGAAACCTTGCAACCGCAAGTTTATTATTCGAAGTTCCCAACCAATATTGGAGAAAGTGTTGTTTTGGTCGTAGACCCCATGTTAGCAAGCGGCGGTTCTGCATCCAAAGCGATTGATATTTTAAAAAACAAAGGGGCTACCGATATTCGCTATGTTGGATTGGTTGGATGCCCTGAGGGTGTTGCTCGTGTTCAAAAAGATCATCCAGATGTTACCATTTATTTGGCAGCTATGGATAGCCATCTTAATGAAAAAGGGTATATTGTGCCTGGTTTAGGCGATTGTGGGGATCGGATTTTTGGAACCAAATAGACCCAACCGACTTAAACGGATTGTCATGGGGTACATGATCGTCATGCAGTTCATCGTCACGGCGATTGGGATGTCTTTATTAGGTTATTGGATTGGCCGAAGAATCGATGAGACCACCGAACTTTCAACGATACTAGCTGCAATAGGTCTAGGTATTGGGGTTTTCAGTGGGTTTGTGATCATGGTACGCATGATTAAAAGTGAGGAAAGATATGAAAGAAGTTCACGTCATTAGCCTTATTGGCAGTTTATATGCCGTCATACTCGGACTGGTATCTTTCCTGTTTTTCAAAGATTACATGGTTTGGGCAATCCTTGGGTCTGCCGTTTCACTGTTTAACCACAGTCAAATGATTCATACGACTAAAAACGGTCTAAAGACCGAAAAACTTGTTTTTCATCTCATGCAACGTTACGTGTTAATGATGATTGTCATTGTGGTGGTCTACGTGGATACGAAAGCGGAAAGTTTTGAGGTCATCCGAAACAGTTTTATTTTTCTCATTCTTGGGTTGATATCAACCAAAATGGGGGTATACATCTATCATACCCCTTTGATAAAAAAACCAAAACCAAAGGAGGATCCCGTCTACAATGAAATTTCTGATTGATGATTTAATCCACGTGATTCAAGATCCCCCCCTCTATTTTGTTATTTCGTTAACGATTATGGCTTTTTTGGCTATTTTCCTATCCATTATGGGCATCAAAATTGAACGAATGAATGTCAAAGAAAAACCGAATCGATTAAGAACGGTCCTCATCACTTTGGTGGACGGGCTCAACACCTTTATCAAAGGTTATGTGGGAAAACATTGGCGTTACATTACCCCCTTTATTCTAACAATGGCGCTTTATGTCTTCATTTCCAACATCGCTGGTATTATCGCGTTACCTGCTCCAACCCAGTTTACAGCGGTTACCTTTTCAATGTCGCTGATGGCCTTTTATGTGGTTCAGTCAACAGGCATACGCTCCATGGGGGCGAAGCACTTCTTAGGGGTTTTTAAACCGCTTTGGCCGATGTTTCCACTGAATGTTACCAGTGAGTTTGTTCCCATCTTATCGATGGCCATGCGTCTATTTGGAAACATTGCTGGCGGTGCATTAATCATGACCTTGGTTTATGGACTTGCCGGATGGGCCTCTATTGTTGTTGCACCTGTTTTTCACCTCATCTTTGATATCGGATTTGGTCTGATTCAAACTGCAGTTATCTGTTTGCTCACGATTATCTTCGCTTCGATGAAAATATCAGACGAAGATTTAATCATAAACTAATAAATTAAGGAGATCAAGAATATGTTACATGTGTTGCAAAGTGTATTACCCAATATTATGGAAGTTGCTGTCTACAATGAATTTTTTAGAAGTGGTTTAGCGTATGTTGGTGCCGGTATCGCCGTTTTAACCGGTCTTGGTACAGGGATTGGACAAGGCATCGCGGCTGGAAAAGCAGCTGAAGCGGTTGGTCGTCAACCCGAAGCACAACAAAAAATCACATTGACCATGATCATCGGTCAAGCCGTGGCTGAAACAACAGGGATTTACGGATTCATCATTGCCATCATTTTGCTGGGCAGATAATCAAAAAAAAGGACTGATTCTAAGTGATTTATTCAAGTGTTTTTGATCGAGCCACCGAAGCCATCGAAAAAGGATTAAATTCGGCTATGCAAAATCCCAGCATCATTTTATTGAACTTGCTGGCTTTCGTTGTTTTGGTATTGATCATCAAAAAATATTTCTGGGGCAAAGTTACTCAGTTTATTGAAACCCGTCAAAAGGTCATGATGGAAGCGTTGGAATCTGCTGATAAAGAGCGCAAACGCGCACTCGAGTTGCAAGAAAAATCAGCAAAAGATTATGAAGCCATGCGACAAGAGACCCAAGCGCTCAAAGAAAAGCTATTAAAAGACGCCTATAACGAACAAGAAATCATGATTCAAAAGGCCAAAGCTGAAGTTAAAAGACGACTCGAACAAGCCGAAAAAGACATCGAGTTTGAAATTTCAATGGCCAATGAGCAAATCAAACAATCGATTAAAGAGATTGCTTTTGCTGCTGCAGAAAAAATCGTCAAACGAGAAATCGATGAAGCGATGCATCAAGATATCGTGGATGAAATTATAGGAGAAACATTGAAACAATGAGTGTATCCAATTACGCCAAAGCCTTGTTTGAAATTGCTTTGGAAAACGATAAAGTGGATCTCATCCATTTAAACTTTGAAGATTTTTTTCATGTTTTAGCATCCCATCCCGTTTGGATGAGCCACATGGATTCTCCGATGGTCAAACCGGAAGAAAAAGAAAAGAGCATCGATGTTTTGCCATTTGACCGCTCTTTTTTATCGTTTCTTAAAGTGCTAGCAGGAAAGCGAATCACCCATCAAATCAACGAGATTTATGAAGAATGGACCCAACTATCAAGACGTTATCAGAAGATTGCTCATCTAAGGGTCTTTGCAGCAAAAGAACTGACTCAAGAACAAGAAGACAAACTAAAAAATGCGCTTTCCCTACGTTTTCCAGGCCGGACAGTGACCCTCTCGATTGAGCTGGATAGTACATTGATTGGTGGCATCAAAGTGGAGTATCGTGGGCAATCCCTTGATCGTTCTATTGCACGAGAGCTTCAGGAATTATATACAACAATTTAAGGTGGTGTAGACATTGTCTAAATTAAAAATCCAAGAAATGACTCAGGTCATTAAAAAACAAATCGCGTCATTTGAACAAGACGTCAAACTTGAAAACACAGGTACCGTTCTTTCCGTGGGAGATGGCATTGCGATTGTCTATGGTCTGCAACAAGCCATGATGGGCGAACTCCTTGACTTTCCACACGGAGTCAAGGGACTCGTTTTTAACCTTGAAGAACACAGCGTTGGGGTTATTTTGCTTGGTGAAGCCGATAAAATCAGAGAAGGTGATTTGGTTAAAACGACCAAACGCATTTTCGAAGTCCCTGTAGGAGAAGCCCTATTGGGCCGTGTGGTTAACCCTTTGGGTCAACCCTTGGATGCGAATGGAATCATTGAAGCAGAAGCATATTTACCGGTTGAACGAAAAGCCCAAGGGGTTATGCAGCGGGGCTCGATTAACAGTTCCATGGAAACCGGCATTAAAGTGATTGATGCCCTTGTTCCAATTGGAAGAGGTCAAAGAGAGTTAATTATTGGCGATAGACAAACCGGAAAAACCACCTTGGCTGTGGATACTATTCTCAATCAAAAGGGAAAAAACACCATATGCATTTATGTGGCTATCGGCCAAAAAGAATCGACAGTGGCTAGCCTTGTTCAACTTTTTCATGAGCATCATGCCATGGATTATACCATTGTCGTCTCAGCCAGTGCCTCCAAAGAAGGAACTCTTCAATATTTAGCGCCTTTTGCAGGTGTTACCATGGGCGAATATTTCATGGAAAAAGGACAAGATGTGTTAATTGTCTATGACGATTTATCCAAACATGCCGTAGCGTATCGCGAACTTTCCTTGCTCCTGAGAAGACCTCCAGGACGCGAAGCGTATCCAGGCGATGTCTTTTACCTTCATTCTAGATTACTCGAGCGTTCCGCTCGGTTAAACGATTCGTTAGGCGGAGGCTCCATTACGGCCTTGCCCATTATTGAAACCAAGGCGGGTGACATCTCGGCCTATATTTCGACTAACGTCATCTCCATCACAGATGGTCAAATCTTTTTAGAATCTGAGTTGTTCTATTCAGGCATTCGCCCAGCCATTAGTGCGGGTCTATCGGTATCCCGTGTCGGAGGGGCAGCCCAATGGAAAGGCATGAAAAAAGTAGCTGGAACACTCCGTGTCGGATTGGCCAGTTACCGTGAACTAGAAGCATTTGCTCAGTTTGGCTCTGATTTAGACACTACCGCGAAAAAGCGGTTGGAAAGAGGAAGAAAAACCGTTGAATTGTTGAAACAAGACGTGCATGAACTTATTTCGATGCCAACTCAAATTGTTTCAATCTATGCACTATCTGAAGGCCTTATGGACGATCTTTCAGTGGACCAAGTCAAAGCTTTGGAACGCGAAATCACGACAGGTCTAGAAGTTAATCCACTGGGACAAGCAATCTATCAGCATTTGATGGACACCAAAGCTTTACCGGATAAAAATGATCTCAACACCTTTATTCAAGGTCTCAAGAGGTTGATCTAATGGGACTTAAGGAGATTAAGCTCAGGATGCAAGCCATTCAAAAAACGGCTTCCATCACTCAGGCGATGCACAACATTGCCTTATCCAAGATTAAGAAATCTTCGGAGCTTCTCCATCATGCATCGGATTTTGTGACTAAATTGGAAGATATCTTAACCTATGCGCATCAAAACCTAGAAAGCCAGCACCGAATGACATCAGCAAACGATGGAAACAAGAAACTTTACATCTTGTTAACCTCTGATCGCGGCCTAGCGGGGAGCTACCATAACCAACTTTTCAAAGCATTTCTAGAGGAAATCCAAAACGAAGTGGATTACCGTATACTTACGATTGGAAAAAAAGGATTTTATTTTTGTCAGAAAAGAAAACTGCCGATGGTCAATGAGGAAATCATCTATAACCGAGATGATGTTTCAGCCATCTATTTTAGAAACTATGCCAGACTAATCAAAGATGTCTTTTTGCTTAAAGACATTGATGAGGTCGTTATGTTTTATAACCACTATGTATCAACGGCCACACAAGAAGTCAAAAAAGAACGGATATTGCCGCTGATTTATGAAAAACAAAAAATGGTCAATGACACCTACATCTACGATGCGCATCCAGATGTTGTCATTGACGAAGTCATCAACATTTATATCGAATCCAGCATTTTCAAGGCATTAGCAGACGCCAAACTCAGTGAGCATGCATCACGAATGATGGCCATGAAGAGCGCGACCGATAACGCGAATGACATTGTTGATCGACTTCATTTGATGTATCACCGAGCCAGACAACAGGAAATCACCAGTGAAATCATTGATGTTATCAATGGTTCTAACATTTAGGAGGATCTTATGCAAGGAAAAATTACTCAGGTCATTGGACCCGTCGTCGACGTGTTCTTTTCAGAAGAACTGCCCGCCATTAACCATGCCCTTAAAGTTCAACTGGAAAACAAAAAAACCATCACACTTGAAGTTGCGCTTCATTTAGGTGATCATTTGGTAAGAACCATTGCGTTAGAACCCACAGAGGGATTGAAAAGAGATCTCGTGGTGACCTCCGATGAATCCCCAGTCATGGTCCCTGTTGGCAAGCAGGTTTTAGGTCGTATTTTTAACGTTTTAGGTGAACCCATTGATGATAAAGAGCCTTTGACGGATGCGCCAAGAATGAGCATTCATCGCTCAGCACCTCCCTTTCATGAACTGTCATCTGAAGTTGAAATTTTGGAAACAGGCATTAAAGTCATTGACTTGTTAGCCCCCTATATCAAAGGGGGGAAGATTGGTCTTTTTGGTGGAGCCGGTGTCGGAAAAACCGTTCTTATTCAAGAATTGATTCATAACATTGCTCAAGAACGGGAAGGGATCTCCGTTTTTGCCGGTGTTGGTGAAAGAACCCGAGAAGGGTATGAACTTTACCAGGAAATGACAGAAACAGGTGTTATCAGTAAAACGGCTTTAGTCTTTGGACAAATGAACGAATCACCAGGTGCTAGAATGCGGGTTGCTTTAACCGGATTGACCATGGCAGAGCATTTCAGAGACGAACATAAACAAGACGTCTTGCTGTTCATTGACAACATTTTCCGTTTTATTCAAGCAGGAAGTGAAGTATCAGCGCTTTTAGGAAGAATGCCTTCCGCTGTTGGTTATCAACCCACATTGGCTACCGAAATGGGACGCTTACAAGAGAGAATCACCTCCACAAAGAGCGGATCGATTACCTCCATTCAAGCCATCTATGTGCCGGCAGACGATTACACCGATCCAGCACCAGCAACGGTCTTTAGCCATTTGGATGCAACCACGAATCTGTCAAGAAAATTGACCGAAATAGGCATCTATCCAGCGGTTGATCCACTCGCTTCAACATCGCGCGCATTGGCCCCTCATATCGTGGGTAAAGAACACTATGAAACCGCTCGCGCTGTTCAAAAAATGATTCAACGCTATCATGAACTTTTAGATATTATCGCGATTTTAGGGATGGATGAATTAACGGATGAGGACAAACTGATTGTGCATCGTGCGAGACGTCTTCAAATCTTCTTGTCTCAAAACACCCACGTGGCTGAACAATTTACCGGTGTTCCCGGATCCTATGTTCCCCTTAAAGAGACCATCAATGGGTTTAAGGAAATCATTGACGGAAAACACGATCATCTACCCGAAGAAGCTTTCCTCATGGTGGGAACCATTGAAGACGCCATTAAGAAGGCGAAGTCGTTATGATTTTTAAAGTTTTTACCCAGCAAGGGAAAACCTATTCGGATACCATCACGTTTGCTATTGTTAAGAATCAAGACGGTGAGATTGGAATTCTAAAGGATCATGTTCCAATCATTGTCCAAGTTCGAGAAGGGCATGTTCGACTCATATCCGATCAGCAAGAAAGTTATCTGGTGATTGAAGAAGCGGTCGTTGAGTTTAAAGACAATGTGTTAAGTATTTTAGCGCTTGAAGCGCAAATCGGACCCACCTTAGAAAAAGCCAAGGCTGCTTTTGATAAACAGAAAAAGGAAAAATTGGATTTCTCTAAAAGAGAAAATGTCGATTTTTCTAAACAAGAACGCGAACTGAGAGAAAACATCAAAAAGAGCAAAGCTGGACAAATCTAAAAGGAGACCGATATGGAAAACATGGTGTATTTCGTATCCTTAATTATCTTTTTTACCATCAACCTTCGCATTTTAAGGGCGCTTCATATTGAAAACAAGTTCGAAAAAATGAAGGTATGGGAAATAAAAACAGCCATCTTTTTATTGGCCTTGATTGTTGCGCATATGTTGGCAGAAATCATGGTGCGTTTCTCCCATCTCATCGGATAAAAAAAGTCGATTTACTCATCGACGTAAAGATCTTTTTCACCCAAGAATTCAACCGTTTTTATGCGATAACGAAGGTCATCTAACGCATCATTCGAACGGTCATGTAAGAGCACGGTATAAGAGACATCCTCCAAAAAGGTTTTTTCGATGATGTCTCCTTTTTTTTCAAAAAAAGCATCTACGGTTGAAATCAACGGATAGCCAAATGTCAATCGATACATCAAAACCTTCTTTTTTACCACAAACTGAGCGCGCTTCATTGCGTCAGCTGCGGCTTTTGTGTAACTTCTTACTAACCCCCCTGCTCCGAGTTTGATTCCTCCGAAGTAGCGGACCACGACACACGCGATGTTGGTTACATCATGATGTTTCAAAACCTCCAAAATAGGAAATCCCGCTGTTCGCTCGGGCTCCCCGTCATCATCTTGAGTCGCGCTAGCTCCATCATCAAATAGGGATGCGCTGCAGTAATGATTGGCTCCTGGGTACAGGGTTTTGGTTTCCATAAGCGCACGTTCTAAGGATTTTTTATCCTGGATAGGCCATAAGACAGCAATAAAGAGCGATTTGTTGATTTCGAATTGACTGGTAACACGGTCTTTAAGATAACGCATGATTTCTCACCCTTTATAGTATAGCACATCTCGATTACATGATGGTTTTATGACAAGGAAAATCACATAATCCATCAATCTTTGGTATAATGGAAATGGTGAACCTATGAGTACCATTAAAGGCGCGCGACGCGTCCTCTATGAATTGAAAAAAAATGGATATGAAGCATTCATTGTCGGTGGTGCCGTAAGGGACCATCTTTTAGGCATGCCATTAACCGATATAGATATCACCACCAATGCGAAGCCTTTTCAAGTCTCCAAGATTTTTAAAACCAAACCCACAGGGATAAAGTATGGCACGGTCACTGTGTTTTATAACAACGAGACCTTTGAAGTCACTACATTTCGGATTGACGGCCCCTATCTGGATCATCGACACCCTGAACAAGTCACCTTTAGTGAGACTGTGATTGAAGATGTTAAACGACGCGATTTTACCATTAATGGGCTACTGATGAATGAATCTTTGGAGATCATGGATCATGTTGAAGGAAAAAAAGATATTCACGATAAGCTGATTCGTACCATCGGAGACCCTTTGGAACGTTTTAGTGAAGATGCACTTCGCATTTTAAGGGCTTTTTATTTCCAAGCCAAACTTGGATTTTTGATTGAAAAAGAAACAGAACACGCGATTCAACAATCTAAAATACGTTTAAAAGATGTTGCTATGGAACGGATTTTGAATGAAATGATTAAAATTCTCAAAGGGCCCGCTTTGAAAAAAGCGATTCAATCCATGATTCGAACAGGTGTTCATGAGGTATTGCCTGGTTTGGGAAAAGGCTTATCCTATGTTTCTGAAATGGACACTATGCCCTATGTCGATGCCTTTTTCATTTTGTCCTTTGCACTACATGGATATGTTCCAAAAGAATGGCCTTTTTCAAATAAACATCGACATCGTTATGAAACCGCCATCCATTTGGTTCAACAAAATGTGTATGATGCCTATACCTTGTACACGTATGGACTTGAATTGTCGCTTTTAGCGAATCGTGTGAGTGTGTTGCTTGGTAAAAGTCGGAACATGAAGCAGCAAATAGAAGCCATGTACGCCTCCTTGCCCATTCAAAGTGATCTTGACTTAAAACTAAGAGCGCCTGAGATGATTGAACTTTCAGGAAAAAAAGCGGGAGCATGGGTCAAAGAAATGCAAACCCAAATGGTGATTGAAATTATCCATCACCGATTAAAAAATGAAAAAGAAGCGCTCATCGATTTTATGAAAAAGCGCTTGAAAAATTAAGGAGTTAACCATGGAACTCAACTTGAATCAAATCTATCAAATTATCGGAAAAGTCGAATCGATTAATCACGGCGTGCATTTTTGCAACACCACAGTGTTAACCATGGATTCTGAGCACATCAATTTGAAACTTGATGTTGAACAACTGAATCACCTATCTTTAGGAAAAGTGTATCAGTTTGAAGCATTAGCGGTGGTCAAAATCGAAGATGAATTGGTTTTGAAATGCAAAGCCATCACACCAGCGGAAGATGTTTTAGACGACAAAACGATGGCCAAGGTCCTTTCTTTTTACTATGTTTATGCACCCATTCCTATGTTGGACATTAAGTCGGGCATTGAAGCATTTTTGAATCAAATCAAAAACCCTGTGATTAAAGCCATCACTGACGTGATTTATCATGAAAATGAACGCAGCTTTTACATGCATCCTGCTGCAACCAAATTCCATCACGCGTATGTCGGGGGGTTATCTTATCACACGTTAACCATGTTGAAACTCGTCGATCCGCTTGTTGATATATACCCTTATTTAAACCGAGATTTGCTATATGCCGGTGTTATTTTGCACGATGTTTCGAAAATTGATGAAATTAGCGGAGTAGACGGAGAATATACCAAAGAAGGTCTCTTAATCGGGCATTTGGTCATGCAAACCGTTGATATTGATCGGGTAGCTCGATCACTTGGGTATGAAGAAACTGAAGAGGCCCTCCTTCTTAAGCACATGATTGTTTCACATCATGGGCAATTGAATTTTGGCTCACCTAAAAAGCCACAAATAGGTGAAGCGTTGCTGCTTTGGTTCATTGATACCATTGATTCTAAATTTACGGTTTTGGGTGAGACATTGTCTGAGACACCTGATGGGGCGTTTACGCAAATGATTTCTGTATTGGATAAGATGAAGTTCTATAAACATAAGATTTAGTGAACATAATTGGGGGATGCTTTGTTTATTGTTTGGATACATGCATCGAAAGTGTTTCATCGACTGGCATGAACGGATAGAAGTCCTTTGTAGCCCCCCTAAAATGCGATATGAGAAGATGAGGGCAACATGAATCTAGACGATCAACAACGGTATCGAGCATTAAAAAGACTCTATCAGTTTCATAAAAAACGCCAACATTATGACCTTCTTTTTCATATGGTTTTGCCGAAAACGATTTATATAGCCTTTATGAACAGGTATCGAATCAATCGTATGACCCAGTTCAATTTTGGAATTGGCATCATCAAAACCATCATCTTTGGCATGATGATGTTTTTTGTTTTTAAGTTATTAAACCTTTCTGAACTATTTCAATTGATGATGGGGCATGTGTTCTTCACATGGATTTATATCTCAAGCATGGCGTATCAACTAAATACTCAAATGGCAATCAGTAAACAAGACCTATTGATGCATATGATTGGAGATTACAAGAAAAAACTTTATTTCGATGAGATAAAAGAGAAATTAAGACGAAGCTATTGGACATCTCTGGTTCCTTTAACCTTATTTTCAGCTTTTTTGATGACGGTTAACGAGGGCAATCTTGTGGGATTTCTTGGCTTTGTTGTGTTTCAAGGCATTGGGTATGTGCTCACACGTTTTATGGTTTTGATTCTTTATGATGTAAAGTATGTAAGATTAAGACACTCTTTTTTTAAAGACTTTTTAATCAGTTCTGGAATTTGGATCATGTTTGCATTGATTGGCTTTGTATTGTCATATCCAACCTTCTTTTTAATCGAGAACTCGTATCCACTTTGGGTTTATCTTGCCATTTTTGGCTACGGTTTAGGGCTTATTTTAAGTGGATATTTTCTTTTCAATCCAGGATTAACGCGATACTTAGAACGCCGTTTTATCAACATGCTTTATCCAAGTGTGCAACCGAGAAACAAACAAAAAAGTGCTCGTTTTATGGACGAAAACAGTGTTTGGCTTAAGGGATTAGATGCAATTGAAAAAGCAATCGCGATTAAAGATCAGAAAACATTCAAACGAAAGAACCTCAAAGACTACTACAGTGCGTTTTTTTATGCACCACTCCTTGTACTTGTTAGTGTCCAGTACGCTTTTGGTGTAAGAGATCAAACCGATTTCATGAGTCTTTTATTGCTTTCTATGGTGTTTGTTGGAGCAGCTTTTTTGATGCACATGAGTTCTACATCCATGCTGAGTAACCATATTGCTTACGCAAACGAAGGCGCATTGACATTAACTTATCATCGATTACACGTGGCGCCGAGGCAAATTTTTAGAGCTAAGTTACGCCTTTATCAACGCATGCTTGTTCAAGTGCTCATCGTTGTCATCGGATCATCTCTTATCGTCATCCAACCATCGATTGAGCGAGTAGGACTCTTTCTTTTTAGTGTTCTATATTATGTGGCCTTAACACGATTTAAGCTTCGGCATTATGTTTTTTCAGACACACAAAACCGAAAAGCGCATATCCATAGTTTACCTGTGCAATCGATAGGAATGGGAACATCCTTTATGATTGGATTGTTCTTCATGATTGCTGTACCTATTGGTTTCTTTCTCATGGCTCAATTATTTGACTATTTGTTGGGCATCAACGGAATCTACGGTATGACGGCCATCTATTTAAGCGGTTTATGGATCGCTAATTGGATTCAAGACAGGCGTATACGACTCAAACAAAGCGAGGGTACTTATGATTACAATTAAAAATCTGATGTTTGCATACGAAGCGGGCGTTCCTATTTTAGATGGGGTCGATTTAACATTTTTAACCAATAAAATCACGATTGTTCTAGGAAAAAACGGAAGTGGAAAAACGACACTGTTTCATTTAATTGCGGGCATCTTGTCACCCGACTTCGGAACGATTTCCTCTGACTCGGAGTTAATATTTATCCCCGATCAACCCATCTTATACGATTATTTAACAGGATATGAGTATTTGGAGTATGTCAAAATTCTTAGTAAACATCGTTTGGAAGATCAAATTATTGATTTGGTTCATGTGTTTGACATGAAAAGTCATTTATCGAAGTTTATCCATGAGATGTCTTTAGGAATGAAACATAAACTGGCCTTGTTATCCGCCATGCTTCTTAATTATCACACTTATCTGATTGATGAACCTTTGACTGCTCTTGACCCCCCTTCTCAAAAAGAACTGATAGCTTTATTGAAAATGCTGAATAAACAGGAGAAAACCTTAATCATTTCGACCCACATGACGCATATCGCATATCAACTCGCTGATGAGGTTGTGATTATAAAAGACAAAGGGGTGTATCACCTTAAAAATGATTATGAGGATTATCAAACGTTTGAGGATGCGGTAATCAAACACTTAGAATAAAAAAAGGGACGCGTTGGCGTCCCTTTGTGTTACTAACGGGTTAAGATTTGAAACCATTGTCCGAAGAGTGCCGCATAATTTTCATCATAGACAGCACCAGGACGAGAGGATAATTGGTATTCGTTCATTTGATTAATGTTGATTTGACGAACGGTAGCCAAACGGTTAGCTCCATTAGGGGCTCCAACAAATTGAGCACTTTGGAGGAACATGAACACCAATTCTCTTTGCATGTTGGTGCCTCTGTAACGCGTAAGGACAGGGTTTAAGTATTGCGTGATGGCTTGTTGAACATCCGGTGGGAGAACCACCCCTTCATCGCTCTTTTCGCCTTTTAAGAAGAACTCGATTTGTGACGCTGTTAAACGTTCTGAGTCTTCATTGTACGCATTAAGTGTTCCATCGAAAGACACATAGCGTCCATCTAGATCATCTTCTGAACTAAAGATGGCTGATCTCTTTTCATCGACACGTGTTGCTAGAATCAAGTGCCATCCAAAGGATGATTTCACTTCTTCAAGCGCTGCTTGGGTAATGACTGAGTCATAAAGATCTAGATGTGGGAATTTAGCATCATCTTTTTCAATTAGAGCCAGTTGATCATGAATTTGCATTGCACGGGTGTAGAACACAGGATCTAATACGGCTTGCCCAGTTACAAAGTTGGATTGATTGGTAATCGCATTAGGCAGGTTTTCAAACTTGAGGTAGAATCCTAGTTGACGGAATCTTGCCCAATCCAATTCGATTTGATAATCGATGGGTTTGCTGCGGCTTCCGATTTCGATTCGACCTGAGTTATTGAATTCTTCAGCAATGGCTTGAAGACCTTCGGTATGGCTTTTAAACTCGCCAACGATTTGATAAATCTTCTTAACCAAATCGGTTAAACCTTGGAGTACTTCAGCACGTGCTTGAGCGCTTAAACTGTCTAAGAACTCTTGAGGATCATCGGGTGAACCATCAAAATTCGTGTCCACATAAATTAAGAGGTGGCTGACATTAATGGATTTAAATTCATCGTATTGCTTGCCAGCAAATTCGGCTAATTTTTGATAAATGGTGTCGTTGGTCTTGTGGTAATGGGCTTCAAGATCTTCGATGTATTGTTTTCTAAGTTCTGGATAAATGTAAACTTGATTGATTGCTTCTGTGTTGGTTCTTGCACCAAATGCCGTTAACAAGAATTTCTCTCTACCCATGCTAGCGGGATAACCAGCGCTTGCGAAATTATCAGCAGAAAATTGGCTAATGATATCTTCAAATTGTTTCTTATAGTTTTCTTTTTCTTCAGCAGAAACGGTGTATGTTTCGCTCGATAGAAGCACTTTACTTAGTAATATATCAAGAGACAAGTTGATTCCAAATGATTTTTCTAAACGTTGATAGAAGTCATCCACCAAAATGTCTTTTCCATCTACGGTTGCAATGACATTTCCAGAGCGTGTCTTATCCGTTCCACTATAGCCATAGGATTGGTCATAGAAGATACGGACGATACGATCATAAATATCAATGGTTTTTTCATTATAAAGTTCTTGAACTTGAATAGAAATGAACTGATCCGTTAAACGGGATTTGAAGACTTCTTGGAACACTTCGTTTCGCTTTTCAATTGCTTTAGGGGTGCTTGCGAAGATTTCTTTATCGGGGTCTTCTGGATTTTCAATTAGGATGCCTTCTTCGGTTTCACTTTGGTCAGAAAGTCTAAAGACCAGGTATCTAGAAGATCCAAAAGTTTGAATCCGTGCTGAATAAGGTTTACCACCGGTGATGTCTTCTTTATCATCCATAGAAGCTTCGGAAACGAGAGTGGTGTAGATATGACTTCTTAGGGTTGTATTGATTTTGGTTAATTCTTCAAACGTTACAGTCGCATTGAAAGAAGAGCCGGCTTTAGCAACAATTGACCCATCGCTTGCGACTTCAACTTGAGTTTGAGGGTTTAATAGGTTATAGATGTTGACAAACTCTTGTTTGACTTGAGACGTTGTCAAAGGAACATCTTCACGGCCGTTAGTTCTAGTCGTGCTGATGGTATACGATTTGTAGTAGTTTTCGAAATCGAGAATACTAATTTGGTTACGATCTTGGTAATTGATGTTTAAATCATCTAATATTTTTTTAACATGTCCAAAACCGGTTTGTGATAAATCGGTTAAATCCACATAGTTTGGATCGTTAGTATCTGAAATGCGAATATCGGGAATTTTATACCAGACGCCACGTGCATCCGATTTGATGCTTGCACGATAAAGTGCCGCGTTAGCTTCATTAAGGTTAATAAAACGTACGATTAACGCTTCAACATCGTATTGTCCCTTGATGTTTCCGTTATAGTAACGGACCAAATCATCTTCGGATATGAAAAATTCACTGTCTTCATCAACCGCCAATGTTTCCAAAATACTCCGAGCATAATGGCGTTGAGTCACACGGATTGTGTAATTGTCAACAATGGCTGGGATGGAAGCATAACCTTCATATTTACCAGGTAATGACTCGATTTGAGAAATCACATTGGCAATAGTGATTGAATTATCCAAGAGAAACAAGGAATCCGCGAACTTTTCAATGTTTCTTAAAAAGCGCTCTGGATACTTGGTATAAAACTCTTCTAGTTTTTCTAAATCGGTGGTTCCGTGAATCGCTTGATTCACAGTCTCATCCAAGAATTGATTGGTTGTTTCATCACCGTTAGCAAGCAATGTCTTAACTGCAGCAATATGTTCAGCGAAAATAGTTTCATCGATCATAGCTGCCAAGACAGAAGCTCCTTGAAGACGCATTTGATCGTATAATTCTTTCTTAGTGACAGAAACATTCCCGAATTGGACATAGGTGTCATCCGTGATGCTTCCATAAGGGGTTTTGTCGGCGCCTTTGCAAGCTGCCAATGTAAGTAAACTTAGGAATACGAGTACCAATACGCCTAATTTCCTTACGGTTGTGTAATTTTTCATTATGCTCACTCCTTCAGTGTATTTCATACAAGCAAGTATAATATAGCATGTTTAAAAAGGGTTTGCAACCAGAAACATTTTTATTTGTTAATCTCACATATTTTATGATATGATATAAGAAGGTGATGGGATGAAAGCATACGTTTTAGCGAGCGGTTCAAAAGGTAATATGACCTACTTAAAAGTAGGTGATATTAGGCTGTTCATCGATGCAGGAATTAGCTTTCAAAAAATGAAGAAAAAAATGACAGACTACGGTGAAAATCTATACGATGTAAACACCCTTTTTTTAACTCATGAGCACCATGATCATATACAAGGTTTAAGAAATCTTGTTAAAAATGGGCGTATCGAACACCTCTATCTCACACAGGGGACATATCAAGAATTGCCAAAAGATGCGATTGAAGGCATCGAAAACATTCATTTCATCCAACCGGATCAGCCGTTTCAATTGGGTGAAACAACCATTCATCCATTTTCAGCTTCACATGACGCTAAAGATCCGATTGGATTTGTGATTCATAATCATGTCCGAAAAATGGTCTATTTGACCGATACTGGGTATGTCGATGAATCCTATTTTGATTTGTTAAGTGAAGCAGACCTTTATATTTTTGAAGCCAATCATAATCCAGCCACTCTCTTTCAGTCCAATCGGCCTTTCCTTTTAAAAAAGCGAATCGTAGGCGAAAAAGGCCATTTATCCAACGAAGACGCAGCCAAATACATGAACGTATTCACCCGAAATAAGAAAGCCATATGGGTTGTCGCTCATATCTCTGAAGATTGCAATTCCACGTTGGATATTGATGAGGCCATTATCAAATGTTTTTTAGATCCGACTCAAGTAGAAGTCTATTACACGTCTCAAGAGAGCCTTGAGATGATTGAAATATGATTAAGATTATTGCTGTGGGGAAATTAACCCAGAAGTATTTAAAAGAGGGGATTGAGCATTATCAAAAACAAATCCCTCATGAGGTGGTGTGGGTTGAAGTCAAGGATGAAAAAGATCAACACGGCATGGAGATTGAAGCACTTCGAATTGCAAAACACATCAAAGATCAAGACATGGTCATTGCGTTGGCCATAGAAGGAAAACTTTTGACATCCGAATCGTTTTCCAAATTAATCGAGCAGTCTCAACACCATCAAGGCCAAATGGTTTTTGTCATCGGTGGATCTTATGGGTTATCCGAGACCATTAAGAAGCGTGCTCAGCACATGGTTTCATTATCATTGATGACATTTCCGCATCAATTGGTAAGGGTGATGCTGATGGAACAACTCTACCGGGGATTTGCGATTTTAAAAAACCATCCCTATCATAAGTGAGGTTATATGACATACATTTTTTGGGACTTTAACGGTACCTTATTAAACGATATCCCTTTAACGTACGATATACTCATTCAGATGCTCAAAGAAGAAGAGCGTCCCCTTTTAACCTACGATGAATACTTGATGGTGTTTGGCTTTCCCGTTCAGGAGTACTACAGCAAAGTTTATGATCTAAACAAAACACCGTTTGATGTTCTTGCACAACGGTTCATTGAGCGCTATCAACCTCGAAGCCTCGAACAAGGTTTAAATGATCATGTGGTGGAGGTCATAAAGCATTTCAATCAAAAAGGCATCAAACAAGTCTTGCTATCCGCTTCTGAGATCAATAACCTTAATGAACAAGTGGATCATTACGCCATTAGACACCTTTTTAAGGATGTCTTAGGGACGGGCGATGTTTTGGCTAAAAGCAAATTGGATGTGGCACAAAAGTACCTTGTTGAAAACAATATTGATGCCAAAGACATCATCATGATTGGCGATACCCTGCACGATGCTGAGATTGCGGATTATTTAGGATGCCGAGTGATCTTATACACCAAAGGAAACCAACACCCTAGTCGCTTGACTTCCTATGAAAACATAGATGATTTTCGCCAATTACTTGATAAAATAGAAGCATGAGGAGGATGCAGTATGCGTCAAAAGATCGATTCAAAGAAAAAAACAAAGTATTTTCTTTCTGGCTTTAAGCAGTTTATCACACGCGGCAACATCCTTGATTTGGCCATTGC
The DNA here is from genome assembly GCA_964553755.1 of uncultured Acholeplasmataceae bacterium. Classification (GTDB taxonomy): domain Bacteria; phylum Bacillota_I; class Bacilli_A; order Acholeplasmatales; family Acholeplasmataceae; genus Peloplasma. The sequence continues at coordinate 28,672 of CAZKLM010000016.1, forward strand.
TGTCATCGTTGGAGGCGCTTTTGGAAAAATTATCGCATCCTTGGTCAATGACATCCTTATGCCGCTTATTACCACCTTGACAGGTAAAGCTAATTTCACCGATTTAATATGGATTCTTAATGGTGCAGAAATCCGTTATGGTCAATTTTTACAAAACACCTTAGAGTTTTTCATTATTGCATTTTCAATCTATCTGGTGATTAACCTAATCATTAGAAGACAGGCGTTTATTGAAAAAATGGAAAAAGAAGAGTCGAAAGAAGAACCCAAACCCGTGGCCATTCCAGAAGATATCAAACTTCTGACAGAGATAAAAGACGAGTTAGTTAAATGGAATGCGAAAAAGGAGACGTCCAATGAGTAAGATTGCCATTATCACCTGCAGTAATTCAGGTCTGGATTATTTGAATCCCCCCAAGGATATCATCAATTTCAGATCCAGTATTCAATTTGGAGATGAAAGCTATGCGGATTTCATCGAGATGGATGCCAAAACATTTTATGAGCGGATTGAACGTAATCCCGACGACATACCAAAGACAGCCTATTATCCCATCGGGAAGATGATTGAAGACTTTGAGTCTTTGGAACAAAAAGGATACGATGAGGCGCTTGTTATTGTCATCTCGGCCCAACTCTCAGGCCTTTATGAAGCAGTCAAACGAGCGGCCAATGAGGTCAAAATCAAAGTGACAGCATTTGATTCAAGAATGCTAGCTTATGGGCAGGCCTATATGGTCCTTGAAGCCCATAGAATGGCTTCACAAGGACATAAAACAAAAGATATCATTAAACGCCTTGAGGCCATTAGAGATGCACATAAAGTCTATTTTGCCGTAGACACCTTGCTATATCTTGTTAAAAATGGCCGTTTGGGAAAACTGCAAGGAACCTTGGGGACCATGCTACAAATGAAACCGTTATTGACGCTAAGCGATATTGGCAAAGTGGAAACACTGGAAAAAATAAGAACCATCCGTAAAGCACACCAACGCGTGATTGAAAAATACATCGAAGAGACAAAAGATCTTGATGTCATCACCTATATTTCACATGCCCATGCAGATGACTATGTGAGTTGGTTTGTGGATGAAATTAAGAAAGCTTTTCCAGAACGAGAGGTTGTTGTGGCTTATTTGACTCCGGTTGTAGGTGCACACACAGGACCCAAAGCCGTGGGTGTTGGGTATATTAAACTGAATTAAACAAAAAGCATTCCTCGGAATGCTTTTTTTAATACCGATCCAATATGGCCCAATAAATGAAGGGTTTTGTCAGTTGAATGCCTTGATGGGAAGCGCCGTGAAAGATCATGTCAGCCAATGCTTGAATCGAGATTTCAACGCCATAATCGTTTGTAGGATCAATCGATAGTTGACCGTCTAAATTCCTAATCCAAAGAGAGGTTATGCGGTCTAAAAGGGAATCCTTAACCGTCAGACAAACCGGTTGATCAATGGAAATCCAGGCTGAAAACTGTCTTAAAAAGAGCAGAGGATCCGTGATTCTGACCATGACGCCAGTTGCCCCTTTTTCTTGTGTAGGAAAGCGATAAGCGGAAAAATCATATCCAGGAACGAGGGGAAAAATCTCAAAAGTGGTTACCCATTCCTCAATGGTGTCACCAGATATCAAGGCATAACCCAATGGATTACCATTTGATAAAATGAGATAATATTCGGTTTCAGCCACATAAAGCATTTGAATACGTGCTTCATACCAAGAAGCGTCCCGAAGGGTGTAAGCGCCTTTGTTTGAGACATACGCTTGGTATAATGAATTCAAGCGATGAGTATCTATGCTAACTTCAAGTTCACACGGTACTTTTGTCCAGCTTTCTTGGATGGGGTTAAGCGATACCAAGGGGATAAATCCAACCCTTTCATAAACCAAAGGGTCTTCAGGATAAAGCATGATGCACGAATTTCCTTTTTCAGTTAGATGAGAAATAGTATGAATCATCAGTTTTCTCATGTACCCCAAAAGGCGATAAGAAGGATGGGTTGCCGTCGCTACCAAAAAAGGGATGTCCATCTCTAATGATTTCATGCGCATTCTTTTTTTAAGCACATGCTGTCCAGCAACGATCTGACCATCTTGTTTTAAATAATACATGTGATCGAGATTCGTTTGATTTAAGAAAAACTGATCCACATAAGGTCGTGGGTCATCAAAGGACGATTGATAAAGAGTGTGCATCTCTTTTACAACAGGATTGAAATTTAACTGGTATTTCTTGTCCTTTTTTAAAGGATGATAGGCCATTTTTGCTTTTCTTAAAGCAGGGATTCCCAAATCTTCTTGACGCGTAATCAGGTGCGCTTTCTCAAAATGTGCATGAATAACCATTTGATTAATAGCGGTATAAACACCGATATAGTCAATATCCGCTTTCTCGAATAAAATGACACCATGTCCATATGGGCTCAAATGAGAGACGGATAAAGCAACCATCTTATTATCGACATAAAGGACATCCACCCACACATAATCAGCATAACGACAAGACACCGCTTCCCATATAGCACTAAAATCAACCGTTGATCCGCCTTGTTTTTGGTAGGTTTTTAGCAGTTGTTCTAATGCGAACTGATCTTCATCTTGATAAGAGCGAAACAAAAAATCGTATTTTTTCTTAAATTGATTCAGTTGATTGCGTTTCCGATGATACCGCACGCCTTTAAGTTCAATGAGATCATCGGCTAGATAAATATATTCACCCAAACGATCATCTTCTAGAATAAGAGCGTCGCAATCTAAAATCACTTCCACCATTTTTTCTGTCAATCCGTTTACAGGAATGTCTGGAAAATGTGTCTTTATATACCCGATTCCAGCTAAAAAAGAAGCATCGGATGAAGCAATTGGAGGCAAAAACACACGAAAAGAGCCGTAATAACACATCACTAACCCAAAGGAATCAAACCACTTGATTTGAACGTTTTCAGTTTTTCTCCAACAAAATAGATTATAAAAAACAAGCTCACTTGATAGGTAGCCCTTCATGCGAGGATTGGCAAGCAACATCCGATTAAAACGCTTTTGATCTGTCCACTTAATTTTTCGAAAACCGAGCATGTTATCACCCAAGATGATTGTATCATACGATGCCTTGTGTGTCACGGATGCCATAAAAAAAAGGAAAGCACATGCTGTGGGGGGGGTTCAGCATGTGCCTTCTTGATCTATAGCAACACGAGTTATCATTTGTAAAAAGTACAAATGAACGTGATTACTATCCGTTAGTTCCGGATGAAACGCAGTGACTAAGATGTTTTTTTCACGCGCAGCCACGAGCTTACCATCAACGGTGGATAAGGGGATGACTGTTTGACCGTAGGACGCTATGTAAGGCGCACGGATAAACGTCATTGGAATAACCGTTCCATCAAAAAGATCGGTTGTTTTGAAACTGCCAAGTTGTCTTCCATAAGCGTTTCGATTGACGGTGATGTCAAGAGCTCTTAGATGGGATAGGGAAGAATCTTGGATGTGATTGGCTAAGAGAATCATGCCGGCGCATGTCCCAAAGACCGGTAATCCTTGATGAATGTGGTTGAATAGGGGATCAAACAACCCTAAATCATCCATCAATTTACGCATTGCAGTTGACTCTCCACCGGGAAGAATGAGCCCATCCATGGGTTTTAAATCAGCTAAGTTTCGAATTTGAAACGTTTCGACACCGAGGGCTTCCATTTTGGATTGGTGTTCAGCAAATGCTCCTTGAAGCGCTAAGATGCCGACTTTCATTATTTTCCTCTTTCAGCCATCAAAAGTTCAATCTCTGATTCATTGATACCAACCATCGCTTCACCCAAATCTTCAGAAATTTCTGCAAGAATCTTTGGATTATTGTAGTTAGCGACCGCTTTAACAATGGCTTCTGCTCGTTTTTTAGGATCACCTGATTTGAAAATACCTGAACCTACGAAAACACCTTCAGCACCTAACTGCATCATCAATGCAGCATCCGCGGGTGTTGCAACACCGCCAGCTGCAAAATTGACGACGGGTAATTTTCCATTTTCATGGACATACATAATCAGGTCAATCGATACGCCCATCTGCTTTTGAAGATGATAGAGTTCATCCATTCTTAACGATTGGATTTGTCGGATTTCTTTTTGAATCATCCGCATGTGTCTGACCGCTTGGACAATATCACCGGTACCAGGCTCACCTTTGGTTCTGATCATGGTTGCGCCTTCAGAAATTCGTCTTAAGGCTTCGCCTAAATCTTTTGCTCCACATACAAAAGGAACGTTGAACTGGGTTTTGTCAATATGGTAAACATCATCTGCAGGTGAAAGCACTTCGCTTTCATCGATATAATCGATTTCAATGGCTTCCAAAATTTGTGCCTCAGCGAAATGTCCAATTCTGACTTTTGCCATTACGGGTATACTGACAGCGGTCATGATGTCTTTAATCATTTTTGGATCGCTCATTCTAGATACACCACCTGCGGCCCTAATATCAGCTGGGATTCGTTCCAAAGCCATCACCGCACAAGCGCCTGCTGCCTCAGCAATTTTCGCTTGTTCGGGATTGGAAACATCCATGATGACGCCGCCTTTTAACATTTGAGCCAATTGCTTGTTAAGTTCATAACGATCGTTGTTCATAACAGACCTCCTTGTGTATTGTGCATGGGTATTGTATAATAATAACTGGACTATGTAAATAGTCAGATTAAAAAAAATTAACCATACCAGATGAGGGCTATATGAGAAAGACTCCTGTATACATGACCATCTATGAACATTTCAAGGACATGCTCAATGAAGGCATTTATCATGAAGGTGATCGACTTCCTTCTAAACGAAAGCTTGCAGAAGCATTTAACGTGAGTCCTTTAACGATTGAGGCAGCTTATCAGCAACTCATTGCTGAAGGTTATGTCTATGCTGTCGAAAAAAGTGGGTATTTTGTGGATAAACAAGTTTTACTGGTTAAATCCAAGGCTATAGGAACTGAATCCGCGCCGATAGAAGAGCGAACCCTCCCATTAACCACCTACTCTTTTAAAACCAATCGAGTGGATACGACGTTGTTTCCTAATGCAACGTGGGCTAAACTATCCAGACAAGTTCTATCAGAACACGCTCATGAAATGCTGAATGACCATTCCCCTAAAGGTTTACAGGATTTAAGAAATGAAATCCAAAAATACCTTGAAACCTACCGCGGTATGCAAGTCGATACGAGTCAAATTATCATCGGTTCTGGAAGCACCCCATTGATTCATTTGTTGATTGATTTGCTGGGGAGAGATAAACGGTATGCCATGGAAGATCCGTGTTATGATCGCATTTACCGAGTGTTAAAAGGAAACGGTGTCAAATTATCGCTCATCCCGCTGGATGAGGCTGGACTTCAAGTGAAACGATTGGAAGAAAGCAAATCAGATATTGTCCATATCACGCCTTCCCATCAGTTTCCTATGGGAATGGTAATGCCCATCCAACGAAGAAGAGAAATCTTAAACTGGTCAATGAAAACAGGGGGTTACATCATCGAAGATGATTATGATAGCGAGTTTCGGTTTTCAGGACGACCAATTCCATCACTTTATGGGTTGTCACCCACTGAACATGTGATTTATATGAACACGTTCACCAAGACATTGGCCCCATCCTTTCGGATGGGTTATTTGGTCTTACCCAAACATTTGCTTCCAGCTTATAAGGAGCTTTCTTCCTATCACGGATCCACTGTTCCCAACTTCGAACAATACATCTTGACTGAGTTTATGAAACAAGGCCATTTTGAACGCCATATTAACCGCATGAGAAAGCTCTATCAAAAAAAACTGGACATCATTAAAACGTTGTTTCAACCGTATCCCTTCTTTGTCTTAAAGGGGCATGATTCCGGTCTTCACTTTGTTTTAGAGATCCGAGTGACCATCGATGGTAAGGGGTTACTAGACCATTTAAACCAACATTTGATTGCCATTCAAGAGGTAACTTCCTATCATATTGAGCAAAAGGCTTATCCCTTCCCCATGTTGGTCATCGGTTATGCTGGCATTCTCTATGATAACATACACAATCACTTTCAACATCTTATCGAAACCATACTCGATTACGTGAACTACTCCCACCACTTAATGATTTTCATTAGAAGTGGGGGCTTCTTGGGTA
>CAZKLM010000017.1:0-27070 GCA_964553755.1 uncultured Acholeplasmataceae bacterium
ATATTTATTTTTTTAATGAATCTATAATCAGTAGAAATAAAACCTCTCTATGTACGGTATATAGGCACTATGTACACTTTATAAGATTGGCTATGTACACTTTCTATCCACTATGTACACTTTCTAGATTGTTAAAAAAAAGAAAAGACCACCGGGGGGTGAGTGGTCTAGTCTTTCTGCATAAAAGGAGATATGAAGGGAGCTAAAAGGCTCTAATCATCACTAGTGACAACACTAAAGGGCTGAGGATCATCTCAGCTTGTGCATTCTATCTATGCGGAATCGCATCATAAATCGCGGATATAGCATCATCTATTCGCTTATAATCCCTAAAGAACTCGAGTTCCTCTGGTGTGATAAAACGATCAATGTTGAAATTAACCTCGAATATCTCGATATCCGGGAGTTTTATGTCATAACCATATTTTCTGTGCTGATATTCTAAATAATTCTTAAAAGACTCGTTCTGTGCGAATCTAGACTGATTGAGATAGTCTGCAGCAGTGATGATTTTTCTTCGGATCAGTTTTCTTTCGCGACTCTTAAGCTTGAATGATCGGTATAAATCCGTGTCGATTGAGTGCTGTCTTAGGAACTTGAGAACCAGTGGCCGATTCAGCTTGATTCTTCTTTCGCCAGTTCCCAGAACATCACGCTCGATCAGCTGCATCTCGACAAGCTTAGCGAGTGATTTTTGAATGGATTCTAAGGATGGCTCCCATACCACTTGACCATACTCATTCGTTATAGTGAATCGTTTAATGAGACCGGGGTTCTGGTAGTAAACGGTATAGCCATTTTTCGCCCTGGTATTTTTAGCATCAATAAAGACGAAAAGATGGATCAGCTTCATCCAGAGTGGAACGGATTTGTCGTTGAAGAAGTCTCGAACGCGTGTATGAAGTTTGAGGTCCGGCATATTCGTCATGATGATTCCTCGATACTTAGATTTTGTTAAGCTCTCCGTAAATGGGAGTCAACTCGATTAGTGATAGTGTAGGCTTTTCATAAGGCTTCTTATGTTCATGATTCTCGTTCAACCAGTCAGCCGCTTTGCAGATGCAGTCAAACTCTTTTGTCCAGGCTTCACCGGTGGAGTTATCAACGACCACATATGACCTGGCTTTTGTGATCATCATAAACTTTCCGATATTGTGTTCTAGCTGAGGATGATTGATGATTTCATTGATTCGTAATTCAGATACTAATAACGTCATCCTTCTTCACCTCAATTATTGATAGTTCGTTTACTGTAAGTTCGAAGAACGAGATGGCTACATCTCTCTGTTTTGCTGCATTATCATACCGCTCGAACTTTCTAGCATACTTGATGAACTTGGTCCACCATCCGACATGGCCCTCTCTTGCAAGATAGCAATTGTGTTTTTCTCTTTTCAACACATAGAACTTCATGATTGAACCTCTTCAAAGAATTTCCAAAAATCAGATAAAGAGACAACACCAATATCATTTCCACTGACCATCCAAACCTCGTTGTCTTCATCATATACCCCTGTTATTTTTGCAATTCTACCTGATACAAGTTCTTTGATTTTCATGCCTACAATCGGCTTATACTCTTCAGATTGCATAGGCTTGTTCATATCTATGTTTTTGTAAGTTTTAATCATGATTGAACCTCTGTCTTCAGTTGATCAATATGTCGATTTGCAAGCCATCTAAGCGATTTGATTGTTTGCTTCTGTAGCCAAGCCTCAGGATAGACTGTGTGCTTCATGCATTCTTGGATCAGATAGTTCCTAACTGTTTGATCATCAGGTTTTTGACTCTTCTTTTTCTTTGGTTCTTCATTGATTCTAAAAACACTCATATTAAATCCTCCCGCATATATTTTTTAAGCCCTAAAGGAAAGCACTCAACCACTCTAGCGGGAGTCGGAGCTGAGAGCCTTCCTTTAAGACTCAACGTAATTAAAAAGCCCCATCCGCTACTAGAACTTGATTATTTTGTTTGTTTTGATAGTGATTCTTTGCTTTTGAAACTTCAGTAGGCGAATAACCCTCTTTGATCATGAAACTGCTCGCTGATGCTGTGTCTGATAGGATCTCCATAAGAAACGAAAAAATTTTTTTAGTTCCAAGTCCATCCGGGCTGACATCAATTTCAGCAATCACCTTCGCTTTAATGAGTTTGTGCTCCATAAAGCCTCCATATATATTAAGTTAGTTTTCACTAACAAAAAATGCACCGTTAAGTGCATTTTTATTGCGATGCTTGAGTCCGATTCCCCTCGCCCGCTCCAGATGATGCCAACTACGCGATTTGCGTAGTTTTTTTTATTCTCCAGCGGACTCGATGATCTTTTTGTCTTTGACAAACTGCGTAATCGCATAATAAGTGAGATAGCCCAATCCGGTCAGTTCAATCAAGATGCGTAGATAAAAGAGAATGCTATATCCGCTAAAAGCATCGTTTATGATTAATTCTAACGTTCTAAAAGGAAGTCCTATAAAGAAGCATGCCATTAAAATGATTGCTACAAAATATTCTTTGGACATTAACAGCAAGAACGTAGCAAGCCCAATCAGCAACAAGGTGTTCAAACTGTAAAAAACAAGCAGATAGGCAGCAAAAACGAAAAAGACAAACCAATGCTTGTTCCATTTAAACTCAAGTTTCAATCCTTCTTTAAAAGCGTAAGCCAAAAGGATGATGACAAGATACACTTCGATTAAGGCAAACGCCAGCATAAAGATGGTCGGTGTTGTTCCAAAAAATTGGAACTTAAAATTATAAGACAACACCGATTGAAACAACTGAAACACCCGCTGGGTAAAAAGCATCACATACAAAACGATGTGAGCAAGAAACAGTTTTTTTCGAAGCACCAAGATTAAAACAGCCAAAATGATCAGTCCGATGCGGAAGGAGATATCCATTATGGTCAATAACCGGGATATGCCATCCAAGTTGTTCATCAAAAACAAGGCTGCAAAAACGAACAACAAAACGACCTGTACCTCTTTAGGTACCATCTTTTCCATTTTTAACACAAATGATTTCATCAAAAACCCTTCTTCCTTCTATGTATTAAGAAGTTTTTTACTTCTTGTGTAGATGTGTGAATTGTTGATAGAAAAACGAAATATCGCTTAAATCAAACGGATGCGCTTTGTTTTCAATCCGTTCGATTAATAGTTTCTTATGGGAATCAATGATCTCTTGAATTTCATCGGAATAGCGCATCGAACCCAAATGAGATTGATACTCTTTCTCATCCAATAAGGTGTATTGTCCATTCGGATAAACTTTGATATCTAAATCATAGTCAATGTATTTGATGGCTTCGCCATCATAAAGGTAAGGCGATGATAAGTTGCAGTAAAAATAGACCCCATCTTTTTTCAGCATACCGATGATGTTAAACCACAAATCCGAATAAAAATAACAGACGGCTGGTTCTTTGGTATGCCAACTTCTTCCATCGCATTCGATGACGCGTGTTCGGTAGTTAGCAGTAACCAGCATTTTCTGATCTTGCATCAAAACAATCGATTTTTTCCAGACCCGGTGGAGTTTTTTGTTGTGTTTATAGCTGTGAATGGGGACTTGGTTGCCTGTTGATAATTTCATGAAACCACCTCAAATGATGGCCTCATTATAACACAAATTTTCGCTTTTGATGAAGATAGGTGCTATCTTTTTTGAAACGATTGGGTATAATCAAGGGGGAGGTGCTTGATGAAACCCTTGCTTTTTCGAAGTCGACTGGACTTCCATTTATGGTTAAAAGAACACGCAAATACCTCACCTGGGGTTTATTTAACCTTTAGTAAATCGAAAGAATTGAAAACCTTAACCGCCCATGACGCATTACTCGAAGCGTTATGTTTTGGTTGGATTGATGGCGTGATCAAAAAGGTGGATGACACGTGTTACATCAAATACTTCGCTAAGCGCGTCAAGCGAAGCACATGGTCAAAGAAAAATCGGGATTTAGCAGATCAATTGATTGCCCAAAACGAGATGCAGGAAGCCGGATATCAAGCGATTCTTTATGCAAAAAAACATGGGCTATGGACCAAACAAGATTTCGATCCAAATCCTACTTTTGATGGATCGTTTGAAAAGCTTCTTAGCGAAGATAAAGAGGCTAAGACCTTTTATGACAGCCTTGGAAAATCTGATCAAAACCGATACCTCCAGCATTACTATAGCGCTAAAAAAGAGGACACAAAAAAGCGCAGAGGATTAGAAATTATGAAGCGACTCACTCAAAACAAAAAACCGATGGACCCTTAGGTCAATCGGTTCTTTTTTATCCATAAATAAGGAATCCGAGAAGTAAGGTCATCAAGACTAACACCGGTGCGGGTAATTTCTTAATCAGTAAAAGCACGACGGTGATGCCCATCACCACAAGTATATCCCACTTCCATCCCCCTAAAATCAAAAGCCTAACGCCTGTGGCTCCAATGAACCCACCAGCAACCGCAGTTATCCCAGCGATGGCGATTCGAATGGCTTTAATCGTCTTTATCCGTGTCCAAATCGGGTAGATGAAAAAGATTAAAAGCGTGCCCGGAAGAAAGATTGCTATACCCGAAACCAAAGCCCCTAAGATTTGCCCGATGATGCCTAAATCTTTTGATGCTAGGCCACCGGCATAAGCTGCAAAGCTGAACATCGGTCCAGGAATGCCTTGGACAATCCCGAAGCCAGTTAAAAATTCATCCATGGTCAAAATGCCATTTACTAAAACAAGATCATTTATCATATAAGGAATGACGACTTGACCGCCCCCAATCACCAAATAGCCGAACCGATAAAACATCTCCAATAGATGAAAGATTCGGTTTGGAAAAAATGCGTTTAACCCCATTACCAAAAGGGCAAATCCTAAAAAAGAAATGAGATAAATCCAAGTCGGTTTAAGTTCCAGTCGGTGCCAAAGTTGCCGTTCTTTAGAAACGATAACCGAGGTTACCCCACCCATCAACAGCAACAAAGGAAACAACAACGCCGATTGTATAAAAAGCGTAACCCCTAAAGAAAACAAAAACAACACGATGGTCAAACGATCTTTCATCACTTTTTTACCGATTCGGTATCCCGCAACTAAGATAAATCCAACCGCTAGAGGCCTGATATAGATTAAGATGTTTGGGTTAAACTGAGTCTTTGACAAAAAGAAATAAAGAAACGATAAAAAGGTCATGATGATGATCGCTGGCAAAGCCCATACCAAAAGGGTCAAAAACGCTAAAACAGGACCTCCCATTTTATGACCAATAGCCGTTATGGTTTGGGTGCTGCTTGGACCGGGTAAAATACCGGTTAATGCAATCAATTCAACCAGTTCTTCTTCGGTTAGATAATGTTTTTTTACGACCATTTGATCGGTAAAAACCCCAAAATGGGCTTCAGGTCCACCGTATGCACCTAGCGAGCAAATCATTACGTCTTTTAAAAAACGTCCCCAATGCGCCCGAGTTTTCGTTTCCAATTAGACCACCTCGAATGTCATTTTTTTACTTTTGCTGATAAATAGCGATAAGCTAAAAAGGGCTAGTCCTTGCATCATTGAAACGAATATAACCAGATAAAGAAGCTCAATTTGATAAAGCCATCCAATGATCATCGACCCTAAAAACCAAGAAGATCCAAAAACCGTATAAAAGATGCCATACGCAGTTCCTCGCTTATCTTTAGAAACCAACGAGGCGATAACCGCTTTTAAGATGGATTCTTGAGCACCCATCGCAATCCCCCAAAGAAGGATTCCGATGATGAGACCGGCAAGCCCTTGAACGAAAAAGAAAACAGGAGCAATAAAGAGGGATAAGAAGACTGAAATCACTAACGCGATCATGCCTTTCCTATCGTATAAATGACCGAAAACAAGGGCCGAAATGGCATCAACTCCCATGGCCATGGCATAAAGCAAAGGAATATAGACGATATCGATTAACTGGCGTTGTCCCATATGAAACGCTAAGACCGGATAATCGATAAACCCAAATGCTATAAACGCAATCGCCATCATGTAATACATAAAGAAGGGATTGTTTTTAAACCCTTTTTTAGTTTTAAGGGTTTCAAACTGATCAGGATGAGGGTATTTGGTCTTAGCAATCACCAAAACAACCAAGGTCAAAACAGCAAAAATTCCTAATAAGCCAAACGCCATTTGATACCCATTAAGCTCAGATCCTTTGTTTAAGCTTAAAATGAAAAAGACGAATAAAGGCCCTAAAAATGCCCCAAATTGATCCATGGCTTCTTGAAGGGCAAACGCTTTTCCAACGCCCAAATGCGGAGTAGTAAACGACGTTAATGCGCTTTTAGCCGGGGCACGAATGCCTTTACCGATGCGTTCAAGCAGAATAAGGATGATGGCGACATGCCATAGGTCAACCGTTACAAACATCAAAAGTGGGATCACGAGCAAGTTTAAAGCATACCCAAGGATCATCATCAACCAGTACTTCTTAGTTTTATCAGCGATATAGCCCGTGACGATTCGTAAGGCTTGGCCAATCCACTCGCCTAACCCTGCGGTAAAAGCGACCAAAAAGGCAGAGACACCAAGAACGCCTAAGTAAGGTCCATAAATGCTTCTCGCTCCTTCATGGGTGAAGTCGGATAATAGGCTTATAAAACCCAGCAACAATAGGAAAATGAAGGCTTGCTTTTTAATCGTCGTTGGTTTCATACATGTTCATCCTCGTACACTTCAGCGATGAGTTCTTTCAGTTTGTGTTTGAGTTCTTCGAGTAGATGTAGCCCTTGAGTGGTGATCCGGTAGTACTTTCGAATTCGACCCTCTGTTTGTTTCGGTTCCATCAAAAGATACCCTTCATCGGTTAAGGATTTTAGGAGAGGATAGATATGAGATGCGCCTACCTCATACCCGTGATGGTTCAACTCCTCAATCATCCAAAGACCATAAATAGGCTCTTGGGATGCATGGTGCAGAATATGCATGTTTAAAAATCCTAAATAGAGTTTTTTATGAAATGCATGAATCATATAATCACCTATCATTTCTTGATATCAGTTTTTGATATCAACAATATTGTATCATGATGCTTTCATCATTTCAATCGATATAAACTAAAAAGAACCCGAAAATTATCGGGTTCTATGGTATCAAGATTTAGTTTGATTGAATGGATTTTATGGCGTTTAAGATGGGTTCGATATAGATTCGGTCAACGAAATTGGTGGGATGATAAAACCCATCCAGCATTTTTAATTCATCTTCCGTCTTTTCTTTTTTCTTTTCTATCATGGTTTTGACCAGGGTTAACATCCACTTCATGGGCCCTTTGACTTTGCTGTAGTCAAGACCTCCAGGGAGATAGTAAAAACTGTCTTCTTCACCTTTAAAAAAGGATTCTATGAGTTTTTGAATCTCTTTTTCATCGTTTAGATGCCCGCCGCATGCAAAATAAAGCGCATGTTGGTTAACAAACATCTTTTTGGCTTTTTTGATTCCTCGGATTCTCCCCATATAAACACCTGATCCAAAAACAATCAGACGGTATTTTTTTACGTCTTTTCGTTTTAATGATTGAAATGGGATCAAATCCGCATTCAACGCTTCAGAAAGCCAGGTTGCATAGGTTTTTGAATGGCCTGTTTGGCTCAGATATGTCACTAATACCATCGATAGCACCTCCTCGTTTTTCGTTTGATTGGGCCTGCTTTAATTAAAGCCATTTGGCTTTTTTAAACAACACAATCATGACTAAGGCAAGAGACAAGCAAAAAACTAAAAACAGAGTAATCGCATCAGGATACTCTAATATACCAAAGTGAAGAAAATTCATACCGAAAAACCCAGTTAAAAAAGATAAGGGTATAAAGATCGCTGAAAACAAAGTCAATGTTGTCATAATTTTGTTCATTCGGTTCGACTGATTGTTCATGTTGAGATCCAACAAGTGCCGCATGAGTTCTCTAGATTGAGAGAGTTCTAGATCAAGTCGTCTTAGATGATCCAGTAAATCGTCATAATAGGGGAGATTGTTTGTGGAAATGAATTTGTTTTTTTTAACCAAATCACTGAGTTGATCAAGCAGTGGGTAGACACTGTTCTTGAGTTTAAGCAATTGTTTTCTAATGATGTAAAACGTTTCCTGATCAGACGTTTGAGCATTCAAAATGCTTTCTTCTGTTTCTTCCATTTTATCTTTTAGATAATCATTGACCTCTATCATGTGATCCGTTAGGATGTCTAAAATCTGATAAAACATATAATCCATTGAGTTTAACCGAATATCAACATGTTGGTCCAAAAGATTCTCGATTAATCCTAAAAATTCAGGCTCCGATTCATGGAAACTAATAACTAAATGCTCAAACATAATGAGACTCATATAACTTTCTTTAATCAATCCTTCTTTTAAGTATCGCACTTTAATGACGCCAAACACATAGCGATCGAACATTTCGAACTTATCGCGTTGTCGAACGTTTAAGATATCTTCAAGGACCAGATCATCGATTTCTAAATCATGTCCTAATTTTTTAATTTTCTCTGTGTCCGTTAAACCAATAACTTGAATGTATTGTTTGTTCGCTAAACCTGTCTTGTATTGGTCAGACAACACCAATCCTTTGGGGTCTAGTTCAAACACACGGTATTTGGTTTGCACTTCTTGAAACACTCCCGTATAAACCAATGATTTGGGGGTGAAATAATCTTTTAATCCCATAATAACCTCCTAATTTCTGATAATAATAAACACCATGTAACTGATGTAGATGATGAGCAAAACCAATCCTTCTAAACGGTCAATCTTTCGATTGGTAAACGAAAAGAGATAGACAAGCGCAGAAATGATGCATAAAATGATGACATCAGATAGCGCTGTTTTTGAAAACGTAATGGGTCTGATAAGCGAAGACGCTCCTAAGATAAACATGATGTTAAAGATGTTGGACCCGATGATATTGCCTAAAGCTAGATCCCGTTCTTTCTTGATCACCGCCACCACACTCGTCATCAGTTCAGGAAGTGAAGTACCAATGGCTAAAATCGTTAGCCCAACCAACCATTCACTCATGCCAAGCATCATCGCCAAATTTGAAGCACTTTGAGTGGTCCAAATGCCTCCTGCTATAATCATAACAAGCCCTAAAAATCCATAGATTAAGATGGGTTTCATGGGTATTTTTTCATCATAGATGGCTTTCTTTTCAATCTCTTTAGGGGCCAATATAACCCCGAGGTAAACGGCAAATAACACCACAAGCATGAGTCCTTCAAAACGTCCAATATGGGCTGAAAAGAGCCAATAAAAGGCCATAAGAAGCACACTTGATAGCAAAGCAAAAGGAATCTCACGTTTCAAAAGGGTCGAAGTCACCCATAAAGGCTTGATCAAGGCAATCAGTCCTAAAATGAAGACGATGTTAAAAAGATTTGACCCAACGATGTTTCCAAGGGTCATCATGGATTGGCCCCTAACTGAGGCGGTTAAACTGACAGCTGCCTCTGGGGCACTGGTACCAAACGCCACAATGGTTAAACCAATGACCATCGGAGCAATCTTTAGTTTTTTTGCTAAACGGGATGCACTAATGACAAAGAAATCTGCTCCTTTTATCATCAAGATGAATCCCATAAGGAGTCCTAGAATATCGAGCATGCGTTTTCCTTTTCTTTTATGATTGACATTGCGGGCAATAAATGACCTTGCCCCCTAAATACGCCTCTTTGATTAATGCGGTATTGCATAAGGGACAATGGGTGCGATCGCTTCGCATGATAACCTCATAACGTCCTTTTTCATTTAAAAAATCAACGGTGGTGTCTCTTCCTTCAAATAGAATCATTCGATCGATGGTTTGAATGACCTCATGATAGAGTCTCAATCGATCGGATTCATCTAGGGTACTCACTTTTCGCTTGGGGCTTAATTTGGCGTGAAACAAGATATCTTGAAGGGTTCCGTTTCCTAGACCCGGAAGGCGTTGATCGGTTGCCAGTTGCTGTTTAACTGAGCCCTTCTTTCCATCAAGTTCTGTTCGCTTAATAAAATACGGATACGTGAACGCTTCACTCAACGGATTGATGGCCTCGATCGCTTTTCGGTAATAAGGAAAGTCCCGTTTGAGCTCCCCTTCTCTTCCAAACAATATAAACCCATAAAGTTTAACTTTAAACTCAAGGGCATACCCGTTATCAAATTCAATAAACAGTTGATGTTTTTGGCTTTCTTCTTCGATTTTAATGTACCTAATCGAGACATCTTCTGCAACCGATAACTCGGTTCCATCTTGAAACATAAACCGAAGATAGTGTGCGGATGCACGGACGTCTTCGATGGTTTTATCCAATAATAAAGACGCCATGTCCTCTTTGGAATGGTTCATCCAACAAAACGTATGAGGGGTCAATAAAGCCTTGACATGGAGGATTTTTACTTTTTTAAAAAGCAGGTTTCCTTGTTTAGCCAACACATGGCTCTCAGCAATTTCGTTCATTTTTGTTCCTACGATTTCTAAGAAATGGATTCACTTTCATTATAACGAATCCCTGCCCATTTGTCTTTACTTCTTAAAAGAAAAAACCCTCACAAGGTGGGTTATCTTAATCCAGTCGCTTTTCTTGATGAATCAAGGTTTGATTCTCGCCACTTTCTAAATAGGTAAAGACATAAATAAAGGCATCATCAATCGCAATCCCATAACAGAAGGGTTCATTCGTTTCAACTTGAGTCCCTAAGTAAATTTTACCCGGTTCCATCCTAATGTATTCTCCTGGGAGTTCATGAAGGATATCAATGGTTTCAAACTCTTTTTTAATGGCGCGAAGTTGATCAAAGAGTTGTGGATGATCACAATAGGTATGTGTTTTAGGGGTGTCCTCGCCTTGGTATTTAGAAATCAGGTTTTTCATCTTTTCGCTTTGAATGGCTTGGTTGATGTCTTCTTTATCGATGTGATAGCCTTGCATGAGGTACTGGATAATCACCTCAGCGAGCATGGTTTCCCGGTAGATGGGTTGATGCATATACGCTTCAAAATCAATGTTCATCTTTTGATTAATGCCTTGAATGACGCCTTGATAAAACGAGGATTTCTCTCCAAACGCTTCTTTTAAGTGCTCTAATGCTTTAAAGCCTTCTTTGATCTTTTCAACAGTGATAAACTTGTTTTTGCGAATCACTAGATGACCAGCGGATAACAGTTTATCGGTGGTTGTATCCAATAGGGATGCTAAATCTAAAAGCAAACCGATATCGGGTAGCGATTCACCGGTTTCCCATTTGGATACCGCTTGAAAACTGATGGATAGGTGCTCAGCCAGTTGCTTTTGGGAATACCCTTTTTCTTTTCTAAGTCTTTGTATGTATTGGCCAATCTCAATCGGTGTGGGCATAGGTTCACGTCCTTTCTAAGTTGATTGTATCAAAGAAAAGACGATTCCACAATCACGCGATATTTGAATTTATTCTATTATCAGTTGAATCGATAAAAAATCATTCCATGCTTCCGTGAGGGTTTAAATAAGCGTCAATAGCCTCTTCTTTCAGTCCTAAATCCCTAAGTCCCTCTTTAATGGTATTTAAATACGCTTGGCTCGGCTTGGTTGTGTTAAAGCAGATACCGGTGAAGGTTTTAACGGGGTAACCATCTAACATCCCTAAATCGATTGAAAGTGGATACCACGGTCCTTCTTGTTCCATCACCGCTTGAAACTGCTCTTCAGTGATTAAGTAGGCTTTCCCATAAGCTAATCCGGATTTTTGGGTATCTAAAAAAGCCACACCTCCACCCCAGTTTTTTGAATGTTTCATAAAACAGATGGGATGGTTAAACGTATAGGGTTTGATGGAGACCGGATCCTTTGGATCATTTGCTCCATTTTGGGTGATGGTAACGCCAAAAAACGATGCGTCTCCACCTTTTAGATAAAGAAGAAACCGTCTTTCATTTAGATTAGAACCGTAGCAAGCATACCATACGAGACGACTCATCTTTTTTTCCTCATACGATCACATAGGTGATGCCTGGATTTCCCTTTTTAAAATCAGAATCTTGAACCATGAGCGGTTTATAACGGCGAATGACCTCATCAAATCCCAACGTCTGATAGATGGCTTCGCCGGGTACATACGCTTTGATCTGTTTTCTTGCCATCATGCTTTTAAGTGTGTTATGCGCCATGGTTTTGATGGAACCGCCCACGCCTGTTGACCCGTATCCATGAAGGATTTTAACGATTTTCACTTTGTTTTTTATCCCATTAAGCTGTTGTTTCAGCATCATTTCTGCCACCTCTTGGGTTGGCATACTGGATTTGATATCGATTACAATCATGAATGACCCCCTATTTGGTGAGTTCTAAGTCCTCATCTTTAGAAAGCGGGTCCCATGAGGCATGAATGACTTTCTTATACAAGTAAACAGGCACTTCTTCTGCAATGGCAAAGCCCAAATCATGATAAAACGGTTGATCTCCACCTGTCATGCCATAGGCATGTGGGTATTTTGTTTTGATTCGATTTGATAGTTCATGGACTAGTGCGGTACCGAGTCCTTTTCTGCGGTTCCACCATGTGACCGCCATGGGTTCAAGTTCCGCATACGGCATGGATGGACTCATCCATCCAATCGCAAACGCAACCGGACGGTTTTCTTCATCCAAAATGACCACCTCTAAATCCGGATCATAATGACGCATGGTTCTAAGCTTCTCGAAGGCTCGGCTTCCTTGATCGGCATAGGGTAACCCATAATTAAACGATAACCGGTGGATATTTGATAAGTAGAAAGGAGGCACGGGTGTTTTGCTAAACCGATAGCCTTTGGGAAGTTTGACTTCGAATAAAGTTGTTGGAAAAGGAAGAATTCGGATCCGTTCAGGGTTGTTTTGATCGATAAAACCAAACTCTGTGACGACATGTTTCAGTTCATGATGCCATTTTGGCACATTTAAAAAAAGCGAACGGACGGTTCTCGTTTCATCAAGGGATGATAAATGCGTAACTGCGAACCTAACCATTCGTTTTAGAAGCTCATGATCTTGGGTCCGTTTTTTTCCATCAAAAATGAAAAAAGCATCGCCATCATACACCCCTTCTGATAAGACAGCCGCAACCAACTGACCTTCTTCTAGATAAAGCCCCATGGATTCGGTCCATGCTTGATGGGATGCTTTAAAATCAGGGTGAATGGCTTTGACAAATTCATGTCGCGATAATCCCCACAGGGGTTTGTCGTAGGTGTAACTCTTTAAAATGAGCGCTTCGATTTGATCAAAATACGCTTCTTCATAATAAGCAAATTGAATCATTATATAGTCCTTTCGTTTTAGCCTAACTGGGCTATCGTCGGCTGTTTTTTTTATGGGTGTACATCTTTTGATCCGCACGCTTAATGAGTGTGACGATGTCTTGATTGTTTACCATATCTTGATCCTTAAACACTTCAATCCCATAAGATAACGAAGCCATCGTTGTCTTTTTTAAAAAGGCTTCTTCGATGTCATGCATGAGAGCACAAGCCTGTGCTTTTTCAACACCATGAAGCAAAACGATAAACTCATCGCCACCGAATCTAAAGATGGTTCCTTGATCTTTGATTGCTTTTTGAGACAACTGGACAAAATCCTTTAACAGTTGATCTCCAGCGTCGTGCCCCAATGCATCGTTGACCTTTTTGAAATGGTTGAAATCGATAAAGATCAGCGCATGTTCCTTTTGGTTTTGAGAGCCAAGATGGTGTGCTTTCATGTGTTCATAGAAATAGCGTCTGTTGTAGCACCCCGTTAAGGTATCCTCAATCGCCATTTTTTTAAGAAGATCGTTAAACTGTTTGAGTTTCGCGTTTTGTTTTTCGATGAGTCTTTTCGAATTCAATAACTCGCTATTGAGTTTGCTAATCTCTTCATAAGCGCTGGCATCGTGCAACTGCATATTTTTTTGGAGTGTTCTTACTTGATTGACTTGCTGACTATTAATTACCATCATGCTTTTTAAGATTTCGATATCGATCTCATGATTAAACAGCACAAATAAAAACGCATGATCTTTTTCTTTAAATCCATGAATTTGACAGGGATAGGTGCGTGTTTGATCAATTAAATGAAGGGATTCTGTTTGAGCACTTTGATGATTCAAACGTTTCATGAAGTTGATGAAACGTTGATGATCATTGGTGTCAATGCACGTTAAAATCGACCGTTTTACCCATTTAGAAAAATGGGAATCCTGCGGAAACAACGCTAAAATGGTGTGGTGAGTATCAAGGGTGATCAAAAGATCGTTTTCGACGGTCATCATAGATGCTTTTCTCCAACCAGCAACGTGGCGATTAAAACGGCTTGTTCGGCATCCCTCGCATGCCCATCGGCGTTCATTTTCTTCCACAAATCCGGGGTTTGATTAAATACGCGACCGCCTAAAAGAATCTTCATGCGGTCTAAAAGAGGATGTTTTTTAACCGCATCAATCAAGCGTTGGACATCGATTAAGTTGTTTGATGTGGTCGCTGAAATCGCTAAGACATCGGTTGGGGTTTCGATTAGATGGTCGATAACCACCTGAATGGGGATATTCGAACCGAGAAAATAGGAATCCCAATTGGAGAGTTCAAAAAAGTCTGCCACCATGCGCATCCCGATCTCATGGAGTTCATCTCCCGCACAAACCGCCGTAATGCTATATTGGGCTTCTTTTCGATTAGAAAAGAGTTTATCATAAAGTCGTCCAATGATGTTTTGAATGGCGGCCGTCATGTAATGTTCTTTAGCAACCGAGATTTTTTGTTGATGCCAAAGCTCGCCTATTTTATAAAGCGTTGGCTGCAAGATTTTCAAGTAGACGTCTTGAATGCTCATGCCTTGAGCCATCTCCTTTTGAATGACATCATAGGCTTGATCGGTTTTCATCAATAGAAGGGCTTTTAAAAACACATCCTGGTCAAGAGAATCTTCGGTTACATTCTGATACGCTTGTTCAAAACGCGATTGACCTTGATGAAGAATGCTGTGATACTTTTTAGATACATCGAAAGGAAGCTGCTCATCCATCACCTCATGAATCACATCAAAGTGGTGTTTAAAGCTCTCTAAGTTAAACCGTAAGAAATACGCAAGTGAGCCAAACCACTGCATGTAGTTTGTGAAGATCATCGGTTCATCCAACATCAAGGATGTGGAAAGATATTTCAGGGTATAGGTGGTATCCTGAAGGTATTTATCTTTTCTTAAAATGACTTTTTTTCGTTTTTCACAATCTTTAAGATAAACCATCTGTGCGAGCGTCTCTGCGTGTCTTAAGACATCGTTAGGGGTAAGGAATCGTTCCATCGTCAATCCTCCTTTCGGTTCTTCTTTGATTTCATCTTATCATGGAATGAAAAAGATGTTTTCTTTCTTAATAAAAACGTAAATAAAATCCATAATCTCTTTAGTAAGAATATCGGTTCTAACAACGATACAAAAGGATTGTAAGACGTCTCATTTAAGCGTATAATAAAATCAAAAAAGAAACGAGGTTTATCTATGAAACCTTTTCAGTTGGTCATAGCAGGGTTTATCAGTGTTCTGTTATTGCTTTTGGTCATTCTTACCCTCAGTCTCGTTGGTGGCTATAACCGCTTAGTGGATTTGGATGAATCGCTTGATGCGAGTTACGCTCAAGTGTTCAATCGTTTGGAACAACGTCATGACACCATCAATCAAATGGTGGCCACCATTTCAGGGCTACAAGAGCATGAGCGAGAGATATATGAGTTGATTATTTCAGCAAGACTCGCTTACGCGGATGCGATTAAAACAGGCGATATCGATCAGTTAGCGGAAGCGGATGCCTTAGAATCGATTGCGATCAGTCAATTGCTGGTTGCGATTGAAGATAATCCGATGATTACCGTCTCCTCGGCATTTAATGGTCTTTTGGATACCATCTATTCGATGGAATCCACGCTAAGTGTTGCTAGAAGAGATTATAATCAAGCGGTATTAGCCTATAATCAAAATGCCAGACGATTTCCTGGCCTGATTTTTGTTTCGTTATTTGGTTTTGAGTCCCGTGTAGCTTACTGGAAAATTGATGAAGGAAAGACGGACGTTCCTGAGATTTCCTTTACGAACTAAAATGAAAAAAGGGTGGATTTTAATCCTTTTTTTGGTTGTTCTTATCGGCTGCCACAAAAGCAAACTCCCAGAACCCACCGATTCTTTTTATGTTAATGACTATGCTGACGCTTTAATGCCTTATACCGAACGAGAAATCGTGGGGTATAACCGGTATTTATACGAGGTTTATGGGGAAATCCAAATTGTTTATGCCACGTTTTTGGTTGAAACACCTGAAGAGATGGAATCCATCGATAAGACGGAACTTTTTAGACACTGGAAAATTGGTAAAAACGACATGGGGTTATTGGTCATTTTGTATTTTCAAAAAGAGATGATTGAAAACATAGAGTCTCGAACGTTGGTTGGGTATGCTTTTGAAGTGGGTTATCGATTAGAACCCCTTTATACCCCCATTGTTTTATCAGACATCGCTGATCAAACCTTATTGAATCATAACCATCATGATATCGCTGATCTTATGGTCATGCACCTTAATTATGAACTTCTCAATTTAGCGTATGAATCGCTTTATAACGAATCACCTATTTCTTACGATATGGACGACTATTTTGAAGAACTCATGAATGCACCTTATGTGCCAGATAATGAACTTTGGGATTTCTTGTGGATCATCAGTTTATTGGATCAAGGCTTTTGGGGGTATATGATTTTAGGTGGTTTTGTCCTATTAGGGGGCAGTTTTGGCATCATGAAGATCAAAGGCGGTGGTGGATCTTCAGGCGGTGCCGGTATATTTAAAAGAAGACGTTAAAGGCAAAAACAACACATAATTTGTGTTGTTTTTTAAATGACGAAACGCATAAATAGATAAAATACCTTGAGTGTCTTTCTCGAAGATCAACGATTCAAAGAAAGACAGGCTCTAATCGATGGTTTGTTGGATTCAATTGCATTAACAAAATAAAATTGGGATTTATCATTCGAATAAAAAAGGCGAAATCAAGTCACTTCTTTATCTTGCATGTAGATAGATTTTGATAACGGCTGAGCAACGCAGCATCTTGATTGTTCATGGCTACTTCAACCCATTCATATGGGAATCTTGATAGGCCTAGATAAGCTCCTGAAACAGCACCGGTCATGGACGCAATGGTGTCTGCATCATCGCCCATATTAACAGCCAGCAATATCGCTTCTTTAGGATTTCCTTTGGTTAAATAAAAGTAAAAAATGGCCATAGGAACACTTTCATACGTTAACATACTCGATCCAAGATGGCGAACCACATGGGTCGCGTTTTCTAACTGGGTTTTTAAGGGGTCAATCATCGAAATTGCCCATTTGATTCTATCCGATATCGAAGGTCCTGTAACTTTAATCCCCATAGTTTCTCCAATATCTGCCCCTTTAATGGTGGCTTCTAGAATGCTATTCAATGACTCGTTTCGCATGGCGGATGCAACAGCAAAAGCGATTGCCATCGCTCCAGAAATAGCAATCGATGTGTTGTGGGAAGGCAGGCATGCTTGATATACATTTTTGATTAACGCTTCTTCATCTTGATAATGGATAAGACCAATGGGAGAAACTTTCATGGCAGCACCGTTGGTCACACCCGTAAGACCGGTTTCTTTTGGGTCTTTTCCTTCTTTTAACAGATGAATGGATTGACGCGTGCTCGGTCCAATGACTGAACTATTCATGATGTGTTCTTGATCCGCCCAATTCACTAACCTTTTCGCTAAGCGATGCGCTGAAACATCACCATGATTATCGATCATTTCATCGACAATCATCATCGCTAGTGCCGTGTCATCGGTCGACTCGCCTTCTGCTAAATGGCCATGAATAGGGTTATCACGTGTTGGTTTGACAAAACCATCAATCCAGCCATAAACCGATTGAATGGCCTCTGGAGTCATCATTGAGGTTGGCATGCCCAAGGCATCGCCAATCGTCAAGCCCACCAATGATCCTAAAATCTTTTCCTTAAGTTCCACGAACAATATCCTCCACGAGAGGTAAACTGAGTATGGATGATTGGGATCCTTTAGATCGAACAATAACGGATGCGACTGCGTTAGCATAACGGCATGCATTGTACTCATCCATTTTTTGTAGATGCGCATAAATTAATCCAGCCATGAAGGCGTCACCGGCTCCATTGGTATCGATCGCGTCCACGGGAATGCTGTTGACAAAAAAGTTTTCCTGATGATTATAAAAGAAACATCCTAAATTTCCCAGTTTAATGATGACATTTTGTGCGCCTCGGTCATTGATGATTTTTGCACAGAGAACTTCATTTAACGTATGGCCAAATGCATTCGCCTCATCTTTGTTTAGAACAACATAATTAGAGGTCATTAGAACTTCATCTAAGATGTCTTGAGGGATATCCATGATGACAGGGGCTGGATCGAAATAGATCAACCGCCCTAGTTTTTTGGCTAAACGTATGGCCTTCATGACGGCATCAGAGGAACGCTTTTCTAAAAGTTCATACCCTGAAACATAAAGGGCATCGTACTCTTTAAGTATGCCACTTTGAATATAGGTATCATCAATGTTTAAATTAACACCATCATAATTAAAGAAATCACGTTCTGCAAACTGGTCCACATAACACTTGCAATACCCACTTTTACCTTCCATCATGCTTATTTTTGAGGTGTCAACCCCTTTGGAAATCAATTCTTGAAGGATAAAATGGCCATCTGTATCGCGACCTATGCTGCATAAAATCGATGAAAAGATGCCTAATTGGGCCAAAGCAACGGAAACATTGGCGGCACATCCGCCTAACTCGATTTGATCGAAAGCATCAATGAGTAAGTCTTTTTTAGGCATTTCTTTGACAAACGAAATTTTATCTAAAATAGCAGATCCAATCGATAGAACTTTCATGATAATCCCCCTTTTTGAATGAGAATCTCCAACACCTGATCAAGATGATACACATCCTCGGGGATGAGGGGTTGAAGGCGATGGCATAGCGTCTTTATTTGAGGGACTTCAAGTCCTGTTTTAATAAAGATTTTAGGTGATGCAAAGAGCTTAGATGCGTGTCCGTCAAAGATTTGTTTCGCTTTGTGCATCACAATGACGCGATCAGGATAATGAATCACAAAGTTCATGTCATGTGTGATGACAATGATGGTCTTCCCTTGTTCTTTGAGTACATCAAACACACGATTCATGGTCGCTACATCAAACGCATCCAATGAACTCGTGGGTTCATCGAAAATAAAGATCTCTGGATTCATGACCAAATAAGAAGCCACAGCAACCATCTGTTTTTGGGCTTGATTAATAAACATCGGATGGATGTCTTTTATCTCACTGATTCCTAAGTCTTCCATCACCCGATGAACCTTACTTTCAATCTCAAGATGGGGCATCTTTTGCTTTTTCAATGAAAACGCAATCTCATTATAGACCGAGTTAGAAAATATCTGATGGTTCGGGTTTTGAAACACGTAAGCAACCTTTTTAGACATGGTAGCAATCGTGGTCTCTTTGGTGTTGATGCCATCAATGATAACGTCTCCTTGAACGGGTTTTAGTAACCCATTCAAATGCTTGACCAATGTGGTTTTCCCGCTTCCGTTTTGTCCCAATATAGTGATCATGCTTCCTTTTTTTATTGTCAAATTAATCGTTTCCAATACCCATTGATTTTTTTGGTAAGCATAAGAAAGATTGTTAATTTCAATCATGTAAGCATCCTCCTAATGATCGTTTCCGCTTCTTGAATATCGATAGGAATGGCGCCTTGATAAAGTCCTTTTTTCTTCATCTTATCAAACAGTTCACACAAATGTGGAATCCGCACCCCTAACCCCCTTAAAGCATCAACGTGTTGATAAACCTGATGGGGTGTGTCATCGAATGCTATTTTTCCATGATCTAAAACAATCATGCGAGAAGCGTATTGAATCACACGTTCCATCTCATGTTCAAATAAGATGACGGTGATTTGATAGTCTTGATTGAGTTTTTTTAATATACCGAGTATTTCGCTTTTCCCTTCGGGATCAATTTCAGCTGTTGGTTCATCCAAAACGATTATATCGGGTTGTAGCGCTAAAACACTGGCGATAATAACCCGTTGTTTTTGACCTCCGGATAAGGAAAACGGGGATTGAACCATGTAATCCGTCATGCCTACAACATCTAACGCCCACGTAATCCGCTTTTGGATCGTCTCTTTGTCATAACCAAAATTCTCTAACGCAAATAATAAATCTTCTTCTACAGAAAGACCATAGATTTGGCTTTCCGGGTTTTGAAAAACAATGCCAATCATTTTGGATAAATCCGATAGTTTAATCATTTTGGTGTTATGACCATCAATGATGACATCTCCTGTGAAATCTCCATCAACCGCATTGGGAATGAGTCCGTTTAAGCAGTAACTTAAAGTGGACTTACCTGAGCCTGTCTTTCCTGTGATAACGACATATTCTCCCTTATTTATGGATAAATCAATGCCATTTAAAACAAGATGATGCCCGAACTCGTATTGAAAAGTAACGTTTTTCAGTGTGATGTACGCCATTAGAGTGTCCCCCTGAAATAAACGGATAGCACGATGGATGCGATGATGAGTATGAAAACAAGAACATCGTATCGATGAAAAGGAATGTTTTTATAAAACGTTTTTCGTGTTTTGTACATCACGCCTCTGCATTCGATGACCTTTGATAAGGTTTCCATTCGGTTGATGGTCAACGTTAAAAGAGGAACAAACAAGAGGATGTAATTGCTTATTTTTTCTTTCATTTTGATTTTTTCGAACTCGACTCCTCGACTCATTTGGGCTTGTTTGATAATGGCTAAATCCGCTTCCATAGTCGGAAGCAGTTTAAACGTCATCGTTATGACCACACTCAATGTATAAGGAAGTCGCAGTTTTCTAAGTCCAATCACAAATTCTTCTTGTGTTAATGTCCCTAATAGCATCGGAATCGACAAGATGATGGTGACAAACCTTAAAGACATGATACCTGCCATACGAAGACCAAAGGAATAGATCCGAATAAAGCGATAAGCAAAAACAAGATCCCCATCTTTATTAAAGAAAATCCAAATCATCGAGACAAAGGGGATGATGGTGATTAACATTCTTCCATAACTAAAAATGGTTTTTGTTTCCACTTTTCCTAAAAAAAGTAAAAGAAACGTCAACCCAATCAAGGCTAACAGGAAAAGTGGGTTAGAAAACAGAAAAGCGAGAATGGTTATGGCTATCGGAATGAGAATACGAACACCCGGATTCAATGAGCGATAGGCAGATGTCTTTTTAGTCGAAAACGTAAACATAGGGCCTCCTTTGGATGAATGAAAAGAGGTCATTTGACCTCTTGATTACTTTTGAATTCTTCTTTGTATGAATCCTTGATGGTAAAGTGAAGTCTTCATGACATAAGGCGTCATTAATCTCAAAAGGGGAATCCCAATAAGAAGTGCTGCGACTGCATCTCCTAGCCACCAAACCCAAATACCAACTGTAAAGGTGTATTCCATGGTTTGATATCCCCATAAGGTGTAGTTTAAATTACCTAATAACGAACAGGCGAATGTTCCTAAAAGAACTGCGAAAATCAAATAGGTAATCAGTGATTTCTTGTTCGTTAAATCCTTTCTCAGTTTCGCGCTTCCATAAAACACTAATGCGGGTATCAATCCTTCAAGGATGGTTGTAAAAGCCCCTGTTGAATTGACCAAAATGGGAGCCCATGAGAGACCACCAATGATGGTGCCAATGTACACCCCGATGACTGCCCAAACACCAAACCACATGCTAAAGACTACAGCAATAGCGGTCGCTGGGTAAACCAATGAGACACCTGGAGCAATTTGGAATGCTGATCCGAATAAACTAAATAATGCATAAACTGCTGTTGTGATAACAATGATGGTGATTTGCTTAGCGCCAAATTCAATTCTTTTCATGTTTTTTCTCCGTTCATATTTTCTTGGAACCGGTTCCATGGCTCGATTATAACAAAAAAAGAAAGCGCTGTCAATACATTTTTATCTTCAAACTATTGCGTGCTTTCTTTTTCAATCATTTTAATGGGTAAGATGATGAAACGCTTCTTAATCGGTTTCTTTTGAATGCTGGCTATCAGATGACTGACGGTCGTCTCAGCAAGCGTATCAATGTTTTGAGAAATCGTGGTCAAAGAAGGGCTGGTTATTTCGGAGATTTTGGTGTCTCCATATCCGATAATTTTTATATCCTTAGGAACTTGGAATCCTAGACTGGCGGAAGCTTTCAAAGCATAGGCTGCTAACAGGTCGTTTGTAGCAAAAATCCCTGTAAACGTTTTGATTTTAAACGCCTTGACAATGTCTTTAAAGCACTTCTCATAGGTATCACCACAAGAAATGATGTCGATGTTCATGTGGTCCTCTTCCGCTGCTTTTTTAAACCCATTGATGCGTTCTTGATAAGCCACGTCGCTATTGGAATGACTGACCACCAACACATCAAACGCGTTCTTGTCGTTGAGTTTTTTGGCTGCGATATACCCTCCGTAAAAATGATCCGATGTAATGGTAATCGGACCACCTGTCACATACTGATCAAATAAGATGGCTGGCTTATCGATGGTTTTATAAAGTTCTGCATTCGTGGTGGATGTCAAAATGATTAAACCATCTACGTGATTTTGGATCAACGATTCCAAATAACTTTTTTCTTTTTCATAATCGTAATGGGTATGGCAAATGATGATGCGGTACGATAATGTTGTTAGAATCTGCTCAATTTTATGAATCAACTTGTAGGTGATTTCGTCATCGCTCGTTGGCACTAAAAAACCGATGGTTCGGCTTTCGCTTTTCGTCAATGATCGCGCGACCATGTTGACTTTATATCCGGTTTTTTCAATGGCTTGATAGACCTTATTTCGTGTTTCTTCTGTTGTGTGCTCGCTTTGATTGAGGACACGGGAAACGGTTGATTTGGAAACACCGGCTAATTTGGCCACATCTGACATACGCACCAATGGGGTCACCTCAAACTGATGGTTTATGCCATATTATACCATATTATCTACGGTTTTATTTCAATCAACGTGTTTCAAATGTCGCGCTTTGTCTAATTGTTGATCCGGTGATGAAAGATTTAAAACGTTTTTAACCATTGAATGCGATTCTTCGTTGAACCAATTGATTAATCGTTTTTCGCATACTATGGCTTTTTGCAAGATTTCATGAATAAAGTCGTATCCCGCTTGAATGGGATGCACCCCATCTATGGAAATGAGGTCGTTAAACTTGGGATGTTGCAAAAGTGGCGTTCGAAAATCAATCAAGATGCAATCCTGTTGATAAGCGATTTTAGCAATCACATGACTGTAGGACTCTTGGTGTCTGGAAATCATTTCAACATCCCCATTAAAGAATCTTAAGATCTGGGTAGGGTTTGCAACTTTTGCAATCACTTGATTAAAATAGCGAACGGAAATCAAAGGAACTGTGGTCATTAAAACAACTTTTGCTCCTTTCGATTTAAACGCTTTTACATACTGGGTGAGTAACGATTCAAAAAGGTCGAGTGGGGTTTTGGATGGGTGAGGAAAATCAGGGGTTTCAGCAACCGAAGCCCAATCGTAATCCGCATCATTCCCACCGATCGCAAACGCCACATAATGGTTTTGTGTCCCATCCATGGTATCCAGATACCTTTGAATGATCTTTTTCTCATGAAGCCTTTTTAGTGTTTGACCGATCGAGGTCATGTTGATAATTGGAATACGGTACGTTTGATAAAGAAAATCGATCGGGCTAATGGCTGTTAAGGTTAATTTTTGATGGTGATTGGTAATCCCCTTTCCTATGGAATCCCCAAATAAAACCGTTGGCATAATAATCCCTCCTTTTACACCCTTAGTATAGTCAAAAAGAGAGAGTAGAATAAACCTACCGCCTCATATCGTTTCTCTACCTCAATGTAAACAAAAAGTAGAGTCCAAAAGTGTGGACTCTACTGATATGAAAAAAGAGATGCTTGTGACCTTAAGATGTGTTTGACACGTAGTCATCAAAACTGCATTAAAAGAGATCCTTATCTCGCTCAAATGTTATGATTAATAAGGTTAAGACGTTGTTCCAAAAGGTAACATCAACCACTCTCCAGTGGTGTTTAGCTTGTTCGTTCATGATCTGTTCCGCTTCTTTTGCGTTTTTAGCTTCCATGACTTTATATTCTTTCATTCTTTGTCTTGTGTATTCAGTATATAGCATTTGATTGATACTGAATATGGCTTCCTTTCATTCATTTTTTCTTCTATTTAAGAAGCATTTTATCAATGGGTTTTCCTTTAGCCAGTTCATCGATGAGTTTATCCAAAACCCGGATTTTTTTCATTAAAGGATCAGCTACCTCTTCAATTTTCACTCCACAGATCATGCCTTTAATAGCTGATGCTTTCTCATTAACCGATGGGGCTTGGTCAAAGAAATCACGAACCGTAACTTGATTGATCAACTGATGATCAAGTTCTTCTTTGGAATAACCCAAAAGCCATAGGATGATGCCATCAAGATCCGATTGATCTCTATTTTTCTTACGTATCTTGGCAAGATACAACGAATAAAGGGTGCTAAAAGGCATTGAAAAAAGTTTGTGTTCACTCATGTCTTAATCAAAGGAATGCGGTGAAACATAGATAAACCAATTTACACCGTATCGATCCATCAAAGAAAACCAGATGGGACTAAACTTGGTTTCTTCTAATGGGGTGTTGATGGTCGCTCCCTCTTTTAACACGTTATATAGATGAAAGACGCGGTCCTTATCTTTCATCCCAAACTCAAAACAAAATTCCATGGTGTTTCCAAAAACAACTGAGTTCTTAGTTTCAGCAAGCGTAATTGTTTGTCCGAAACAATCCAGTTCAGCATGGTTTAAGGTGCCATCCTGGTTTTGATGAACGCACGCAGGCGAAGCGTTAAACGCATGTTCATAAAGTTCGAGAGCCTCTTGGCTATCTTTAACAAAAATTCGCATCATCGATCGAGACATGGGGTCATTCTCCTTAGGTGGGTGGGTTTAATTTGAGTCAGCAATCCATCCATGGATTGCATGTTGGATTTAAGTCCTCTGTTATCCAAAGTAACATGATTTAAGTTGGCTTGTCAATAGCGAAAAAGATTAATCGGTTTAATCGTCTTGATCGTGGTCTTGCCACTCAAACGTGTAAAACCAATAAATATCGCCTAAAAGACCATTCCCAAACGAAATACGAAGCGAGATTTTATCACCAGTTTCTCCTTTTGCCCATTCTCTGGTCTTGAGGGTTTGGTCCTCTTTTTCTCGAACATAAAAATAGGTAAAGCCTTTGCCTTCTTCGTTTAAGGGATAGATATGATCCCCTGACTGTTTCTCGTTTTGATAAATAAAGGTATGCGTCGCTGTAGCAAAATACGCGGTATCAGGCATAAGGTTTTCAATTCTCATGATTAGACCAAGTCGCTCACCTGCTTTGATAACCTCTTTGTCTAATCGCCAATGATAAATTCCTTCATAAACTCGAATGACGCGGTTACCGTGAAAGCCTTCGGTCCACCTGATCTCGATAAAAAGTTTAAGATGCCCTTCGCTTTCATCTAAAAACGTAAGCGAGGTGAGCATGCGTTCTCCATTTAACGTGCTACTAACATAAGATAGCGAATCAGGTATTTGAAAATAACTTTCAATAAGATGCCATCCAGTCTCTTTGATGGGCTCAATACGTGTGGGTTCAACGTTTTGTTTTGTTTCATTCGAGGTCTCTACGTTTGACCTTGTACAAGCAGATAGCATGACAAGCAAGATGACCACCATGAAAACAGGCATTTTAACATGTCTCATATAACGTTCGCCTCCCTTTTGTTGGAACGATTGGATACTTTATTCTATCATAAGTCTAGCAGTTCTCCCAATAAAAAATCCGAAAATGGTGGGTGGATAACTTCAATAAACGATAAAAAAACCAGCTCCAAAAGGGTAAGGCTGGCATGTGTGAGGCTTTTCGATGATTAGACGGCTTGTTGCATAACGTATAAGGCCAATATAAATCCCATTAAAGAGGGGATATGCGCTAAGGCCAACCAGGTGATGGTCATAGCGAAGTTACCTTCCTTCTTTTTATCCCGCTTAAGGATGAAAAAAGAGAGGATTAAGGTCAAAAGCATCGGCAAGAAAACGATCAAAGAAACCTGAACAGAATTGATTGAGGGATGAAGAGAAAACACGTATAAGATGAGGCCTGCATAAAGCAGGTTGATTCCGTAACCATAAAATAAACCGATGAGTTTTTTTCTTAGTGCAATCGACATGAGGTTCTCCTAAAAAAGCTTTATTGAAATAAGGTTTTTGTGGCACGTGTTAAAACCTTAAGTTGGAGTTCGATCAAGGGTCCGATGATCAAAGCTAAGATGAGACTCCCAAAATTTACGGCACCAAACCCGATGTGACTCAGAAACCCAAAGAGGGTCGCTAAGATGATAGCAAACACTTCAATTAAGATACGCGTTTTAAAGAAACTATTGCTTTTAAATAGCCGCATCAAAAGGAGTGTGAGTTCATCAAAGACCATAGCGGGATACCGGGTTACGATGATGAGTGCTAAGCCCATGGTTAAGATAAAGGTTCCTATTAGATAAAATAGCCCTCTTAACCATAATGCGGTTGGAAAGTAGTTTCCAAAAACAACGATGTCCCAAAAGTCTATGGCTAAAGAGATGCCAAAGATGGGAACAAAAACAATGAGATATTTGAGTTTTTTATTATAAATCATAACAAACGCTAAAACCAAAAGGTAAATGATAAAACTTACCGTTCCTAAAGTGACGTTTAGGTTTAAGATGGTTGTGATAAAGGCTCTTAGGTTATAGATGACCGTATCCCAGGCTCCTGCCCCTAATGCACTTCTAAGCAAGGTATTAATCCCTAGTCCTGTGATAACGATACCTAAAAAATAGATGATGGCTCTTATGATGTGACTCGGTGTGATCTTCATGGTGCCTCCCATAAAAAAATGATACCTA
>CAZKLM010000018.1:0-20033 GCA_964553755.1 uncultured Acholeplasmataceae bacterium
AATTTGACTATCGAACATAAGAAAGGTCGCTGACCTTTTTTTTATGATGATATAATGGATATATAAGCCATAAATTGAAAACGAAGGGGATTTTATGATCATCCAAAAAGCGACCTTAAACGATGAACAAGCGGTCTTTAAGCACGTTGATCAAGCCATCCGATACGCGTTTAATGCCAATCATATTCATCCAAATCAAGACAAACCAGAAGATGAAATCGCGTATAAAATGGACTATTTTAGACGCATCCTTACCCATAAGGATGGGGAGTTTTACGTGCTAAAGCATGATGAAGATGTGGTTGGGACAGTTTCCTTTAAGCAAGCAGAAGGCGATTTGCTTGAACTAACTCAAAACCACATTTCATGCACGATTGAAGTCGGAAGTTTATACATCGATCCGCGCTATCACAATCAAGGCTATGGAACTCAACTTTTCATCTTTATTTTGAAGCGGTTGAAAACATTAGGAATCGATCATTTCTGTTTAGATTGTGGCTACCCAATGTCTCAAATCTATTGGCGTAACCTGCTTGGAAAACCTGTATTAATCGATCCAAACCATTTTGGGTTAAATGCCCCTTTAATGATATGGAAAGGCGATGTTTTAGCGACCCTTAATCGGCAATTGAACAAGAAAGCGGTGAAGACCATGCCCAAATCAGTTATCTTAACCATGAATGAACAGATGAATCAAGGCCTAATCGATAGTGAAAGACTTTGTGAAAAAGCCGTTTGGCGCCATCATCAAACGATTCAAAAAAATGCCATAGCAGGCCTTCTATCTGACTATAAGCTAAACGCTAAAGCGCTTGATCAAAAACGAAGAGATGGAAAAGCCATTGGCCCTCTTCATGGGATACCGATGGCGATAAAAGATAATATTTTTTATCAAGATCAATTGGCGACAACCGCCAATACCTACGCGTTTAAAGATTTTCATCCGCCTTATCACGCCACCGTCGTCCGTCAGCTTCAAGAAGCGGGTGTCGTGATATTAGCCAAAGCAAACCTTTCTGAACTCGCGTATTTTATGGGGGGAAGAACCATGCCTTCCGGTTATGGATCCTTATACGGACAAGTGAAACACCCCTACCGTTTGAACATTGATCCTTTAGGGTCTTCTACAGGAAGTGCGGTGGCGGTAAAACTTGGGATTGTGCCAGCGGCTTTAGGCACGGAAACAAACGGGTCTTTAATGGCGCCTGCCTATCAATCTCAAGTGGTTTCGTTTAAACCATCGTTTGGGCTAGTCTCACGGTATGGGGTCATTCCATTAGCACCGACACAAGACACCGTAGGACCCATCGCTCATACGGTTTATGATTGTGCGCTGATCATGGATGCGCTCAACCATGAGGATCCAAACGATCCAACGACCCTCAATCGTCCGCGCATCTTATCGTTTACTCAGATGCTAGAAGAAAAGCCAAAAAAGGGTAAGGTTGGTCTTTTATCGATTAAAGAACGCGCGATTACCGATGAAGAGAAAATGGTGTTAGAGCGCGCTAAAAAACGTCTTTTAAAAATGGGACATGCGGTCATCGAGTTCGAAATTGATCCTCCAAATATCAACAACTACGCGACCCTACTGATTGAATTCAAGCAGGCCATCACCCAGTTTTTTGAATCTTTTCAAGACCAACTCCCCTTTAGAACGTTGCGCGACTTAATTGATTTCAATCAATTGAACGAAAAAAGGTGCTTAAAATACGGTCAAGAAACGTTGCTTTTATCGGATGAGACCGATGGCGATATCGAAAGCGAAACCTATCAAACGTTAAGAAAAGATTTGCTTGAAAAAACCGTGCTACTGGAAAAACTGATCAAGGAAAACGATTTAATCGCCATAGGCGCTCCCTTTTGGATGGGATATGCTCCGATCTATGGGAACCCATCCATTTGTCTTCCTGAAGGGTATTTTAACAAAATCCCTAAAGCCATGGTGTTTGTAGGAGCCAAATACGACGATGGGCGATTGCTTCAGTTTGCGCACCATTATGATCAAAAAAGAAGAATAAGAAGGTAAAAATCATGATTCAATTCGATGTCAGTTTAAAAATAAGACCAGCCGAAGTTAAGGATGCCATCACCCTATGGCGCTGGTGGAACGATCACGAGGTGATGGCCCATGCTGGTTTTCCACTGGGACTCAATCTGTCGATCGAACGTGTCGAAGAGCAACTGTTATCAAACAAAGGCCATCAAGCATGCCTTTACATCCTTGAAAAAGACCAGATCGCGATTGGAGAAATGAACTATCGCATCAAAGATAAAAAAGCAGAAATTGGCATTAAAATCTGTGAAAAAGCGTATCAAAATCAAGGATTAGGTCCACGGTATATTCAAGGGTTATTAACCTATCTTTTTGAGGAATTCAAGCTAAGCGACAACCAAGGCATTGATTCGGTTATCCTTGATACCAATCTAACCAATTTAAGGGCACAAAAAACCTATGAGCGCTTAGGTTTTATGAAAACAGGGGTAAGAAAGGACGCGTGGAAGAATCAATTGGGTGTTTATCAGTCAGCCGTTGATTATGAAATGACACGAAACGTGTATCAGTCCATGAAACCCCTATGGGAAAAAGCGTACATAAAAACCAATCAAAAGGCATGGGAACACGCGTTTGATCATCGTCAAGGAGACTATGCGAAAGACATGGTTCATTTGCTTAATGATCCCCATTACACCTATTTAAACCCGGTGTTGGACACCTGTTTTCAACCCATTGATTTAAAAAATAAAACCCTCATTCAACTGTGTTGCAATAACGGAAGAGAACTGCTCAGTTTAGCCAAAAAAGGCCTAAAACAGGCGATAGGTTTTGATCTTGCATCGAACATGGTGGATCATGCTAATGCCGTTGCCCAGACGTTGGATTTAAAGGCGACCTTTATCCAGTCGGATGTGTTAGAGATAACGGATCAATTCAATCAGCAAGGCGACATCCTTCTCATTACGATTGGCGCTCTTTGTTGGTTTCATGATTTAAAAGCGTTCTTTAACGTCGTCCATCGTCTTTTAAAACCCGGTGGTCAAGTTGTCATTCATGAAATCCATCCCGTTGTCAATATGCTTGCAACCCCAAGTGAAAGAGCCTATGATCCCAATCACCCTTCTCAATTGGTTTATGATTATTTTAAAGAGATTCCATGGGAAACCGGATCCATGGGATACATGACAGAAGCAGCCACTCAAACCACCCCATTTTTGAGTTTTTCTCATAGTTTTTCAAGCATTTTAAACGCAGCCATCAAAAATCAATTGAACGTGATTCGATTTGAGGAATACGATGTCGATTATGGCAACCTCATCCCCGATTTAAACCACAAGGGCATTCCCCTGAGTTACTTGCTCATTTTGGAGAAAAAACAATGAGTCTAAGAGAAAAACTTCACGACATCGTGCTTAAGTATCAAAAAAAGACCCCGCATCTTCAGGTCCATCTTCAATCTTCGCTCTTAGAGCATTCTTATGCTTATGGAACCCAAGGCAGTGAACAGCCGTTTCACAGTGCATCGGTCGGCAAAATGATGACGGCTGTTTTGGTGATTGCTTTGATTGAACAAAGCAAACTTGATTGGGACACACCAGTGAACACGCTTTTGGATGCTACATCCCTTAACCATCTTTTTGTTGTTAAAGGAGTGGATTATCAAAATGAAGTCACAATCCATCACTTGCTTTCCCATACATCCGGTGTCAATGACTACTTTGATGGGAAAACCAAAGGCCATCCTCGCTTTTTAAAAGAGGTTCTAAAGAATCAAGATCGGTTTTATCACCCAACTGAATTAATTCAGTTTACTCAATATCATCAACAGGCAATCGGAAAACCTGGAAGCCAATTTCTCTATAGCGATACCGGTTATCTTTTACTAGGGCTCATTTGTGAAGCCGTTTATCAAAAACCCTTTTATCAAATCTTAAAAGATGAACTCTTCATCCCGTTAGAGATGAAGGATACAGGGTTGTTGTTTTATGATCCTTCGTGTCAAGTTGAACGGTTAGCACCGGTCATGGTCTACCATCAGGATTTAAGACTTAAACCGGTCTTATCCATTGATTTTTCAGGCGGTGGGTTATCGACAACGCTCACCGATTTAGCACGATTCTTAAACGCCCTTCAGCAAGGAAACGTGGTATCACAGGAAAGCCTAGCGAAGATGCGTGTGTTTCAAAACCGGTTTATCCCAGGCATCCAATACGGGTTGGGATTGATGGAAGTCCAGTTTGAAAAACTTTTCTTTCTTCTGAAAGGTTTTCCTAGACTTTATGGCCACTTAGGTGTTTTAGGAGTTCATGCTTGGATCGATCCAGAGTCAAACGATGCCTTTGTCATCAATGTGAGCGACATGGGGAAAATGGGCTTGAGTTTTCGTTTACTGATTGAGTTGGTTTCTTTATTGAAGAAAGAGCGACAAAAAAAATGAGCGGATTTGCTCATTTTTAATGGGGTCCCCCTAGGGGGTAAACCTGAGAGACTGGAACCGTGAACATAAACCCGGCTCCTCTTTTTTTATGAGAGGAGAAGATGTCGGTCACTTTATGTGTGACAAGCGCCATAATGTGGTCGTCATGAATGACTGAAAAGATCGTTTTATTATACGGTTTCGTATCTTCCATCGCAATCTTTAAGGCACCAAAAAAAGGCGTATAACGCTCATTTTGACTCATGGCACTGGCCATGCCTTGGCTGTCAAGGATGGTTGCACCTTTACAGCCGCTTTCAACTAAAACCGATAAGACTTGATCTAAATAGGATTCGACGTTTAGAACAATAAATAAAGCGTGCATGTTAAGCTCCTTTAGGCCATGGTTTCGATGAGCGGTTCAATCGGTTCAGCAGTGATTTCACCGGCTCTCTTTATGGCTATTTTAGCAAAAATTGGACCCGTTGTCTCATAAATTAAGACACTAAACATAATAATCGTAGTAATCATGGTGGCATAAAGCGGCAATTCTTGTCTAACAATCACGGATAGACCAATGGAAATCCCACCTTGAGGAAGAAGTGCGAGCCCTAAATAGCGCACCACCTGTTTGTTTTCTTTCATGATTTTCGCACCGAAGAACGCGCCTAAGTATTTTCCGATCCCGCGAGCAAAAATATAAGCGACCCCGATGATGCCTATGGTTTGAAGAATGGCCAAATGGAGGGTTGCTCCTGCTAAAGTAAAGAAGAGGACATAAAAGGGCGTAATAAAATCGTTAACGGACCCAAAAATCCGAGAGGAATGCCTTAAGGTGTTGACTAAGGTGGTGCCTAAAGCGATGTTGGTTAGAAGAGGGGATAAGTTTAACCCTTTGGCAAGGCCTAATGCTAACCCAATCGCAATCAAACTGATGACTTGAAGTTCATCTTTGTTATCGGCCTTCTTTTGGAAAAATCGCAAACAAAGACCCAAAGCAACCCCTAACAACAACGACCCAAGAATTTCAATAAGCGGATGCATGAGCATCATGGTTAATGATCCTTCCGTTGGGTTCACCATCATTTTGGCAACCGATAGTGCAATCCCAAAGGCGATAATTCCAAAGACATCGTCTAAAGCGACCACCGGTAAAATGGATTTGGTTAAAGGTCCTTTCGCCCGGTATTGGCGAATCACCAAAAGGGTTGCGGCTGGGGCAGTAGCGGCCGACATGGAGGCGATGACTAAACTAAGAGGAAGCGGTTGCTTAAAGCCGACATGCATCACCAAAAAGACCAATGAAATCGCCCCAACCACCTCAAGCAAGGTGATCACGAAAATTTTTCGGCCCACTTTTTTAAGATCGCTTAACAAAAACTCGCTACCAATTGAAAAAGCAATGACGGATAAGGCTATTTCACTAATAAAAACAAGGGCATTTGACTCGCTTTCTTGAATCAAACCGGTAAACGAAGGACCTAAAAGTAGGCCTCCCACCAAATACCCAGACACACTAGGAAGACCTAGTTTTTTAGCGAGTTTTCCAAAGATAAACCCCACCAATAACGCTAAACTGACTTTAAGAATAATATCCATACGACCTCGACTGAAAAAAGCGCAACACACCTTGGTGTGATACGCTTTAGAAACTCCTATGAGGTTAGCTGACGGGTTCGGGCGTCTAAAGTCGCCCTTCTTTCGATTCACCCCAGAAAACTGGTTCCCCCACTGCGTGCATTCGGAGACTGCGACTCCCATTTTAGCACCAGTCTATGGATTTGTCAACTCAAATTGAACTTATCGGTTTAACCAATACTGACTGCCATCGGCTAAGCGGTCTAAATACC
This sequence comes from uncultured Acholeplasmataceae bacterium, assembly GCA_964553755.1. GTDB lineage: Bacteria > Bacillota_I > Bacilli_A > Acholeplasmatales > Acholeplasmataceae > Peloplasma. The sequence continues at coordinate 6,266 of CAZKLM010000018.1, forward strand.
CATACTCAATTAGATATCGACGGATGGTGACATAGTCATCGTAGATGGCTTTAATGATGGCATTCACCTCTTTTTCGGTATAGATGATCTCTGGTTTGAACAGTTTAACAAAATAAGTTAAGATGATGGCCTTTCGCTTTTCTTTGCTGGGAAAGGTGGAAAGTTTGCCATCTACGATGTAGTTCTTTAGGACTTCTTCGTATTCTTCTTGGGTCACATTGAACCGTTCATCCACAAGAGTGGTGGTTCTTGGAATGGTCATATAAGGTTCTCCTTTATTTTTATCGGCTAATAGTTCCATCATGGCTAAAAATAGTTTAGCTTGTTTTTCTTTTTCTTTCAATTTAAACCGGTGATTACGAATGGTGGATAACGATCCTTCTTGTTTGCGTTTTAGAATCTCTTTATCGGATAGACCCAGATAAAACGCATGCATCAAGTCTTTTTGAACATCCGTAAGTCCTGTGAGTCTTTGATTAAGCGAAAGAAGATAATGAAAGGGAGACTGATGAGCTTCTTGGATGTGAAGCATAACGGATCTTTGAGCATCATAAAACGCATCTTTTTGAGCATAGATGGTTCCTTGTTCATAGATCTTCCCACAAATCAAACAGCAATAGATTCCTTGCTTTTCATCGTAAATATAGCCCCTTTTAAGGTCTTCAACTGAGGCATTCCAAAAGAGTTTATCCAAATCCATTATAAACACATCCTTTAAATGTTTAATCATTCATAAACATTATACAATATAGTTTGCTGAAAAACAAACAATTGTTGTAAATTTTCTTGAAAACAACGATTTGATGACATGACGCTTAAAATGTCAAGATTTCTATGATAGAATAGAGATAACCAATCAGGAGGTCTTCCAATGCCTTATACCTATTACCGACTGGATGCTTTTGCTAAAACCGAACAAGGGGGAAACCCTGCTGCTGTGGTCATTAATAGCGATCATCTAGGAGACGATGAGATGCAGCAAATCGCCAAAGCGATTGGGCTTTCAGAGACGGCTTTTATTATGGCTTCTAAGGTTGCTGATTTCAAGATTCGTTTTTTTACGCCCACCGATGAAGTGAACCTCTGCGGGCATGCGACCATAGCGTCTTTCTATTTATTAAAACATTTAAACATCATAAAAGACGGCGTTTACCAACAAGAGACCAAAGCCGGTATTTTGTCGGTTCACCTCGAGGGTGACTTTGTTTGGATGGAACAAGCTAAGCCGGTTTTTTATCAAATGGCTGATCCCGATGAGATTGCTTTTTCCTTAGGGATTACTCAAGCAGGTTTTCTAGAAGGCTACCCCATCCAAGTGGTTTCAACCGGCATATCCGATCTTTTTGTTCCTATACGAAGTTTAGACTTGCTCTTAAGTTTGAAACCCGATATGCATCAAGTGGCGTTGATTAGTCAAAAGTATCGGACGATTGGGTATCATCTTTTTTCAATGGAGACGTATGGCGGAACGTGTCATACGCGTTCGATTGCGCCTTTAATTGGAATCGATGAAGAGGCCGCAACAGGAACAGCCAATGGGGCACTGGCCTGCTATTTAGCCCACCATGGACTTAAAAAAGTCGATGAAACCCCATGGGTTATGGAACAAGGATACGGGATGAATAGGCCCTCTGAGATTCAAGTTAAGTTAGTGATGAACCAGGATACCATTTTAGAGGTTTGGGTAGGCGGAACCGCTAAAAACATCCAAAAAGTCATCCTATGAAACCCATCAAAAAACAAAACCTTGTCGTCTTTGATTTTGATGGCACTTTAGCGAAAACCATTGATAACCCTGAATGGATTTATCGGGAGCTTGCGCTTAAGTACAACTTAAAAGCATTCACGCCAAGTGGCATCAAAGCCAACCGTCATCTTCCTTATCGAGAACGCCTTAAGGTTCATGACATCTCGCTTCTTAAAATGCCTTTTATGATTCGAAAAACGAGACGCATGGTAACCCACTTAATCAAAGATGCCAAACCTTTCCCCGGAATTAAAGACGTCTTATTGACCCTTAAAGATGAAGGATACTTAATCTCGATTATTTCCTCTAACACCAAGAAGAACATCCAATTATTTAATGCATTAAACGACATGCCATCTTTTGACATGATCAGTGAAAAAGCATCATTTTTTGGGAAAGCCAAGAAAATGCGGAAGCAAATCAAACGCCTCTCCCCGCAGCACGTGATTTATGTTGGAGATGAACAGCGCGACATTGAAGCGATGCGGTCTTTAAATCTTCCCATCATCTCGGTTACATGGGGGCATGATGATCGCGCGCTACTCAAAGAAAAAACCGATTATCTATGCGACAAACCGGAAGACTTAACCGCCATTATTTTCAATCACTTTCATAAGGAGGTGTCCCAATGACCTATCTCATTGGTCTATATGCCCTACTCGTTATCCATTTTATTTATGTTGAAATCAAAGGGAAGCCCCTTTATGCCTTTTTTTCAAAAGGCTTAGCAAGTTTCGGTTTTATGACCGTATTTGTACTTTCATTAATGGGTCAAACATCCCCTCATTTGGTGATTGCACTCCTTTTTGGCTTAGGTCTTATCGCCGGTCTTTTGGGTGATCTTTATCTTGCGCTTCGTCCCCTTAGACCCGATTCTGAAAATATTCCAATTATCAACTCAGGCATTGCCTGTTTTTCAGTCGGCCACATCTTTTATGTGGTGGCCCTTCTGATGCTTGCACCGCTTGGTGCAATCGCCATATTGATTGCTCTTTTCATGACTGCGCTTGTTGTCATTGGCTCTAAGGTGCTTAAGTTTGATATGAAAGGGGCCCAATACCCTTCATACCTGTACTCGCTTCTCATTTTTTTCATGGTCGGTCAGGCCCTTCATTATAGCCTGTTAACCGGTTTTAACACCCACGGGATGTTGTTACTGGTTGGTGCCCTTCTTTTTGGAATCTCTGATTTGATCTTAGCGCCCATCTACTTCAAAAAAGATACCCGTCCTTTCATGATCGCATCAAACCTTGTAACGTATTATGCGGCACAAGTGCTGATTGCTTTATCGGTTTTCTATCTCGTATGAAAGATGCGCATGAACTGGATTGCTTAATCCATGAGAATCTTCTAAGTTCGCCTTGGATAAAGGGAGAAGAAGTGGATTTAAAGCTCATGGCTTTTGAAGAGCAAAAAGAAAACACGTTGCCCTATTATCTTTTTCACATCATGAAAGACGATCAAGTGGTAGGCACCATCACCTTAAGATTAGGGTTTATCGAATCCACCTGGCTACAAGGTCACATCGGCTATGAAATTAAGCCACTTTTCCAAGGAAATCGGTACGGCTTTTTCGCGCTTGAAATGATAAAGGACCTTGCCAGAGATCATGGGTACCGTTATGTTTTGATCACGTGTGAACCGCATAACGAACAATCCAAAAAGATTATCTTACGCTCAAGAGGCAAACTCATCATCCAAGGAAACCCTATTCCTAAAGACCATATCTATCATGTTTTAGGAATTATGCAACTGGATGTTTACATGATTGATTTATATCAAACCGTTTAAATGATCGAAGTTAGGCAAAAGGATTAACATTTTATTAATTTGTGATATCATGTAAGTATAATATGTACCATTAGAGGGGTCATATGAGGAAAAGTTTCCGATTAATAAAGAGTCTCTTTACGCTTAAATACATGTTTTTTGACGCGTTCATGGTCTTGTTCATCTACTTGATGGCGATTCTGATGTTTGCGTTGCTCCAGATTGAATTGGATCGAAATCTGCTTTTTATATCCATTCCTATCGTGATCATTTATAAGATTACGGTCTTTTATTTTTCTGGTCTTTACCGGATGCTTGAAAACCACATCGGGTTTGAGGATGTGATTCGCATCTCGTTGGTTGTCGTCGTGAGCAACCTCTTTTTGGTGGGATTTATCTGGGTTTCTGGCATCTTATTCATGTACAAAACGGCCTTTGTTTTTATTTCATTCGCTGAAATTGCTTTGATTACATTACCTAGAGTGCTTTCCCGTATTTTTGGGTACATCAAAACCAGCTTTGACTGGAACCGCTCTTTTGGCAAACGAACCATGATTGTTGGAGCAGGTTATTTAGGTGAACTTGTCTTAAAAGAACTTTATCATAACAAAGAGCGGACCCATTATCCGGTTTTATTTGTGGATAACAATCCTCAAAAAATCGGAAAACGACTCCAGGGCATCAAAATTGTCGGTCCAGATACATCGATTAAGTACTTTATTGAACAGTACAAGATTGATGAAGTGATTATCGCTATTAACAACATCACCACACAACAATTAAATAAAATCATTTCATATGTCGTCGATACACAAGTGCCAATAAAACGGTTAATGAAGATGACAGAATACTCCAAAACCGAGCAACCCGAAATCCGAGAATTACGAATTGAGGATTTATTGGAACGCCAAGAAATCGAACTTAATAATGAGGAAATTCGTGATTATTTAAAAGATGAAGTGGTCTTAGTGACCGGTGGTGGAGGGTCAATTGGTTCTGAATTATCCAGACAAATTGCAGAGTGTCATCCCAAACAACTGATTATTTTTGATATTTATGAAAACAATGCGTATGACGTTCAACAAGAAATTTTAAGAACGTTTTTCAAACGAAATGAAACCATCCACTTGGTGGTCTTAATTGGCAGTGTGTATAACCACAAACGGTTAGAATCGGTCTTTGAGATGTATCAACCCACAATCGTCTTTCACGCTGCCGCGTATAAACATGTCCCCCTCATGGAAGATAGTCCCATTGAAGCGGTTCGAACCAATGTGTTAGGCACCTATTATGCCGCCAGTTTATCCAAAACTTATGGCGTTAAAAAATTCGTTTTGGTAAGCAGCGATAAAGCGGTTCGGTCAACCAACATCATGGGAGCAACCAAACGTTACGCCGAACTCATCATTCAAGAACAACAAAACCATACGTCTAAAACCAAGTTTGCTGCGGTTCGGTTCGGAAATGTTTTAGGCAGCAACGGCAGTGTGATTCCCCTTTTTAAAAAACAAATCGCCGATGGCGGACCGGTCACGGTCACCCATCGCGAAATAACCCGTTATTTCATGACCATCACCGAAGCCGTTGGGCTCATTCTCCAGTGTGGAGCGTATGCCCAAGGCGGAGAAGTCTTTATCTTGGATATGGGGGAACCGGTTAAGATTAAAGACTTGGCCGAAAAGATGATTCGCTTATCCGGGCATATTCCTTATCAAGATATTCCCATTACGTTCACAGGACTTCGTCCCGGGGAAAAACTTTATGAAGAACTTTTGGTGGATCACCATTATGAAGATCATCATAAAACCGATAACGATAAAATCTTTATTGAAAAGCAACGCAACGTCGAAACCCATGAACTTTCAATGGATGAGCTTTCAAAAACCCATGAAAACTTAGACGATAAAGCAATAAAACAGTTTGTTGCTAATGTTGTTAAAACCTATAAAATCAATGGAAATGACTGAATCCACGGCATCGTGGATTTTTTTAAAAAAGGATGATTATGCGTAAAACCTGGATGATAATCGGCATTATCACTTTGTTTTTCATTTTCGGTCAATCGCTTATACCGGGTCATCTATCGGCAGAGCAAAGCGGTTTTTTTACCCAAAGATTCCAAGCCATTTTAACTTTATTTGGTATCCAGATGGAACTTTCTTTGTTATCTGTCCTCGTTCGAAAAACGGCCCATGCGGTGGAATTTTTCATTTTGGGATTATCATGGACCTTTTACATTGTTAGCACACCGCTAAAGCGAAAAATAACGTTTTTAGTGTTTCTAGGAATCATCAGTGCCACACTGGATGAAACCCTTCAGTTTTTTGTTCCCGGAAGACACGCATCCTTTTGGGATGTCTTACTGGATGTGAGTTTTTATGGATTAGGAGGATGGTTAGCCTTTTTGTGGATAAGTAAAAGTGACAAGAAAAAAGGCTCACCGCGTGAGCCTTTAAGGTAAGGGTTAAGATGTGAAGTGTTCAGCAAGCAATCCTAAGGTTTCTTTTGAATCATCGTTGCTCATGATTTCTAAGAGAAATGGAATCTCACTGACCGCGTTATCTTCGGTTGTCGCATCGCTGACAGCCCATTCTAAGACCAAGTAATCGTTGTTGTTGATATAGGCCTTTAAGAAGGTTTTTTTCTTGTTAAACTCATTGATTAAATCCAGAGTTTCAAAGGTCTTTCTAATCTTTTCAAAAATGGCTTCAAAAAAGACTTTACCGGATTTTTCGTACACGGTTACGCGGACAAAAATATCGTTATGGACATCTTTTAAAGAAAGGGTATTGGTTCCAATCAACGAATCGTTTTCATACTTGTACGCAAAATCTAGCCCCATCTCTTCGTTTAAACGTTTGCTTAAACCTCTCATTACTTTATCAAGTTCCATTGTTTCACCCCGTTTTAGTTTCTATTATACACATCTTTTAAGCCCTTTTCAATGTTTGAAAGGTTTTCTTAAGGGTTTTTTTAAATTAAATAAAGCACGTGTTGTCATGAACGTGAATTTTTGATATCATAAGATTAGAACATCGTTTCATTGGTTTGTGGGAGGGCTCATGTTACGCTTCTTAGTGTTATCAAGCATTTTGGAACAACACCAAACAATCGAAACAACCATGAAGTGTCACTTTCCTGGTGTCAACCTTTTTTTTGCGGCCACGCATGAAGAGGTTGTTTTTGTTCTTGAGCAACATGCGATTGACATTTTATTGATTGATTTAAACGCGCTTCATGTGGCGTTTGTCAAACGACTTTACATCCGTTGGCCCAGCTTGAGGATCGCTTTTTTTGGTCCTAAGGCCGATTTTTCGCTTTCCCTTTATGAAATGCCGCATTTTTATTATTTGATTACCCCATTTGATCCCAATCAACTGAGGTTAATGCAACAAAAATATTTCTTTGAGACACGTCAAGCGTTTGGGGATGCCATCCTGTTAAAAATAAAACATGAAAACATCACCATTCAAACGAAAGATTTGCTTTACATTTATTCGCAAGGCCGCTATCTTTATGTGGTTTGCCGAGACATTGAATACGCGATGATTGGAAAGCTTGATGATGTATCGTTACAACTCAATCACCGGTTTTATCGGATTCATCAAAGTTATGTAGTCAATATCGATCAAATCGACAAGATTACATCAAGTCACTGTTTTGTGGGGCAAACCGTTAAACTTCCTATTTCACGTGGGCGCTTCAAACCGCTTAAGGATTTATTGATCACAAGTTTAGCGGTTCGTATCTAAACATGCAAATTTTGACACATTTTTGGGTATTTTTGACAATGAAGGACACAAATAAGCAAAAATAACGCATAATGAAAAACAAAAACGGAGGAAATACGATGGCAAAAGTCAAAGATGTCGTTTTAAAATTTGATGGGGGAACGGCGTTAGTCTGGCAGCATCCAATTAAACGGATTGATGGTCACACCATCATTCAGTGCCCGCATACCCATGAAGTGGTTTATATTAAAGAAGGCGCGATGTTAGATAGCCTAAACCCTGGAACACACCGCTTGATTGAAGAACCCAAAAAATCGCTTTTTAAAAAAGAACCCGATCCAGTTGATTGTATTTTGTTTTACGTCAACACCCAATCCACCCTAAAGGTGCTCTGGGGAACACCAAGCAAAATGGACGTGTTTGATGCGAAAATTAATGTGCCTGTTTCGGTAGGCCTTCATGGTTCAATTGTCATTTCCATCAATCAAGCCCGTAAGTTCATTTCGAAACTAGGGGGCATCGATGCGAAATACACCACCGATGACCTGCAAGAATTTTTTAGAGACATGCTTTTAATGTACATTAAAGATGAACTGGCACAAGCCATGGTTATTGAAAAGATCAGTTTCTATGAAATTTGGACCAACATGCGTCGCCTTTCTCATCTCATTCAAACAAGTCTAAAAGAAAAATTTAACCAATACGGGGTTCATTTGGATGAGTTTTTAATTGAAAACATCATGATACCAGACGAAATCAAAAAGGTCGTTGAAATGGCCTATTTGGAAAAATTTGTGGTTGAAACCAAAGGGTTATCGGAAAAAGAGATTTATCATGACGTCAAAGAAGAGTTCCAACGGGACCGTGAAGTGATTAAGGAAGTCGCCAAATCGGTGGCTCAAGCCAGCAAAAAAGAACCGACCAGTCGCTCTTACTGTCCAGACTGTGGAACAGAAGTGAAGGCTTCCCATAAGTTTTGTCCAGACTGTGGGAACCCTGTGAAGTCTTAAACTAAAGGAGACCAGTCATGTGCCTATTTAGAAGAAAGAAGAAGCAACCGATTCAAAAGAGTTTATCTCGGTTAGCGGATCTTGCCGTTCAATTGGAAGTGTTGGTATACCTCGCTTCAGATGACTATAAAAAGACGCTCAATCCCATTGTTGATATCGTCAAATACATGCCGCCCTCAGGAGATCCTCAAGCGATTAAAATTGAAAACAAGCTCTACGATTGGTTTGATGATTTAAAGATTCAGTTTTCTGGCCGTAACGATGCCCATAAGATTGATGCTTTGATTCAAAAAATTGAAGTGGCGTTGATTGAACGAAAGGCGTATCGGTAAGAGACGATGTTTTTTAGAAGAAATCGCTTTAACAAAATTAAACGAAGCGAAGTGGTCAATCAAATTATCGAATTTGGATCGGAACGGGATTTAATCGAGCAAAAGATGATTGACAAAAGCAAAGTCATTCAATCGCTTTACCAACAAGGGGCTAAAGAACGAAACACCGAGACCCGCCGCATGCTGGCGGGTAAGATTAAACGTTTGAAACAAGAAGGCGAAACGGATTTAAAACGGTTGATGTTTTTAAATTATAACATTCAAGTGTTGGAAAAACTAAAGGTTGCGATTGATGATGCCACTTTCTTTAAGAAACAAGACAATCAAATCATCAATCAAGCCCTGAAAGATACGAACGGGTTAAACGCGTTTTTAAATAAGGCGTATCAGATTAGACACGAAGCCGAAGAAACCTTATCGGAATCGAATCGCATATTTGATGAATATGAATCCAGTTTTTCCAGTGTTTCTGATATCTATGCTTTCTCTAAAGAAGAAGATCAGATTTTATCGGAGTTTGATCAAGGCATCTACGATGCATCTGATACACTGGATTTTGAAAAAGAGATTGATCCTAAGGATAAGGAGGTTTCCTGATGTCCATCTTCGATACCAAGAAAACCAAAGAAATGAAACGGCGCATTTTGCTTAAACGCACCCTTTCGAATATTACCCAGTATGCACAGAAGTTAGAAATCCAACAAAAGAACTACCTAAACGCCGCTAAGGAAGCAAAAAAGGCCGGCATTGACTCTCAGTACCAACTGGCCGTCAGTGGCTTTAAAATGGCCTTAGTTCAACACAGAAGAGCATTAGAAATGCGGCTTAATTTAGAGTTGCTTAGCCAAATGCGTGATTTAACCCAAATGACCAGCCAGTTTCTAGGCACCATGACCAGCATTTCTAAGGAAATGTCTCACATCACCAAAGGCTTTGATTTTATCGATATCCAAAAGACCTTTGAAAAATCGATGTTTAATGTAAACGAAGCCACCGAAAAGCTGGATGTGTTAATGGATGGCATGCAAAGCTCACACATTGAATCGGCATCCACGTCCATTTTATCCGATGCTGAAATCGATCAACTCGTGCAATCAGCGATTGCCGGTGACGGCAAAGAACTTGATAGCGAGATTGAAGCGAAGTTAAAGGAAATCACAAGCGGCATTAAAGACTCGTAGGAGGGAAACGTTTGCGACAAGATCAACAGGCGTTATATGAACTTTTTCTTCGGTACTACCATATGGGCATCGAATCGAAGAAAAGAAACGACGTTAAGTCGGCTAAAGACCAACTTTTAAAAGCGAGCGAATATTTGCTTAAACTCGCTCTTTTAAGCGATAGCGCGGTTAAAAAAGCGCGCTATGAACAAGCGGTAAAGATTAAAGAACTGGCGAACAGTTTAACCGAACCTGATAAACCGAAAAAGCAAGTGGATGTCAAAGATGAAACCGAGACCCTTTGGGTAGAAAGCGACATCCCTGATATCAGTTTCGCAGATGTCGCAGGGTTAGAAAGTGTTAAAACGAGCGTCAACATGCGCATCATCTTACCCCTTCAGCATCAAGGCATCTATGAAACCTTCAAGAAAAAACTGGGAGGAGGTATCCTTCTTTACGGTCCTCCGGGAACCGGTAAATCGATGATCGCTCAAGCGATAGCTCATGAGGCACAAGCCAAGTTTTTCTCAGTTAAAACCTCTGACATTGTTTCTAAATGGTTTGGTGAAGCCGAACGAAACATTAAAAACTTATTTGAAACCGCCAGACAGTCGGAAAGAGCCGTCATCTTTTTTGATGAGTTTGAAGCCTTAGGAACCAAACGGGGTGGGGGATCAACGGTCATGAACCGATTGGTGCCAGAGCTTTTAGCACAAATTCAAGGGTTTAGTCAGACGAATACGACGCTTCTTTTATTGGCCGCGACCAATCGCCCGTGGGATGTGGATTCGGCTCTCTTAAGACCGGGTCGTTTTAATGAGTTAATCTATATTCCACTTCCTGATCCCATCGCTCGTGAATACATCTTAAAAAAGCATCTCTCAAATGTCCCGATTGCTCAGGATATTGAGTGGTCCTTTTTGGTTGAAAAAACCGAAGGGTATAGCGGGGCCGATGTGGCAGAGTTTTGCGACAAGGTGAAGACCAACCCCATCTTAAGGTCGATTCAAAGCCAAACGATTGAACCGATAACTTATGAGGATATTGTAACAACTTTAAGCAGCATGGGACCATCGGTTTTGAAAAGCGATTTAAAGAAGTTTGAGCAATTCGAAGAAGAAAGACGAAACTAAAGGATGAGAGAGGGACTTTAAATGAGTCAAGACGTTTTAATTAAACTGCCTAATTGCATGAGTTGTGGTGCACCACTCAGCCAATCGAACCAAATCAAACCGGGTTTAATCAAGTGCCCCAGTTGTAAAAACGAGTATTACGTTAAAGACGCCTATTCCGAATCGGTCATTAGCAAACTTGAACACGCCAACAGACGTCGGATGGAATACCATTTTGATGAGGCCTATGAAGAATACGAGTCACTTGCTAGACAAGAACCCAACTTGATTGAAGCGCACTGGGGACTGTTTTTAAGCACCTACGGCATCGTGCATGTTAAAGACTCAGATGAAGGTCGACACATCCCTACGATGAACCGGTATTTGGATGATTCTGTTTCTAAAAACAAGCATCTAAAAACCGTTTTAGAGTTAGCCGATAACGAAGAAAAGAAGAATCATTTTCTTTCAGAAGCGAATTACATCGAAGACATCAGAAACACGATCCAAGGGCACATGAAAAATCAGGATCAATACGATATCTTCATTTGTTATAAAAGCAGTGTTGAAACCGAACATGGCCGAATGCCCACGGTTGATAGCAAACATGCGCAATCCATTTACCGTTTTTTAATCGATCAAGGGTATAAAAATATCTTCTTTGCTGAAGAGACCTTAAAAGGTAAACCAGGCGCCAACTGGGAAGCCGCGATTTATACCGCGTTATCGTCTGCTAAAGTGATGCTGTTGTTATGTTCAAAAGAAGATTTCATTAAAGCCCCTTGGGTGAAAAACGAATGGTCACGGTTCATCAAATACATGGAGTGGGATCCAACAAAAGCTTTACTCCCCATTCGGATCCAAAATTTTGATTTCAATTTGCTCCCGCAAAAAATTAAACCTTTTCAAGGCATCGATTTAGAAACGGTCGATTTTAAAGATCACCTTCTTTCTTTCGTCCAAAAAAATGTGGTCACACGGTTAGGAGAACGCATCAAGAAAAGAAAGATTGAAGTCGTTGAAGAGCGAAACGTCAACCGTCAACCGGTTGAAATTGTCACCCGAAAAATCGGGGGACAAAACATCACCGATTATAAAATTAACCCCAGTTTGGATTTAAAAATTCAAAACGCGATGAAGATTTACATGAACCGAAACAAGTTTTCAGCAGCGATGCGGCAATTTGATGAAGTCATTCAAGCAGACCCGCATGCCAAAGAAGCGATCTGGGGAAAAATCTTATGTTTGATGACGGTTCAAGATTTTAAGGATATTGCTCCTAATAAATCGGTTAAAAACACCTATGATGTTTTTAATCAACTGATGAACGCCATCAGTAAAGAAGAAGCACCCACCTATGTGGAGAATTATAAACAGTTTTGTTTGAAAAAGTTAGAAAAAACCGGTGAGTTTGATGGAGAACTTTTTGACTTTATCTTAGGATGGTGCACACCTGAAGAACAAGAAGAATTCAGTGGAAGACTCTATAACTTAATCTTAGCGGAGATGCTTTCGCATCCTACCATCGATAAATGGTTGATGAATGCGATGGATGCAGCAACCAAAACCTTGCCACAGCGCAAAACCAAAACCTTCATTAAGCGGTATTTAACCATTTCAGAAAAGCTCATTCAAAATCAAAAATTCCCGATGGTTAAATCCCTCTTAAATGTGGTTTTAGGAATTGATGCCTTTAATGATAAGGCAAATGAACTTCTCTTCTTATGCAAGTATAAAGTCATTGATATGCCATCCTTCAGCAATCAAATTGAAGGAACTGAGTTTGTTCCCGATTTGGAACAACTGCTTAAGACCGGCTATAAAGACCGAGCGGTCTTTGATGCGATTTATGATGCAGCGGTTTCTAAAATCAAGAAACAAACCAAAAAAGCGGTTGAGCTTTTTGATACCTTCTCATCTTACATCCCCGAACATTTTGATAGTTTCTATCATTTAGCCATCTTGCAGTTTGCGAATCATTTGATCATGCATGAAAAGTATGACATTGCGGATAAGTATCTTCTTCAACACATTTCTGATTTCCCACAAAATGCAGAAGCCTATTTCATCCGAATGAAAGTAACACTTAAGATGAAGAATTACTTTGAAGTTTTAGTCAATTACGATAAAGAACTGATGGATATCCAAGATTATGCGAATGCGGTTAACTCAACAACGGCGAATCAACATTTTATTGAATTTATGGATTTACATACGGAACTTCATAAAAAGACGAAGGCCTCAAAAATCATGAAAAAACAGTTTATGCGCTTTTTAGAAAACATGAATGATTTTGATGGCACCGTAACGTCTAAAACGTTCGTCCATTCGACATTCCCTGAAGCCATAGCGAGTTTGAAAAACATGGAAGCCCACAGGCATTACACGAGAAAAGCGGTTTTCGTTCGGTTTCTCTCGTCTACCTTCATTTTGATTGGGTGTCTCCTTTTAGCTATCCTTCTGTCAGGGAGTATAAATGAAACCCTTGCTGTTTTTAGAGAGGGCATGCAAGGGGTTTTACAAATCTTCTTTATCGTATCCCCATTCTTAGGAATCTATTATGCGGTCAAGATCTATAATTATTGGGAAGAGCGAAAAGGCTATGGCTATCTTGGAACCGGCGAGAAAGTAGTAAGCTATATTTTGGGATCAGGCTTAGTGGTTGCTTTTGGTGGCGCGGTTTATCTCTTTATGGATCTTTTGTATCAGATTGGATCGGTGGATAAAACAGTGATGTGGATCATCTTCTTTTCTGCCTTTGCTCTCTTAACGGTCAGATCCATTCATCGCGGCAAAGGAGGTTTTATGAAAGGGCCTTTGGAAAAGCAAAACGTAAGAATGATGAAAAAATGGACATGGAGCGTGCTTTCGCTCTACACAATTATCATGGTAGTGGTTATCATGAC
>CAZKLM010000019.1:0-18264 GCA_964553755.1 uncultured Acholeplasmataceae bacterium
GAAATGTAAATGTAATAGAGGTAGGATAATGAGTTCAGCCATGAAAAGAGTCTTTCAGGTCATAGGTCAAATACTATTTTATTTGATTGCAGGCGTTTTAGTGATTTATATAATCTTGCAGATAACAGTTCCAAAACAAACCATTAAAATCCTTCAAGTTAAACCCTTCACAGTAGAAACTGGCAGTATGTCACCCAAGATTGAAGTAAATGATATGGTGATTGCACGCAACTTTAAGCATGATGAGCTAATGGTGCGGGATATCATCGTTTTTGAGGTGGATATTGATCCTTGGCTAAATAATGGCAAAGAAACTGTGACACATTATATTCATGATATTTTTTATGAAGATGGAGTTAGAAAATATCAAACCATACGAGAAAACGGCAATCTTCCAGATTCATGGGTTTTAGAAGATGAAGATATCATGGGACTCTACGTGTTTCATATTCCTAAACTTGGAATGGTTCAATTGTTTTTCCGTAGTCCTTTTGGAATCGCTACCGTAGCTGTTAACCTCATCATTATCGGGGTCATTGTTTATTTAGTCAAATCCGATAAAAAGGACAAACTTAATCAGCCCACACAATAGGATGTGCTATATTGAATTTCATTCGACAAATCAAATCTAAAATTAAAACTTTTTATACGAAACAAAAGGAACTATCCCCTTTAGAAAAAAGATCAAGAAACCTTAAAATAATCAAGATTACCTATTGGGTGATTGCCATTTTGGCTATCATCCATGTTATCTATTTGCTGTCACTCCTAGTGAGTCAAAACAGAGGCCTATCTCTATTTGGACAAACGACAGTTGTTGCTGTTCCAATTGATCAGCAAATCACCATCATTGATGGAGGTTTTGAGGCTAATGCCACAGTCGTTATCATTAGACGATTTGAACCTAACGATTTAGAAGTTGGTGATTTAGTGGTTATTTACGGCAAATTTGGTTCAGATGTTTTTTGGGTCGAGCGCGTGGTTTCGTTTAATAACACAACCCGTGAATTAGTGACTACCATAGATGGCGTTTTTGCTTCAGAGGATGTCACCTCCTACGATCAAGTTCGAGGGTACTTTGTTCGAGAAGCTGGCCTTTCAGGAGCCATTAACTACGTTTCCTCCCAGTTTAGAGGGTACATTATTACGTTTTTGACCTATGCGGGTATTCTCATAGTCATGCGCTATCATTACCAAAAAGAAAAGAAGAAACTCATCCAAGAAACTGAAAAAAGCCTATCTTAGGCTCTTTTTGTAGGTGAAAATCATGAAACTAAGAAGAAGAGTGTTAGACATCTTCATCGTCATCTTAACCCTTTTTGTCGTGATGCAAATCTTTTTACCTCAGGTAGGGATGACTATCGTAGGATTCCGTAGTTTCGTGGTGATTTCTGACAGCATGGAGCCCGAAATCAATGTTCAGGACATTGTCTTGGTAAGAAAAGTCAACGCTGATCAGCTTGAAATAGGGGACACAATCACCTTTTATACCCATTTACCAACCATCTATAAAGATGAAAACAATCAAACCATCTACCAAAAGCACGTGGTTACCCATCGGATTGGGGACCTCATTAGAGATCAAGAAACTCTAATCATCAAGACCTATGGATTAAAAAACAATCCCAATCAAAACTTTGATGAATGGCGAAACCAAAAAGGAGAACCCACCGATTTGACATCGCAAGATGTCATTGGTAAGGTATTCTTTAAGATTCCTAAATTGGGAGTTCTTTCTTTGGTTTTGTATCAGGTGTTTTCCAATCCAATCTTACTGCTGCTCATTATCTTTAATCTCGTTATCATTTATGTCGTCTTTAAACTGATTATCAAAACCAGAAAGGCGATGAAAAGGGTATGACATGGGATGATCTCTTAAAGAAAGAACTTCAAAAACCTTATTTTCAATCATTAATCCAGTTTTTGAAAGCAGAAGATGAAAACCACCTCATCTTTCCTCCGAAGGATGAAAGACTGGCATGTTTTAAATTAACCCCTTATCAGGATGTCAAAGTAGTGATTTTGGGACAAGACCCTTATCATGATCATCATCAAGCCCATGGGTTAAGTTTTTCCGTCAAGCAAGGGAAATATCCCCCTAGTTTACTCAACATCTTCAAAGAGTTGGTCGATGATTGTGGCATTTCTTACCCAAAAACAGGCAATTTAACCGCTTGGGCTAAACAAGGTGTCTTGTTATTAAACACGTGTCTTACAGTTCGAGCGCATCAGCCATTAAGTCATCAGAACAAAGGATGGGAAACGTATACTGTTGAAGTCATCAAAACCTTAAACGATAAAAAAGACCCTGTGGTGTTCATTTTATGGGGAGCGCATGCTCAAAAATGTGCCTCAGTTATCACAAATCCCCATCATAGGGTATTAAAATCGGCTCACCCTTCCCCTCTTTCAGCATCGCGCGGCTTTTTTGGTTCCAAACCGTTTACAAAAACCAATCAGTTTTTGATATCTCAGGGACTTGATCCAATCGATTGGCGGTTATAATCAAAAAAAGGACTGGCATTTTGTCCGTCTTTTGATATAATGAAATTACAGAGTAGTTAGAAAGCGTTAAGTGTCTAATCAGGGCGAGAATGATTAGGACGAACACAAGATGTGGCGGTTTTCTAATGCGTCCGCTGTAAGTGATTATAGTGGACCTCTAAAATAGGAGGTCTTTTTTCGTGAGGAATGATCCGATTTCAGTTCAACCCATTTATGATACCCTGGTCATTCCTTTTTTGTTTGCTAAGGAGGAATTTTGAGTGTTTACTTTGAAAAACATGAAAAAAATGGCTGAAAAACATCATTTTTTCTTCAATAACATACCCATGATTCATGTGGGTGGGACCAATGGAAAAGGATCTGTATGCGCGATGCTTTCCCATATCTTATCCAAAGAGTATACCGTGGGTCTTTATACATCCCCTTATGATCAAGTCCGATTTGATAACATTTATGTCCAAGATAAACCGGTTGACCCACACGTGATTTCAGAAGTTTTGAAGGCTTATGAGGCCGATTTTCAACAGTTTGGTTTATCTGAATTTGAGATTGACACATGGGTTGCTCTTGCCATTTTTCATCAAAAAAACGTGGACTATGCCGTGATTGAGGTGGGATTAGGAGGAGAAGATGATGCAACCAACATCATCACCCCCATTTTGTCCATCATCACCAATATTGGCATGGATCATCAAGACGTTTTAGGTAAAACAAGGATGCAAATCGCAACCAAAAAAGCAGGTATTATCAAGCCTGGTGTGCCGATTGTAATAGGTCCTAACATGCATAAGGATGCTCGAAAAGTCATCAAAGACGTTGCCATTCATCATCAATCGCCCTTCAATCAAGCAAGGTTTCTAAAGGAAGATTTTTTTGAAACGATTCATTATCAAAAAGAAAATATTGCAACGGTGATATCCGCACTAAACATACTGAAGCATCCCGTATCAAATCACGCCATCATGCTTGGTTTACGTGATCCGATTATGCCTAAACGTTTTCAAATCGTTTCAGAGAAACCGTGGGTTGTTTTGGATGCAGCGCATAACCTAGAAGGAACACTTGCGCTCATCCAAACGCTAAAAACATGTCAGAAAACAGACGATTTAGTCATTATCTTTAGCATCTTAAAAGATAAGCCCTATGAGAAGATGATTGAAACTTATCAAACCATCAGTGACGCCCTTTGGTTCATTCCCTTTGAACATCCTAGAGCGTTAAAACCAAACAGCTTAGACGAGAAAAAGATTCAGCAACTTGATTCCATCCAAGATGCCATTCAATGCATGTTAAATCATCCAGAGAAAAACTATGTAATGACTGGATCACTTTATTTCCTAAGAGACATCTATCCACACATTAAAGGAGTTTTCAACCATGGAAAAGAATAAACGAACGATTCAAAAACTCACCCTAGGTAGCATGTTTGCTGCCATAGGAATCCTCTTGAAATTAGGCTCATTTATCATTCCTTTGTTTGGCATTCCCATGCTTCGTATCGATTTAATCCCAGTCCCCGTGGTATTAGCGGGCCTCATCTTAGGTCCCATTTATGGTTTGTTTGTTGGGATTATCACCGATGTTGCGGGTCATTTCATTTTACCACAAGGGGTCTTTCATTTAGGATTTACCTTGAACATGGCCTTAGTGGGATTTTTATCAGGAGCCATGATGCTGATTCTAAAGAAGAAAAATTGGCCAATCAAGTGGATGAACGTCATTGTTTTAGCCGGCTTAAGCCTAGGTGGTATCGTCTATGTTCTTTTCACCCAAGATATTTCGATTTGGCAAGGCGAAGATCTTACCCAGTATATCTTTACACCACTATTTAAAGCACTTTCTATTTCTACTATTATCCTGTTATTCATTTTGATGATGATCCCTATTTTCTTGATTCGCATCAAGGATTCAAAGAAGAACACGGTCTTGATGCGCATTTTGTGGATTACCACGGTTATAGAGATTGGCGTTTTCATTTTGCTCACCCCCATTTGGATTCGAAGTTTTACCGCTGTTCCTTATCTCTTTAATGTGATCCCACGTATTTTTAGAGCAGTCTTTCTCATTCCAATTAAAACGTATTTGGTATACAGTGTTTTTCTCGTTTCAGATAAAATGGGACTGATTCCATCTGGTCTTCAAAAAGGGTGATTTTTGGGCAACTTTTCTCTTAGAAATCAACCTTTTTTCATGTATAATGAAAGTGGTGATTTGAAGTGGTCAAAGTTATCGGAGCGGGATTAGCAGGGTGTGAAGCTGCATATTACCTGGCTCAACACAATGTCAAAGTCGAACTTTATGAGATGCGACCCCATCGCATGACACCCGCGCATCAAACCGACCGGTTTGCTGAGTTGGTCTGTTCCAATTCGCTTCGCTCAAACGATTCCAATAACGCTGTTGGACTACTGAAAAGGGAGATGGAATATCTGGGGTCACTGATTATGGAAGCTGCCCATCATTCAGCTGTTCCGGCAGGATCCAGTTTAGCGGTGGACCGTGATCTTTTTTCGACCTATATCGAATCAAAAATTTTCAAACATCCCCTTATCAACGTCATTCGTGAAGAAGTCATCGATATATCTTCCGATCAATGGACCATTCTTGCTGCAGGTCCTTTAGCCAGTGAGTCCTTGTCTTTATCCATTAAACAACTTTTAGGTCAAGACGATCTTCATTTTTTTGATGCGATTGCACCCATCATTGAAAAAGAAAGCATCAACATGGAAATCGCATATTTAAAAAGCAGATACGATAAAGGCGAAGCCGCTTATATCAACTGTCCAATGACAAAATCTCAATATGAAGCCTTTTATGAAGCCCTTATTCAAGCGGAAACGGTGGACATCAAAGGATTTGAGAATAACGTATTTGAAGGGTGTATGCCCGTTGAGGTTATGGCGAAAAGAGGAAAAGATACCCTTCTATACGGTCCCTTAAAACCCGTTGGTTTGGCCTTAAACAAAGACAATAAACCCTATGCTGTAATTCAATTAAGGCAAGATGATGCCATGAAAACCATGTACAACATTGTCGGTTTTCAAACCCACTTGACGTGGGATGCACAACGCCAAATCATCCACATGATTCCCGGTCTAGAAAAAGCCAATATTCTTCGATACGGTGTCATGCATCGTAACACCTATATTGAAAGCCCCAAGGTTCTTAATGCAGGGTTTCAATCGATCCAGTATCCTCATTTGTTTTTTGCAGGTCAGATCAGTGGTGTAGAAGGCTATGTTGAAAGCGCAGCATCGGGTTTGAATGCCGCAATCCAAATGCTTTTATGGATAAATCAAAAGACCATCCATCCCTTTCCTAGGGAAACGATGATGGGAGCCATGGCGGCTTATATTTCAACGCCAAACCACTCTTTTGTACCGATGAATGCAAATTTGGGCTTGCTCCCCCCTTTAGCGTTTAAGCACAAAAAAGCAGATCGTAAAACACGGTATAAAGAGCGAGCGTTGTGTGCACTTGCGGACTACAAAAAGGAGTGTTTAACGGATGATTGATGCGTTTATCACCTATTTGAGTGTCGAAAAAAACTATTCCGAAAACACGTTAATGAGTTATCGGAGGGATCTTGAAGATTTTCAAGCCTTTCTGATACAAGAAGAATTAGCAGAAGGTCTTTTGGATGCAACCCGTGAGCGATTAGCCAGACATTTTTTGTCGCATTTGGATCACCGAGGCTTATCCAAAAAAACCATTGCTCGAAAAATATCCGCATTAAGAACATTTTATCGCTATCTCGTTTTGCAAGGCAGAGTGGATAAAAATATCTTTGAAACCTTAGAACTTCCAAAAGTTCCCAAAAAACTCCCCCATATGATTGATGATCAAGGCATGGACCTTATCTTTCAATCCATCAATCGAATGACACCTCGTGGATTTAGAGATTATCTCATCGTGGATTTGCTGTTTAGTTGCGGCTTACGTGCTTCTGAACTGTGCTTTCTGTCCATTCGGGATATTCAGATAGAACGACGTCAAATTCTCATCCACGGCAAAGGCTCCAAGGATCGGTATGTGCCCATTCATGATAGGCTTTTTGAGGATTTAAGGCATTATTTAACGTACATTAGACCTGTATTACTGGCCAAAGGTAGCGACAGCTTAACCGAGGTGCTTCTTCTTAATTATCGCGGGGAAGCGTTATCGGTTAGAGGACTTCAGAAAATCCTAAAAAAAGTGATTGAAAAATCGGGAGAGACCTTTAAGATTCACCCGCATATGCTCAGGCATGCGTTTGCTACAACGCTTTTAAATCACGGAGCCGATCTTCGGATTGTGCAAGAATTGTTGGGTCACGAACATCTAAAATCAACACAGATCTACACCCATGTTTCAACCGAATCTCTAAAAGAAAAGTATGCTAAAACACACCCAAGGATGACGAAAAAATGAGACAGATTGGATCAAGAATTACAGAAGAAGGTCTGATTCAAAAGGGAACTGTTAAAGAGCGAACGACCGTTCGTGCCATCATTTTCAATGCAGACAACATGCTTTACATGGTTTATTCGCAGCTTTTTGATGACTACACATTTCCTGGTGGAGGAACCAAACCAGGTGAATCGTTGATGGACGCTTTGAAACGGGAACTGAAAGAGGAAATCGGCGCGAATGAAATAGAAGATGTTCAACCCTATGGCTTTACTGAAGAACTACGGTATGGCATCAAAGGCTCTGACCAAATTTATTTACAAACATCGTATTATTTTGTGTGCACCATCGCCTCTTATGGCGCTCAAGAACTGGTTGAAAGAGAGGTTCTTCACGGGCTTGAGCCGAGATGGATCAACCCAACCCACGCCATTCATCAAAACCAATCGGTCATGATGAATGAACTTCATCAGCAAAAAGGATTAAAAACCGTTCTTATCCGTGAAAACATGGTTTTAAACGATTTGAAAGAGAGGATCACACATGAGAAAATTTGAAATCATCCACCGATATAAAGATTTAGACCCTATCCTCCCCATGCGGCAAACCATGGGATCTGCAGGATATGATTTAGCTTCAATCGAAACCATCGTTATCCCACCGAAGGAGATTCGTCTTATTCCAACAGGCATTAAAGTGGCGCTTCCAAACCATGAAGTCCTATTGGTCTATCCAAGATCATCTTTAGCCATTAAAAAAGGCTTGATGATGAGCAATTCGGTAGGTGTAATCGATGCCGATTATTACAATAATCTTGACAACGAGGGACACATTATGGTTCCGTTATACAACACCACCGAGTTTCCAGTAACCATCGATAAACACGAACGGATTGCACAAGGTATTTTTCAAACGTTTGCGAAAACAGACGATGACCAACCCAGAAACAATGGAAGAACGGGTGGATTTGGGAGTTCAGATCAGCAAAAGCCATAAAAAGTGAAGTTGACAACTTGCAAATCACCATTAAATATGTTATATTTATACAGGCTATGAAAATAAGCATGTGTCATGTTGGATTATCCCAGTGCCCGACAATGGGTGGATGTCTTAGAGTGACACAGAAGAAAAAACGAAAAGGAGAATTATTTTATGGCAGTCGTTTCAATGAAACAATTATTGGAGTCTGGTGTTCATTTCGGCCACGCAACGCGTCGTTGGAATCCTAAAATGGCACCCTACATCTTCACGTCACGTAATGGGATTTACATTATTGACTTGAAGAAAACAGCAGAAGAGATTGAAAAAGCATATCAAGCACTCTTCACAATCGTACAAGATGGAGGGAAAGTTCTTTTCATCGGTACTAAAAAACAAGCACAAGAAGCCGTCAAAGAAGAAGCCATTAGAACCGGTCATTTCTATGTGGATCAAAGATGGTTGGGAGGAACCCTTACCAACTTCAAAACCATTAGACGCCGCATCAAGAGATTGCATGATCTTTATAAGATGGAAACCGATGGTATTTTTGAAAAACTTCCCAAAAAAGAAGTGTTACAACTGAAGCACGAAAGAGAACGTCTTGAAAAATTCTTAGGCGGAATCAAAGAAATGAAGAAAGTTCCAGAAGCCATCTTCATTGTTGATCCAAGAAAAGAAAGAAACGCTATTTTGGAAGCGAGAAAATTAGGCATAAAAGTGTTTGGTATTGTTGATACCAACTGTGATCCAGACGATGTGGATTTCATCATTCCAGCCAATGATGATGCCATTCGTGCCGTCAAATTGATTGCATGGGTTATGGGTAACGCCGTGATTGAAGCTCAAGGCGGTGTCGTTGAGAAGTTTGAAGATGAGCCAGTGACATCAAATAAAGAACGTTTTGATCGGCCAGATTCATCTGAAAGAAGAGAAAATTACAGAAAACCAAGACCCGAAAGAACCAACGAGTCAAGACCTGAAAGAACACATGAACCAAGACCCGAAAGAAAAGCACCTGTTGCTGAACCTGTGGTCGTGCCAGTGGTTGAACCTGCTGTTGAAAAAGTGGTTCCTGTCACAGAAGATGTGGTTTCTGAAACCGATTATGAGAACATGACCGTCAATGATTTACGTAAGATTGCCAAAGATCTTGGCAAAACGGGCTATTCATCCCTTAAAAAAGCAGAGCTTATTGAAATCATTAAATCATAAAAAATGCTAAAAAGGGGATTATTTATCCCCTTTATTTTTGAAAAAACAACCAAATATTATATAATAATAAGTGATAGATTTCTAGGAGGAAATAAATATGGCAGTAACTGCAGCAATGGTAAAGGAATTAAGAGAAAGAACGGGAGCAGGGATGCTCGATTGCAAAAACGCATTGGAACATACTCAAGGTGATCTTGAGCAAGCGATTGATTACTTAAGAGAAAAAGGAATAGCAAAAGCAGCGAAAAAGGCTGGAAGAATTGCACGAGAAGGATTGTGCTCATATGCTGTATCAGGCAATCAAGCCGTCATCTTCGAATTGAACTCTGAAACAGACTTTGTTGCCAAAAACAAGCAGTTTTTGGATTTGATTGATTTTGTGGGTGAGCATCTATTAAAAGCAGCCCCACAAAATGATACAGAAGCATTAAATGTGATGGCTAATGGTAAAACCATTGAAACATGGTTAGCCGATGCTACCGCAACCATTGGAGAAAAAATCTCATTAAGACGTGTAACTACACTGACTAAAGCGTCTGAACAAGGCTTTGGTGCGTATAAGCACATGGGCGGTAGAATTGCAGTATTAGCTGTTCTTGGTCAAGAGAATGAAGAAGTTGCAAAAGACATGGCCATGCACATCGCGGCACAAAAGCCCATGTATTTGGATCGGACAGAAGTCGATCAAGCGACATTGGATCATGAAAAGCACATTTTAACACAACAAGCGTTGGCCGAAGGGAAACCCCTTAACATCGTTGAGAAAATGATTGTCGGTCGTTTGAATAAATACCTTCAAGACATCTGCTTGGTTGATCAAGGGTTTGTCAAAGATCCAGATCAAAAGGTATCCGATTACTTAAATAAACATCATAACTCCGTTATCCGTTTTATCCGCTTAGAAGTAGGCGAAGGCATTGAAAAACAAGAGTGCGATTTCGCGGCTGAAGTCGCTGCACAAGTTTCAGGCAAATAATCTAAAAACAAACGATAGGGGTGTGGTTCTAATGTATCATCGAGTGATTTTGAAACTAAGTGGTGAAGCCCTCAAGGGCTCAGGAACGTATGGGATACATCCCATAACTGTCAAAGGCATCGCAACAGAGATTAAAGAAATTTATGAACTGGGTGTGCAAGTTGGCATTGTCGTTGGTGCGGGCAATCTCTGGCGTGGAAAAACCGGAGAGGAACTCGGCATGGACCGTGCCCAAGCAGACTATATGGGAATGCTCGGAACACTGATGAACAGTCTTGCTCTCCAAGATGCGTTAGAATCCATAGCTGTGCCATCCAGAGTGATGTCGTTGTTGCCCATTTCGTCTGTTGCCGAACCTTATATTAGAAGACGTGCCATGCGTCATTTTGAAAAGGGCAGGGTTCTCATCTTCGCGGGTGGAACGGGCTCGCCGTTTTTCTCAACCGACACAGCCGCTGCGCTACGTGCAGCTGAGTTGGATGCGGATATCATCTTAATGGCTAAAAACGGTGTTCAAGGGGTCTATGATAAAGATCCAAGAAAACACGAAGATGCCATCATGTATCATCAGGTTTCTCAAGCGTTCATTTTGAATGAGAAACTGGCTGTAATGGATCAAACAGCAGCCTCCATTTGTCGGGAAAACAAAATCAATATGTTGGTCTTCAACATGAATGAAAAAGGTAATATTAAAAAAGCTGTTCTCAAAGAGCAAATAGGAACCATGGTGACTTGGGAGGAGAAAGTATGAACGAACAAGCAGATTTTGTGATGATTGAAACAGAAGAACACATGCAAAAATCGATCGAGGTGCTCAAGCGTGAATTTGCAGCAGTCCGCACCGGGCGCGCCAATCCCGCTCTTCTTGATCGTCTCAACATTGATTATTATGGTGTATCAACGCCGATTAAGCAAATCTCATCTATTGCAGCAGTTGAAGGCAATCAGCTCTATATCAAACCGTATGACAAATCCTCGCTAAAAGCAATCGAGCATGCCATCTACGCATCCGATTTGGGATTAAACCCACAAAACGATGGGATAGGCATACGATTGATTTTACCTGCGCTCAATGAGCAACGGCGACGTGAACTCGTCAAAGAGATTGAGAAAATGGGAGAACAAGCTAAAGTCAATGTTCGAAATGTCCGAAGAGACGGAAACGATCAAATCAAAAAATTGGGTTTGACAGAAGATGACGAAAAAGGCTATTTAGAGGATGTTCAAGAGTTGACAAACACCTACATCAAAAAAGTCGACGAAGAAGTTAAAACCAAATCCCAAGAATTATTAACGATCTAACATGACTTTTTAGTCATGTTTTTCTTTCGCGAGGTGAAACGATGAAAATGGTTAAGTGGTCGGTGATGCTACTAATCATGCTTTTAAGCGTGATTTTTGGTTTGCACACGCACCGACTAACCACAAAAATGATCATCGAGTTACCGCGTAGAGCCGATACTGAGGCGCTAGGATCGAATTATCATGTCCTTATTGAGTTTAAAGAAGAACACGATTTAAGTGTGATAAACGCTGTGGAAAATTTGCCCCACCACACGCTTTTTAAGTCTAAGTATGCACCATTTCTTGTCATAGAAACCGTTCATTTAAACCGAAGCACGCTTAGAGAAATTAGACGCTTAAGTTTGGATGAATCCATTTATCGAATCTACATCCACCCTAACCAACATCATCTCATGCAACCGGATTACTATGAGCCCGGTCAAGAACGCACGATTGATGCTGTAAAAGGTGGAGATCAAACCTATGGCATCATCAAAATGGGTGTTTTCGAAACCAAATCAACCACACTCGATCTTTTTAACCCGATGTTTTCTCGATTACGAAAGATTGTCATTCATCCCTCTTCACCCATCCATTATAACCCTCATGATATCTATCACAGGCATGCTACGCATGTTGCAGCCACCTTGGTTCAATCCTTTGGGAACAACCCCAATTTAGAACTCTATTTCGCAAACATTAATCTAGGGTTTTTCCAAGGAATCGAATGGTTTATCGAAGAAGGGGTTGACGTTTTAAACATGAGTTTTAACACGTCAAATAGCAACGATGGAGCCTATACGGCGCATAGCCGTTATTTGGATTATTTGAGTTATCATCATCCGATTATCTTTGTTACTGCCGCGGGAAATCGGGGACAAACCACCCAATTTGTGGGGGGGACCGCCTTTAACATCATGACGGTTGGCGCCTTGACGAGCTCGTCTTCTCAGTGGCTCGATCTGGCCAGTTTTTCTTCTTTTTCTCTTGCTGGAGATGTGGTCAATTCAAAACCCAATCTAACCGCTTTAGGTTTTTCGTACAACAGTCAATGGATTGGCACCAGTTTTGCAGCACCTCGGGTTGCAGGAGTTATCGGTCAATGGATGAGTTATTACCCAGAACTTAAGGCTGATCGTGCCACGTTGTTTTCGATTTTACACACCGCTTCAACCACAAAAAATTTA
This sequence comes from uncultured Acholeplasmataceae bacterium, assembly GCA_964553755.1. Lineage (GTDB taxonomy): Bacteria > Bacillota_I > Bacilli_A > Acholeplasmatales > Acholeplasmataceae > Peloplasma. The sequence goes on from CAZKLM010000019.1 coordinate 12,535, forward strand.
GTAAGACCTTACCGGGATTTCGATTCTAGCGGATTGGAAAATCGAATCGGAGCGGGTCAATTGGATGCTCTTTATGGGCATGCCATTATCCAGCAAGGTCAGTATCAATCGGTTCGGTGGGTGAATCAAATCTATTTTTACCCGAAAGAAATTTATCGTGCAACGGTCTATCTCAGACAAAACGAGACGCTTCGAGTGACGGTGGCCACATTAATCGAAGTTCGATACGATCAAGGTCAAATGGGATCCTTTTCGATTAATGATTTAAAGATTAGACTTCTCTATCAAAACTATCAAGTGATTTCCACCATTGGACAGACCAACATTGAGATGCTTGTTTTCCAAGCCAATCAAACAGGTTTTTATGATGTGGTGGTCACCCTTGAAAGACCGCTATACAATCAGCGAGCGTATGACCATATCGGCATCTCGTATCGAACCACCTCAAAGGAGTAAACACATGAGTAAACTAACGCTTTTTTTCCTAGTCATCCCCTTGACTTTACTGATGTTAACCGCATGTAAAAATCCACCAGAAGAAACGTGGAACGTCGTTATTCACACCCACATGATCGACGTTGATGGAAAACTTTATTCCCTTGAGGAAGCTGTATCACAAGGCTTGATTTCTCTAGAAGAGGCTGTCATAGGCATTGATCATTATCGCATTAAAAAATCAGATTTGACGTGGTTGATTGGGGCATTAGGAGACAACGAGCAAGTTATCTATTATCTATGTGCCGAAATCGGACCATACCGCATCTATTACCGTGATTCCGTACACACCAATCAAGCGCTTCATAAAGTGTATGAAGACGAAAAAGCCGTTTATGGCTATTATGATTTTCCCAACGACTGGCCGTATCATATTTTTGAAAAAGATGGGACGTTTTACGGAATCGAAGACGTTTTGGAAAACGGATGGATTCCGATTGATCTCATTTTAGAAGTCATCCCCCTTTATAAAGAAGAAAAACCGCGTTAAGCTTATGGGAATTTTTGTGAAGATACACGCATGCGTCACATTCATGATGAAATAAGGTATAATGGTATAAGGTGATTTAAGAATGAACCAAACACACATTCCACGGCATGTCGCAATCATTTTAGACGGCAATGGCCGATGGGCAAAAAAAAGAAAACAACCCAGATCCTACGGACACTATATGGGAGGACGAAACTTGTTTGCGGTTGCAAAACACGCACAACAGTTAGGCATAAAAAAACTGACTGTTTTTGCGTTTAGCACAGAAAACTGGAAAAGACCAAAAGAAGAAGTCGACTACCTCATGAGTAAACCCATAGAGATCTTTCATCAATACGAGGACCGTTTGTCCGAACTTTCATACCAAGTGACGTTTGCCGGACGGCGTGATCGCTTATCTATAGAGTTGCTTAAGGTGATGGAAACCCTTGAAAACCAGACGCGTTTCAATCAAGGGTTTGAGTTATGCATCTGTCTCGACTATGGGAGCAAAGATGAACTCATTCAGGCGTTTAACACCGCGAAGGATTCAAAATGCCCGATATCGATTGAAGAGATGCTGTGGGTGAAAGAACCGGTTGATTTATTAATTCGAACCAGTGGTGAGCAACGATTATCGAACTTCCTTCTTTGGCAATGTGCGTATGCCGAGTTTTATTTCACAAAGGTTCATTGGCCAGCATTTAGCCGGAGACAGTTGCAAAAAGCCATTAGAAATTATCAGAAAAGACATCGTCGCTTTGGAGGACTTCAATGAAAAAAAGATTGATTACAGGCATTGTTTTATCAGCAATCCTCATTCCGATCGTCAGCATCGAGATTTTTTTGGAGACCTTCCAAATTTTTATGATTCTATTCGTCATCATGGCGTCATATGAAATGATTCGCATGTTTGAAAACCAAAAAAAGTTCCAAGGATTTGCCCGTGTTGGCATCATGCTTTTGACTTTAGGAACGTTTCTTAGTGTGGGAGGAGTCCTTGGACAAGGCGATCATTCACCTTTGGAAGCCAATGGCGCACTGAGCATCACCATCCCGCTTTTCACGTTGATTCTACTGAGTTTTCTCGTCTTTTTCAAAGGATTTAATGGGGAAGATGTCGGGAAAGCGTTAACCGTGATCAATTATGTGGGGTTAGGTGCAGCAGCCGTGTTGATTTTACGTTTCCTAGGGGTTCGTTTTATTGTCTATCTCTTTTTGATTACGGCATCTACCGATATTTTCGCTTATCTCTTTGGCATGCGGTTTGGTAAACATCGACTTGCTCCCCACATATCCCCATTGAAGTCATGGGAAGGGGCGATAGCAGGAACGTTGTTTGCAACGTTGATTGCTTCGTCTTTTGCCCTTTTTTATGGATCCGTTTTTTATCCCGGAACAGCGCTTGGGGATATGCTGAACTCAGGTGGTGAACAAACGTTGTTGGATAACTTTTCAACCCTTGGAGAGCGAAACCCGCTTTGGGTTCAAGCACTCATCATCGTTCCAGTGACTTTTATGGGTTCTATTTTAGCTCAAATTGGTGATTTAGTCGCTTCACGATTGAAAAGAACCTATCATATCAAAGATTTTGGTACCATCTTGCCCGGACACGGGGGATTGTTGGATCGCTTTGATTCAGTGTTATTTGTCGCGATGTTTCTAACCGCTGTGTTCTTGTTAATTTATCGCCTTTATCCTGCTGTGATCATATGAAATGTGTCTATCTTTTAGGAGCCGCTGGATCCATCGGGCAACAAACACTCGAGGTGATTGAAAAGCATCCCAAACAATTTTTGCTTGTCGGCTGTTCGTTAAGCCACAACCAAGCCATGAACGTGAGCATTCTCGACCGTCATCCGGTTGAGATTTGTTGTTTGAGAACACCGGATGAACGTCATTTTTATCAAGAAAGATACCCGAACACGCACTTTGTCTTTGGTGAAAAAGGATTGCTTGAACTCGCAGAATATCCAAAACCGGGAATACTCGTGAATGCGCTATCTGGATCAGCAGGATTGCATCCGACGGTACGGGCCATTCAAGCAAAAAAGGATATTGCTTTGGCCAATAAAGAGACATTGGTCATGGCTGGGGATTTAATTATTCCTTTGGTTGAACAACATAAAGTTAACCTGTTGCCTATTGATAGTGAACATCATGCCATTTGGCGATTACTGGAAGATACAGCCATTCATGAGATTCACTCCATTACCCTCACTGCGAGCGGTGGAGCCTTTCGGCATGTCAATCGCGACGATTTATCAAAAGTGACGATTGAAGAAGCGTTGCAACATCCCAATTGGAAAATGGGTGCTAAAATAACCATAGACAGCGCCACCATGATGAACAAAGGGCTTGAGGTGATTGAAGCACATCATCTGTTTAAATTGCCTTTTGACCGCATCCAAACCGTGTTGCATGAAGAAAGCCTTGTTCACGGAATCGTCACGTTTAAAAGTGGTAAGACCCAGCTTTTTATGGGTCCTTCTGACATGAAGATTCCGATTTATGATGCGCTTAGTTACCCCAATAAACCGGTTTACTCTCATTCAATTATTGCTCATTGTTTGTCGTTTAAACCGATGGATGTCAAGCGTTATCCTCTATTAAAACTGGCCTATGAAGTCGGAGAAAAAGGGGGATTATTGCCCACGGTTATGAATGCTGCCAATGAGGCTGCTGTCAAACTTTTCTTAGCGAAAAGGATACCGTTTCTTGCGATTGAATCCATTGTTTTTCAAACGGTTTCATCGTTTAGAAATGTTGAAAAAATCAATCTTGATTTGATTATAAAAACGGATTATGACATCCAAAAAAGCCTTTGGGATGCGTATCCAGAAGTGAGGTAATGCAGCATGATTTTTGTCAACGTGTTCGTCTTTGTTTTAGTGCTTGGTGTGATTATTTTGGTCCATGAATTTGGTCATTATTATTTTGCCAAAAAAGCAGGAATCCTTTGCCATGAGTTTGCCATTGGTATGGGTCCTGTTGCTTATCAAAAGCGAAAAGGGGAAACGGTTTACTCCATTCGGATGATTCCAATTGGAGGATTCGTTTCCATGGCCGGTGAAAGCATTAACGATGCTCTCATCAAAAAGGAAGATCGGATTGGTGTTGAGTTGAACCCATCAGGTCAAATCGTAGAGATTGTTTTAACGGATAAAAAGAAGGCTTCGATTACAGGGACTGTTCAATCGTTTGATCTTTATGGAAAAGACCAAAGCCCCTTGTTTATTGAGCTGGATATTGAAGGAACCATGACCCGTTATCCCGTTTCTAGGGAAGCCGTTTATACGTTAAGTGAAACCAAACAAATGTGGATTACACCACAGGAAAAAAGTTTTGAAAGCAAAACGCTTTCTCAACGATTTATGGTGATTTTTGCAGGACCCCTAATGAATTTTATCTTAGCGTTGTTGCTGTTTTTCATCGTCGGTTGGTTTGTTACCAAGCCCAATCTTGACCAAAATGAAATCGGGTCAGTTGCCTCAAATTCTCCAGCAGATTCCATCGGAATAAAAAGCGGAGACCGGCTTGTTAACATCAATGGAAACCCAATCACAACCTGGTCCGATATCGGTTTAACCATGTCTTCGATTACTAAAGCGTCAGTATCTGTCCAGATTGAGCGAAACGGTCAAACCTTCGAACATGAGATAATCCCCGTGATTTTGATCCAATCCGCAGGGATTTCCAATTTCAAACCAGAGGATACCAAAAACAACACACCAGCCATCCGGTATGCCGATTTACCCATCATTGGAAGAGCCTTTGGCAGAGCCAGCACCAACGGTGGATTGAAAACTGGCGATCGCATAGTATCGCTTTCTTTGGGGGATAACCATAAAGACATTCATCATTGGGACGATATTCTCTTATTCTTTAATACGGTGGAGCTCAAAGGTGTAGTAACCGTCACCTATCTAAGAGAAGGAAACGTTCTAACAACCTCCTATGATATCATTAGCCAAGAAGCCCTTGAAAAACTCGGTGCATCCGCAATCGTCAATCAAATCGGAATCAGTCCAACTTCATCGTTTGACTTCCTCTATAGCCTTTCTTACCCATGGGATGCTTTTAAAGACAGCATGGGACAAGTTTTAGCAACCATTGGCTTGCTCTTTAACCGAAACGAAAACTTAGGCATTGGGGATTTATCAGGGCCCGTAGGAATTTTTAATTTAGTGAGTGCTACCCGCTCTCAAGGTCTTCTCGCTGTTATCGGATTTACCGCCTTTTTATCCATTAACATCGGATTACTTAATTTACTGCCCATTCCAGCCTTGGATGGCGGAAGACTCGTCTTTTTAGGGATTGAAGCCATCACGCGAAAACCTATAAATCGCAAACTTGAAAACATCATCAACAATGTTATGCTGTTTGTCCTATTAGGCTTATTCGTCTATGTCACCTATAACGATATCTTCCGATTAATCAGAGGGTCATAACCCTCTTTTTTATGCTCGCGCATGTGTGCGACACGCGCTTTCCTATATTTTTCTAGGTTCCTAAAGCATCCTAAACGGAAAGTATGGAAGGATAAAAAATCTATTTTTCTTTTTGTGGATAAAAGTCTTGACTTTAAGAATTAAATATAATAAAATGAAAAAGGTCTCGCTCGAAAAGCAAGCAGTCATTCGCCTTAAAATAAGCAATCGGAAGATTTATAGTTTAAAGGTTGACAACTATCTGGGATAGTGGTAGAATGATTAAGCACGCCCAAGAGGCGAGGCAAATAAGGTCTTTGAAAACTGAATGATGAT
>CAZKLM010000020.1:0-14973 GCA_964553755.1 uncultured Acholeplasmataceae bacterium
TAATGAGGCTGTAGGGTCGGTTTTACTTTATTGAAGATGCAAAAGTCAGGTTATACCGTATTTGTCATCAAAGAACCAATCCATACACAATTTGGATGCTTTGTGATATAATCGAAAAGGGTGAAGTCAATGTATATCAAAGAAAAAATGAAGCAATTAGGGTTTGAAAAACCATCACCAATTCAACAAGGGGTTTTTGACCAATTTTCTTCACGTAATCATCTCGTTGGCTTAGCGCCTACTGGAACTGGAAAGACCCACGCTTATTTGTTGCCGATTTTAGAAAAATTAAACACCAATCAAAAAGAAGTGCAAGCTGTTTTTGTTGTTCCGACCAATGAGTTGGTCTACCAATTGGAGCGCATGCTTAAAGAGTGTGATGCTTCGTTTATCGTCCGCGCGTATGTAGGCGGGTCTGATAAAAAAAGGGAATCCGAATGGCTCATGAAGCATCAACCTCACGTAGTGATTGCCACCCCTGAGCGTTTGCTGGATTTTGTGGTTGAACGAAACATTCTCAAAATTCATACCGCGAAATACTTGGTCTTAGATGAGGCTGACATGATGTTTGATGAAGCCTTTTTATCGATGATTGATCCTTGGTTATCAGCTTTGAAGGACGCCAAGTTTATGCTTTTCTCTGCCTCTATCACCCCTTCAATGGAGCCCTTTATCCAAAAGTATTTTGGTCACTATGATTTGATTGATACCACGAAGAATCATCAGCTTTCGATTGGGTATCCGCTCATACAGATTCAATACCGGAATCGGTTAGATGCGTTGATTGAGATCATGAGAAGCCTTAATCCGTATTTATGTTTTGTCTTTGTGAGCAAAAAAGACGATCAACAATTGGTTTATGATCGTGTGATCGAAGAGGGATTTAACGCCGTCAACCTTAACGCGGGAATTGGTGTTAAAAAACGTGCGAAAATCATTGAAGACATCTTGGCCATGCGGTATGTTTATGTCATCACATCGGATCTTTCTGCACGAGGACTGGATTTTAAAATCTCGCATGTGATTCATTACGATTTGCCATATCATCTGGAATTCTTTAAACACCGCAGCGGACGAACAGGCCGGATGTATGATGATGGGTTAGCCATCACGTTAATGAGTCCCAGTGATCAATCCAAAATTGACCGTCTAAGAAGACAAGGAATTCCTTTTGTCATTCATCAACTCGGTCCCAACGGACTCGTTCCGATAGCGATTAAGAAAAAGGAACGGTCACAAGATGAGCTTGATGTGATTAAAAAAATCAAAAAACCGACACGTGTCAAGCCCAACTACAAGAAAAAGTACAAACAAGAAGTAGATAAAGCCATGAAAAGCGCAAGGAGGAAACGTTATGCTAATCCTAGGTAGCCATGTAGGCATGTCTGGACCAACCATGTATGAAGGGTCGGTTCAAGAGGCCTTATCGTATGGGGCGAATGCCTTAATGATCTATACTGGAGCGCCACAAAACACGTTAAGAAAGCGGTTAGAAGAACTTAAAATAAAGGAAGCGTTTCGCTTAATGAACGCGCATCATCTATCCCTTGATCATGTGGTGGTTCATGCACCATACATTGTTAATCTCGCTAATCCCAGTCAAGAAAAACGCGATTTCGCTGTGTCCTTTTTAACCGAAGAAGTCAAGCGAACCCATGCACTAGGTGCGAAACAAATGGTTATTCACCCAGGCAGTGCTGTAGGCAAAGACCGAGATGAAGCCATCGTGTTTATTGCTGAAGGTGTCAATCAAATCATCCAAAACACCCAAGGAATGGATGTTAAAATTGCATTAGAAACCATGGCGGGAAAAGGCAATGAAATCGGTCGAACGTTTGAAGAACTGAAAGCGATTATCGATCGCATCCATGACCCATCTCGGATTTCGGTCTGTTTTGATACCTGTCATACACACGATGCGGGGTATGATGTCAAAAACAACTTTGATGGTGTGATTGAAGAATTTGATTCTATCATCGGCAAATCCATGATTTCCGTTTTCCATGTTAATGACTCGAAGAACCCAAGAGGGGCTTCCAAAGACAGGCATGAGAATTTCGGGTTTGGAATGATTGGGTATGACGCCTTAATCCACGTGATTTATCATCCGGATTTCATGATGATTCCAAAGATTTTGGAAACGCCATATGTGGAAGATTATCCGCCTTATCGGCATGAAATCCACATGATAAAAAACCGTGTTTTTGAACCCAAGCTTAAAGAAATCATCGTTTCAGATTTTAAGTAGTTGCTGATGAATGAAAGGCAGTTTTGGCTGCCTTTTTTTGTTATCTAAAGAAATCTTAAAAGGAGCCTTTCATTTCATGACATTCGATTGACTAAATGTGGCTGATGTGATAAAATTTTTGTGGTTGCAAAACCCATTTTTATTTTAAGGTGATCCAATGGACTATGATGTAATTGTTGTGGGTGCCGGACCTGCCGGTTTGTTCTTCGCGTATGAAATGATGAAAAAATCATCAAATGCCAAGGTTCTAATGATTGATCGGGGACTTGATATTTACCATCGCAGATGCCCCATTTTGGAGGGCAAATTAGACAAATGTCCCACGGATCCCAAAGGGGTATCGGGGTGCTATCCTGCATGCTCCATTACATCTGGATTCGGAGGCGCAGGGGCTTATTCCGATGGGAAATTCAACATCACTGCCGAATTTGGCGGTTGGATGACCGAGTACTTATCAAACGATGAAGTCTATGAACTTATCCGATACGTTGATCAAATCAACATTCATCACGGGGCACCCGATCACTTAACCGATCCAACCACCAAAGCCGTGAAAGACATAGAAAAAAAGGGATTAGCGGTTGGACTCAAACTGCTTCGGGCTGAGGTAAGGCATCTTGGAACCGAAGTCAATTTAAACATCATGAAATCCATTTATGATACGTTAAAAGGGAACATTGAGATGATGTTTAAAACGGAAGTGGTCGATTTAATAACGGAGCACGACCGCATTCAAGGGGTTATTTTAAAAGACGGAAACGTCGTAAAAGCGCCCTATGTGTTTGTCGCTGCAGGTAGACAAGGCTCCAAATGGCTTGAAGCAGTGTTAAAAAAACACGACATCCCCTTATACAACAACCATGTAGATATTGGGGTTCGCGTGGAGACCAACAACGTGATTATGGAAGAAATCAATGAACACCTTTATGAAGGCAAGTTCATTTATAATACCTCTGTATCGACACAGGTGAGAACTTTTTGTTCCAATCCCAGTGGCCATGTGGTCATTGAAAACCATAACGGCACGATGCTGGCCAACGGCCATTCGTTTTTTGATCCTCACTTAGGAACCGAAAACACCAACTTTGCTCTTTTGGTTTCGCATCGTTTTGAGACCCCCTTTAACCAACCCAATCATTATGCATATCAAATCGGCGGATTGGCCAACGTGCTATCAAATGGCGCTATTATCGTGCAAAAGTATGGTGACTTAATTCGTGGCAGAAGAACAACACCAAAACGCCTTAAAGAAGGCTTCGTTAAGCCATCTTTAACCGAAGCGATTCCCGGTGATTTGGGGCTTGTTTTGCCGTATAAAACCATGAAGTCCATCATTGAAATGATTGAAGCCCTCGATCATGTGACCCCCGGTATTGCAAATGAACACACCTTGCTATATGGGGTTGAGACGAAGTTTTATTCCGCAAGACCTGAAGTTGATCGCTACTTTGAAACCATAATAAAAGGGCTTTATGTCGGCGGAGATGGAGCAGGGATTACCCGTGGTTTGGCCCAAGCAGGAGCGAATGGTGTTTGGGTGGCCAGACGCATTATGCACCTTTTGGAGGCAAAATCATGAGACGTTTTGTCATTGTAGGCACCCAATGGGGTGATGAAGGAAAAGGAAAGATTACCGATTATTTGGCACAAAAAGCCCACTATGTGGTTCGCTATCAAGGGGGCAATAACGCTGGGCATACCGTGGTGATTGATGGGCATAAATCCAGTCTTCATTTGCTTCCCAGTGGCATCTTAAACCCTAATACGATCAATGTCATGGCCAATGGCATGGTCATTGATCCAAAAGCCTTATTAGACGAACTTAAACCCATGACGGATTACACCTTATGGATTAGTGATCGGGCGCATGTTGTATTTCCTTACCATTTAGCCATGGATCGAGCGTATGAAGGATCCAAAGGGGATTTAAAAATTGGAACAACGCATAAAGGGATTGGTCCTGCTTATACAGATAAATCGGCACGGATTGGTTTAAGGATGGCTACCTTTGTTCATCCCGTTGAAATGCCTCTTGCTTTAAGATCCCTTGTTCACCATAAAAATCAAGAGTTAAGCACGTTTCACGTGAACCCACTGGATGCTGAATCCCTTATTTTAGAATATCAGGCTTATGCTCAAGCCATTGCTCCTTATGTGACCGACACATCACGCGTTCTTAATCAAGCCATTGAAGACGATCGTATCATGTTGTTTGAAGGCGCACAAGGGGTTTTGTTGTGTCTCGATCATGGCACCTATCCTTATGTTACTTCAAGTTCACCCACAGCCGCCTCGGTTCCTTTAAACGCGGGGATCGCTCCTTGGTTGATTGATGGTGCAATCGGGGTAACCAAGGCGTACACCACGCGGGTAGGCAGTGGACCCATGCCCAGTGAAATCACCGGTGACTTAGCCCATTATATTCGCGAAACGGGGAAAGAATATGGAACCACTACAGGACGACCCAGACGAATTGGTTGGCTTGATACCGTCGTTTTAAGGCATAGCAAGCGGGTTTCAGGTCTTTCCTATTTGGCCGTCACTTTGTTGGATGTCTTAACCGGCATTGACCCCATTAGAATCGTAACCCATTACCGATTGAATGGGGCTATCGTGGATTATATCCCCGCCTTAATCTCTGATTTTCAAAGGTGTGAGCCCGTGACCATTGAAACACCGGGTTGGCATGAGGATATTACGCACGTCCAATCGTTTGATGAACTTCCTCAAGCGGCTCAGACGTATTTAAATTTAATTGAAACGTGGACAAAAACTCCGATTGGCCTTTTCAGCGTCGGTCCAGATCGAAAGCAAACCATTGAAGTCATACCGATGATTAAGGAGAAAGCCCATGATTGAACGTTATCAAAGACCCATTATGAAACACTTATGGAGCGATGCCCATAAGTATCAGTCGTTTATTTTAGTCGAGTTAGCCAACAATTACGGATGGATGAAGCAGGGTCTTTATGACCTAACCACGTTTGAAAAGTTGTCTGAGGTCACGGTGGATATAAAACGCATTGAAACGATTGAAAAAGACACGCGACACGATGTGGTTGCTTTTGTTAAGGCGTGCTCCGAATCGCTAGGAGAAGAACGCAAATGGTTTCATTATGGACTGACATCAACCGATATCGTGGATACCGCTTATGCACTTATCTTAAAGGATGTCAATAAGGTTCTTTTAGAAGGGATCGATCAGTTCATGAGCGTCCTAAAAGATCAAGCACTTCGTTATCAAAAGACTCCAATCATGGGACGAACCCATGGCATGCATGCAGAAGTGACGAGTTTTGGACTTAAGTTTGCGTTATGGTACGAGGATTTTAAACGTCTTAGAGCCAAGTTTTTAATCGCTGCAGATGAAATGGAAGTCATTAAATTATCCGGTGCTGTGGGGCACTTTAGCACAAGCCACCCCGACATCCAAAAAGAAGCTGCTCGGTATCTCGGGCTCAAAGAATCGGTCCTTACGACCCAAACATTGCAACGCGATCGTCACGCTTTTTATGTGTCCGTATTAGCCTTGTTTGGGGCTGAACTTGAAAAGATTGCAACAGAGATTAGGCATTTATCACGCAGTGAAGTCCAAGAAGTTTCAGAACCTTTTCATACCGAACAAAAAGGATCATCCGCTATGCCTCATAAGCGGAATCCGATTGCTTCTGAAAACCTATGTGGCCTTTCTCGCATGTTACGGGGTTACCTCATCCCTACGTTTGAAAACATTGCTTTGTGGCATGAACGAGACATTTCGCATTCATCCGTTGAGCGAATTGTTTTACAAGATTCCACCTCGTTACTCGATTACATGCTTGCTCGCTATAAGGAAACCTTAAGCCATCTTGTTGTGAATGAAGGAAACATGATAGCCAACATTGAACGCTCACAAGGACGCTATGTCACTCAACACCTTTTAAACACGTTGGTTGATTTCGGTTTTGACCGACTAACCATGCACGATCATGTTCAACGGTTAAGTGCGCTTTCTGAAAAAGAAGGGAAGCATTTTAAAGACATCATTCAAGCGGATCCATTGATTCAGTCTGTGTTGGATGAGAAAACCATCTTAAATCTTTTTTTGTTTGATCGATTCTTCACGCATGTGCCTTATTTGATTCAAAAAGTCTTCGAATAACCACATTTTCACAATATTGCTGCTCGCTTAAGAAATCCAACATTTATCATTGATAAAGCCCTGGATTTATGCTATAATCGTTACAGTCATTCTAGGAGGTCTCTCATGGCAAGAAATAAAAAACAAAAGAAAGTCAAAATCGATAAGTATTCCAAAGTCGAACCCCAAATTAGTAAAGGTGTCATTATTGGCATCGTTAGCTTTGTGGTGGTTATGCTGGCCTTGTTGATTTTATCGACTCCCAATAACCAACAAAAAGTGTATAACGCGTACAAACCGTATGTTACATCCACCTATTTCACTAAAGATCATCCATTTTACATGCTTTCAACAAAAGAACTCAACCGAAAGATTGATAAAGACGACGTGGTTATTCTCTATATTGGTAATGAGCAATGCCCAGCATGTGTACAATCCATCGGAGCCTTTCAACGGTATTTCAATAGTGAAGGCATGAATGAACACGTGACGTACGTTTACTATATAAATCCAGTGTTGGATATTGATGGTTTTAATGCACTCATGGCCAAACATGCTCAAATTCAAGATGTCACACCACAGCTTCTGATGTTTATCAACGGAGAAATCGTATTAACTTATCAAGCACCAGCTGAAACGACTGAGCAAAGCATCAATCAAGCCGCACGACGTTTCTTTGTAGATGCTATCAAATTGATTCCATAAGAAAAGCACCCGGTGCTTTTTTTCAATAAGGACGTGATGTTATGCTAGAGCATATCAAAAATGAGATCAAGTGGGTTCTTCAAAAGACGTTTAGCCTTGATGATGTCGTGGTTGAAGAACCAAAAAAAGGAAATGCCGATTTGGCGATTCCACTTTTTGCTTATGCGAAACATTATAAGCTTTCGCCTATGGCGATTTATCAACGGTTTTTAGAGGTCATCAAAACGATAGAAGGCATTGAATCCATCGAGTTTATCAACGGATTCATGAACCTTTCCTTAAAAAGAGAACCGTTTGCTAAAGAGGTTCTCTCGCAAATTTTTGAGCAAAAAGAGGCTTACGGGTCTTCATCCATAGGGCAAGGCAAAACGGTGGTAATGGATTATTCATCGCCTAACATCGCTAAGAGTTTTGGGGTGGGTCATCTCAGATCGACCATGATTGGAAACGCGCTTTACCACATCTATACCAAATGTGGGTACCAAGCCATCGGTGTGAATCACTTAGGCGATTGGGGCACCCAATTTGGTAAAATGATTGTCGCTTATCGCTTATGGGGCCGTAAGGAAGACATTCAAAAAAACCCGATTACGGAAATGCAAAAACTGTATCTAAGATTCCATGAAGAAGCCGAAAACAACCCGCTACTTGAACAAGAAGCGAGAGACGTCTTTTTACAATTAGAAAGTCACGATCCAGAGATTACTGCGTTATGGCAATGGTTCAAAGATGAATCCATGAAAGAATTCATGATGATGTATGAACTTTTAAACGTTCATTTTGATTCGTTTCATGGTGAATCGTTTTATAACGATAAGATGGAAAGCGTCGTCCTTGAACTTAACGAAAAAGGGTTATTAAAAGTCGATGAAGGAGCCACCATTGTTGATTTAGGGGACGAGTTACCCCCTGCTTTAATCAAAAAAAGCGATGGAGCCACCCTGTATATTACCCGAGACATCGCTGCTGCTCTTTACCGATACAGAACCTATCATGCCGATAAGCTGCTTTACATCGTTGGCAATGAGCAAATCTTGCATTTTAAACAACTGAAAGCAGTGACCGATTTAATGGGGTATGATTTGGATATCGAACACGTGAATTTCGGACTTGTGTTAATCGATGGAAAAAAGATGTCCACCCGTAGTGGCAAATTTAAGCGCTTAGAAGACGTGATTGAAAACGCGATTGAAGTGGCGAAAGAAGCCATTGGAATCAAGAATCCCCATTTAGAAAACAAAGACCATGTAGCTAAAGCGGTCGGTGTTGGCGCGATTATTTTTAACGACTTAAAAAATGAAAAACATTTGGATGTGGATTTTAATCTAGAAAACATGCTACGTTTCGAAGGACAAACCGGTCCTTACCTTCAGTATAGCAGCGTACGAATTGAATCTCTATTGAAAGACCAATCCATTCGACTCAACGATTTAGACACCCGCTATTACCAAGAGGATCATTACTTTGATATCATTAAACAGTTATCGATGTTTCCTACCGTTATCCAAAGAGCTCAAGAAAACAACGCGCCAAGTGTAATTGCACGTTACATCTTAAAATTGGCTCAAGATTTCAACAGCTTTTATGGAAAACAACGCATTCAAGTGGAGCATGAAGGCCATAAACAAGCGAACCTTTTGCTGGTTTGGGCGATCCAATGTGTCCTCAATGAAGGGCTTAGAATGTTGGGCATTGAAGCGTTAAAAGAAATGTAAGAAGAAGACTTGATAATTTGTCTAAAACATGCTATTATCATAGTGCTTGAAAAAAATCATCCACACCCTAACGTGGATGGATCTCCCCGCGTGATGAAATTGGTAGACGTGCCAGACTCAAAATCTGGTGGATGAATAATCCGTGCTGGTTCGAGCCCGGCCGCGGGGACCATAAAACCAATAAAGACCATGACCCATGGTTTTTTTTATTCGATTTCATCACAAAGTTTGTGAATTAAGGTATAATAATCTCGATTGTTTGGATGGAAAAAATGCTACCCCTGGAGGAGAAGAACATGAAAGAAAAACACATCAAATCATTTTTAATGACCACCATGAATGGAATGGTCTATGGGCTGTTTGCAACCCTCATTATTGGGGTTATTATTAGGCAATTTGGGACCTTGCTTAATATCCCTCTTTTGGTCAATCAAATATGGCCTGCCCTGTCGGGTATGCTTGGAGTGGGGATTGGGCTTGGCATCGGATTATCGCTAAAAGCTTCTGGCTTACGGTTGGTGGTCATCAGCGTAATGGGAGGAATAGCGTCTAGTTTTACCCTTTTGCTTGATGGAACGCTTGCAACCGGTGCGATAGCCAATGAGCCTTTGAAGATTTACTTAGTGACCATCGGTGGCATCTTGCTCATTAACCGGATCTTGGTCAAGAAGACACCGTTTGATATTTTATTGATTCCTTTAACGGGTGTCGTTTTAGCGATTTTATTAACCCTTGTTATTGGGGGCCCTGTTCGTTTCATGATCGATCAAATTCAACTGGGCATTGCGTGGGCGATGGACGTCGCTGCCATTCCGATGACCATTATCATCGCGGTTGTCATGGGCATGCTATTGACCGCTCCAATCTCAAGTGCGGCGATTGCGATTGCCATCAATTTGGGTGGGTTAGCAGGAGGAGCCGCGTTTATTGGTTGCAGCGTTCAAATGATTGGCTTTGCCATTCATTCGAGAAAAGACAACACCATAGGGGTCGTCTTATCGATTGCGTTTGGGACCTCGATGCTCCAATTTAAAAACATCATGCGTAAACCGATTATCTGGTTGCCAACCATCATCGCATCCGCTATTTTAGCGCCTATCTCTTATCTCTTTTTCAAAAATGAGACCTCAGCTGCAGGCGCTGGGATGGGAACCAGTGGGTTGGTCGGTCCGCTTCAAACCCTTGAAGCCATGCGTTATAGCGCAACTGCCTGGATGGTGGTTGCTTACACCGTTTTAGGCGCGATCGTTTTGGTTTATGCACTTGATAGGCTTTTTAGAAAACTCGCTTGGATTGAAAAAGGCGATTTTATGGTCGGTAGAGATATTACATAATTCTAAACTAAAAGTTGAGATTTTCCCGAAAAAATGTGTTAAACTATAAAAAAAGAGTTCATAAAGAAAGTGGTGAATGACGTGAAAAATCACGTGTATAACAAAACCTTTGGTAAGATTGTCCGTACATTGGGCTTCTTGTTGATTTTAGCAGCTTCCCTTTTTATCGTTACACAACTTATTTTAGAAAATGAAGAATTGCCGTTGATTGGCGTTTTAACACCGTTTGCCATTCAGATTGATCAAATTATTCAGTCTCAACCGATGATCAACGATTATGTCGGGCTTGGATTGATTTTAGGTTTCTTGCTGATCACTTGGGCGATTGCTAAGAGCATGTTCTTGAAGGTCTTGGTTACCGTTGTTCTCTTGTTCTTTTATGTAGAAGGGATTCTATCAGGGACTTCTCCTATTGCTCCCATTATTTTAGCAACACCCGATTGGTTTAGAAACATTGTGATTTCTTTGGAACCGTTTGTGATTCAACTTTCAGAAACCTCTCCTTATGTGGTGCCTGGTGTGGCACTTTCAGCGCCCATGTTACTGTGGTTTGTGTTTAACAAAAAACCAAGCCGTTTGTCGCTTTATCTCGCAAGAATAGCCACAACAACCTTGTTCTTAGCGATTTTGCTCCAATTTTTTGGATCATTAATTCCCATCATCTCGGCAATGGGAATTGCTGAGGTCATTCGAGTCGCCCTTTATATCATTGTATATTTGGCTTTTGTTGCCAGTGGTGCATTGGGTGTTTTAGGGTTTGGAAGAAAATAAACATCATCCTTCACAAAGACGTTTTGGGAAACCAAAGCGTTTTTTTCTTTAAAAAAGAAAATGGTTTATAATCCCTTGAAAATGGAAGAACTCATGTTAAAATGAGAGTGTTCGATAAGGAGGGTTTCAGATGGAAAAACGGAAATTATCGCTTCTCATGGACTTTTATGAGTTGACGATGGCAAACGGCTATTTTATCGATAACAGGCATTTAGAAGAAGCGGTGTTCGATTGCTTTTTTCGTTCGGTTCCTGATCAGGGCGGTTACGCCATTTTTGCCGGATTGGAACAAGTTATTGATTACATAAAGTCTTTTCATTTTAATGCGGATGAAATTACTTTTCTAAGAAACAAAGACATTTTTTCAGACGGGTTTATTCGCTATTTAGAAACCTTCACTTTCACATCGGATCTTTACGCAATGGAAGAAGGAACCCCCATTTTTCCACATGAACCCATTTTGGTTGTCAAAGGTCCAATCATCGAATGCCAAATGATTGAAACCATGATTCTCTTAACCCTCAATCATCAAAGCTTGATTGCAACCAAAGCGAGACGGATTGTCCATGCTGCAGATGGAAGAGCGATTTTAGAATTTGGTGCCCGCAGGGCTCATGGCTATGATGCGGCCATCTATGGTGCACGTGCAGCCTACATCAGTGGATGCATCGGTTCTTCGAATACGTATGTCGATTATCTATTTAACATACCCGCGATTGGGACCATGGCACACAGTTATGTCCAAAGCTATGAAACAGAGTATGAAGCGTTTTGGAAATATGCCACAACCTATCCAAAGCAATGTGTCTTGTTGGTGGATACCTATAACACATTGAAACAAGGCATACCGAATGCCATACGCATTCACCATGAGGTGTTAGTTCCCATGGGATACCGGTTAAAAGGAATTCGTTTGGATAGCGGCGATTTGACGTATTTAACCAAAGTGGCACGCAAAATGTTGGATGAGCATGACATGAGCGATGTCAAAATCACGGTTTCCAATGCGTTAGATGAGTATTTAATTAAAGAGTTGTTGCATCAAGGGGCTAAGATTGATACGTTTGGGGTGGGTGAACGGTTAGTGACCGCCCGATCAGAAGCGGTTTTTGGTGGAGTTTTTAAACTGGCGGCAATGAGCTATCAGGGAAAACTTGTTCCTAAAATCAAGATATCCGATAACGTTCAAAAGACAACCACACCAGGCTTTAAACAGGTTTATCGGTTTTATGGACCCTCTAAGATGGCCATTGCAGATGTGATTACCCTCCATGATGAAGTGATTGATTCTTCTAAACCGTATTTGCTTTTTGATCCCTTGTTTCCTTGGAAACAACAAGAGGTCACCGGATTTCATGCGGTTCCACTCTTGAAATCCATCTTTAAAAAAGGCGTTTGTGTCTATCCCAAAAAGACGCTTAAAGCGATTAGAGAATACGCCGATGAGGCTTTCCAAACGTTATGGCCCGAGGTCAAGCGATTGGAAAACCCGCATGCGTATTACGTTGATTTATCCAAAGAACTTTGGGACTTAAAACAGGATTTACTGACCAAACATAACAAATAGAAGGTTTTAACGTGCCAAAAATTATTAAACAACACAACATCGATCGGATTTTACATCATCCATCCATTTTCAAAGGCATTCTCATCATGGCTATGCCTGTCTTTTTGAATAACATCTTAAAATCCCTTCATGATTTAGTGGATGCGATTTTCATTTCCAGAATGGATGCGCCAAATCAGGCCACACTGGATGCTGGACTAGCAGCGTTAAACATCCACTGGCCTGTTTTTTCCCTTTTTATGGCATTAGCAACAGGACTCAGTGTTGCCACTGTGGCGATGTTATCCCAATACGTTGGCTTAGGCAGAAAGGATTTGGCTCAGTCTTACGCATCCAAACTCTTAGGGCTTGGCATTTTGTTTGCTCTAGCCGTCACCTTCATCTTTTTTATCACCTCAGATCGCGTATGGGGCTATAACTTAATTGCGTATCTTATGGGAGCACGAGATGAGGCGCTCATCTTTGCTGGTAGGTACTTTCGAATTCGAAGTTATGAGTTCGTGTTGGTGTTTATCTTTATTGTTTATCAGGCCATCCGTCAGGCGACTGGAGAAACGCTTTTTCCAGTCATCTTAAACGTTGCCGGTTTAGTCATTAACATGGTTTTAACTTGGTATTTTATCTTTATCCTCAAGATGGGAATTGAAGGGGCTGCGATTGCAACATTGATTGCTCATGCTGCACCGATGCCATTTATCGTGTTTGATTTACTTCGAAGTAAAAAGCATCTCACGATTAAACCCGCGTTGATGCCTTTCACTCTAGAGACATTGGATGAGATGAAACGATTTGCGGTGCCTGCTGCGATTGGGCAAGCGGTCTCATCGCTTGGGTTTATGGTGGTTCAAAGCGTGATTATTCGTTATGGAAATCATGTGTCAGCCGGTTTTTCTGTAGGCAACCGGATCTCCTCGCTTTTGCTCAACCCGGTGGTTGCCATCTCAACGGTGACTGCAGCATTTATTGGGTTAAACATTGGGCATGGGCAACCCTTTCGGGCGAAAAAAAGTTACGAAGTTGCGAAATACATGTCTTTAGCGATTAGCATCGTTGGGGCTTTGATCATCATTCCTTTCCGGTTTGGCATCATTGAACTCATTTTGGGAACACAAACATCGGATGCGTACCGGATTGCTGGAATTTACACCGTTTGGGTCTTATCCACTCAACCGTTTATGGCTTGGTTCCAAAGTTATATCACGTTGTTTAATGGAAGCGGTCATTCGCACTATACCTTAAAGATGGCGATGCTTAGACTTTGGGGAATCCGTGTGCCTTTGGTCTTACTTGCGGTATTCTTATTGCCGAAAGACGATTATCGAGGTGTTTTTTGGGCCATGATGATCAGCAACATTGTCATCATTTTTTATGGACACCATTTGAAAAAGAACATCAATTATGAAGTGCAGGTGAAATTATGAATCTCCATATAGTCCTTTATGAACCAGAAATCCCACAAAATACCGGCAACATCATGCGCACATGTGTTGCCATCGGTGCGAAACTCCATTTGATTGAGCCCATGGGGTTTAAAATCGATGAAGCGAAACTTAGACGCAGCGCCTTGGATTATTATGATCATTTAGTGTATCAAACTTATCCCAATTATGAGGCCTTTTGTCAGGCGAATCCAGGGCGTTATTTCTTTTTGTCGCGTTATGGCAAACACACGCATTCCGATATTGCTTTTCAAGCGGTTCAAGATCCCATCTATCTCATCTTTGGTAAAGAATCAACGGGGATCGACCGAAAGCTTTTAGCCAAACACCTTGATCATACGTACCGTATTCCAACCACTGACAAGGTGCGCTCTTTAAACCTATCCAATGCGGTAGCGATTGTCGCTTTTGAAGTGTTAAGGCAATTGGATTATCCTAATCTTGAAAAGCACGAACCAGACGTGCATAAAGGCAAACATTTCTTAGAACAATTCTTAGACGAGGATCCCTCATGAAAAAACACGAGACACAAACGTTAGGCGAAGAAATCGCAAACGCCGTCTCTCACGGTGTCATGGCGATTTTTGGTTTGGTGGCATGGGTGATGCTGCTTTTAAGAAGTGAGACACCTAGGGAGTATATTGCTGCTTTTTTGTTTGGGTTTGGCATCACCAACCTGTATTTAATGAGCACCCTTTATCATGCGCTTTTTCATCAAACAGCCAAATCCGTTTTTCAACGGTTTGATCATCTATCCATTTATATTTTAATCGGGGGAACCTTTGCTCCTGCGCTTTTATTATTGCCGGGATTGCAAACCCCGCTTTGGGGACTTGAAAAGTTCAGTCTTGGGCTTATGCTTTTTTCTGTGCAGTGGCTCTTGATTATTTTAGGTGTCGTTTTTAAATCCATTTGGATCAGGAAATTTGCGAAGGTTCATCTATTTATCTACCTTTCCATGGGATGGAGTGCTTTGATTTTTATTCAGCAATTATTGGCGTATGCACCTGGTGCGTTTTGGTTGGTGTTATCCGGTGGAATTGCCTATTCGATTGGCGTTTTCTTCTATGTTTT
>CAZKLM010000021.1:0-9120 GCA_964553755.1 uncultured Acholeplasmataceae bacterium
ATTAATTTCTTGCTTAATTTTATTAATATTCTTCCATTTTATATCGATTTTGCGTTATAATAGGCTTATAAAATCATCAAAAGGACGGTAACATCATGGATCGATTGGTACAACGATTTATCAAATACGCCAAAATTGACACACAATCAGACCCCAATAGCAAACGGCACCCTTCAACTGAGAAGCAAAAAGATTTGGGAAACCTATTGGTTCAAGAGCTCAATGAGATTGGCATCGAAGGCTTCATGGATGACAAAGGGTATGTTTATGGATTTTTAAAAGGAAACGTTGAAGGGGGGTATACCATTGGATTCATCGCCCATATGGATACATCATTTGACGCTCCGGGTTATCCTGTCAATCCTAACATCATTAAACGGTATGACGGTTCTCCAATTGTTTTAAATGATCATTATCAAATGTCTGTTGATCATTACCCTAGTTTAAAGCGCGTCATAGGGGATGACCTCATCGTCACCGATGGGAATACCCTTTTAGGTGCTGATGACAAATTGGGAATCGCTGAAATCATGGAGATGCTCTCCTATTTCGTTGAACACCCTGAAGAAAAGCGTGGGGATATCTATGTTTGTTTCACCCCAGATGAAGAAATTGGAGAAGGTGCTGATTTTTTTGATTATTCTTTTTTCCAGGCAGATTTCGCTTACACCTCCGATGGAGGAGATGTCGCGATTATGGAATACGAAAATTTTAACGCCGCTACAGCAGAACTCACCTTTCATGGAAAAAGCATCCATCCTGGTTCTGCCAAAAATAAGATGATTAACTCCGTCCACTTAGCCATGGAATTTCATCACATGCTACCGGTTGGGTTAAACCCCGCACTGACCGAAGGATATGAAGGGTTTAATCACCTTACCGACATAAAAGGAGGATGTGAGGAAACCAAAGTGAAGTACATCATCCGCAATCACGATAAATCTCTTTTTGAAAAGCAAAAAGCTGATTTCGAGTCGATTCAAGTGTATCTAAACGCCAAATACGGGTATGTTGCCGTTGATATGAACCTGTTCGATACGTATTACAACATGAAAGAAATCATCAAAAAACACCCTCATGTTCCACAATTGGCCATAGATGCAATGCGTGACGTTGGCATAACGCCTGAGTTGGGTGCTATTCGAGGTGGCACAGATGGGGCTAGACTGACGTATCAAGGACTTCCTTGTCCCAATTTAGGTACCGGTGGGTTTCATTATCATGGAAGACTCGAATTTGCATCTATTCAACAAATGCGGTTAGCTGTAAACGTGTTGATTCAAATCGTCAAACGCGGAATCGTCAAACAATAAAAAAGGTCAACTAAAACCGTCTATGTCAGGCGGTTTTTTTGTTGACTTTCCTTATTAATTACACGTGCATACGTACGCGCTAAGATTTTTGAAGTTTCTCATAGTTTTTGATGGAATACATGAGTTTGACAGCTGGTTGAAAACCTGATGATGCTGCTTTCTCCCATAGGTCTCTCGCTTTGATTTCATCTTTTGGAACCACTTTTCCTTCAAAATACATCATGCCTAGGTTATACTGGGCACTTGCAAGTGTTTTTGAAGCTTTTTCATACCAATAGAAGGCTTTTTCATCATCCTGTGGAATGCCGTCGCCTTTATGATGCATAACACCTAGGTTGTACTGAGCATGCGGGTGATCTTGTTTCGCAGCTTCGTGCAAAAGGGTGTATACAGACGATGAATCCTCTGTTTGCTGACCCTTTAAAATCATGGCCAAATGATACAAGGCATTTTTTTCAGACTTAAGGGCAGCTTTCTTGTACCACAAGATGGCTTGATCCAAATCTTTGGTAACGCCTTTTCCTTGATGATAATAAAGTCCCACATAGTAGAGTGCTTCTTTGTGGTCCCCTTTTGCAGCTTCAACGAACCACTCAAACGCTTTTTCTGGGTGTTTAGGCTCTTTCTCATGATAAATCATCCCCAATGAAAAGGCAGCGAGCGCATAATTTTGACGTGCAGCTTGCTCAAGATAAAGGATGGCTTGTTTTTGGTTTTCTTCTTCAAGCGCCATCATGGCTAATCCATAAAGCGCATAGGAGTGATGTTGTAAGGCGGCTTTTTCGTATAGCGCTTTGGCAATTCTTCTTTGTTGATCGTTTTCAGCTTGGGACTCATGAATCATTCCAAGCATGTATTGGGCATCTGCGTAATCTAAAGAAGCGGCATGGTTCAACCAGTCCATCGCTTGAAACAACGATGGTGTGACACCAAACCCATAGTAATAATAGGTTCCTATCATGTACATTGAAACGGGGTCTTTCTTCTTGGCTTCTTCTAATAGCGGGCGAAATGCTCTTTCCAAAAGTGTTTTGGCTTCCATCTCATCTTTTGCGACTCCTAACCCGTGGTAAAACATCAAGCCATAAGCATAGAGTGACTTAAAGGAATGTTGTCTAATTCCTTCCTCGTAATAGGCATTGGCCACTGAATAGTCAATCGCCACTTGATCCCCTAACGTATGGATTCGTCCTAGGAAGTAATTCGCATCGGCATACCCTAGTGTGGCTGCTTTGGAAAACTGTTCCAAAGCCATCATGACGTTTTTATTGATTGCGCCTAAAGCATAATGCTTTAAACCTGCTTCATAGCATTCTTTTGCTTTCATTTCCATCACCGGATTTATCATACCACATCAAGGGGTTCATATCAAATGAAAAAGGCAGACATCATTGGTCTGCCTTAAGTTCGAGTATCAAATCTCGAATTTCAGCTGCTTTTTCAAAATCAAGATTGCGTGCAGCTTGACGCATGTCGTGTTCCAAATCTTTCAGCAGTTTTTCCTTGTTCTTTTTGGTCATCTTTGGATACGTTTTTTGTTCTTCTATATTTTGCTTGATGGTGATGGCTTCTCGAATGTCTTTTTGAATGGATACCGGAACAACACCATGGGTTTGATTAAAGGTCGCCTGCACGTTTCTTCTACGTTGGGTTTCATCAATCGCAATCCGCATGGCC
Organism: uncultured Acholeplasmataceae bacterium; assembly: GCA_964553755.1. Classification (GTDB taxonomy): domain Bacteria; phylum Bacillota_I; class Bacilli_A; order Acholeplasmatales; family Acholeplasmataceae; genus Peloplasma. Next base: position 2,991 of record CAZKLM010000021.1, read on the forward strand.
TCACTGATCTGATCGGCATACATGATGACTTTTCCGTTTAGATGCCGTGCTGCGCGGCCTATGGTTTGAATCAAGCTTCTTTCGCTTCTAAGAAATCCTTGCTTATCGGCATCCAAGATCGCAACCAACGATACTTCAGGTAAATCCAATCCTTCCCGTAGAAGATTGATACCGATGAGGCAATCGTATTTTCCTAATCTTAGGTCTCTTAGAATGTTGATCCGTTCTAACGATTTGATTTCGCTATGCAAATACGCCACTTTAAGCCCAAGTTGCTTGAAATAAGCGGTTAAATCTTCGCTCATTTGAATCGTCAAGGTGGTAACTAGGACGCGTTCGTTTTTTAAAATTCGTTGCTTAATTTCAAAGAACAAATCATCAATTTGGCCTTGTGTTGGCTTAACTTCAATTTCAGGATCCAAAAGATACGTGGGACGGATAATTTGTTCGACGATAGGGATGTTTTTTTCCAGTTCATAAACCCCAGGCGTGGCTGATAGGTAGATCACTTTGTCCATTTTTTGTTCGAATTCATCAAATTGAAGCGGTCGGTTATCCAGTGCACTTGGCAAGCGAAACCCATGATCCACTAATGTCGTTTTTCTCGAGCGGTCGCCGTGATACATGCCTCTAACTTGTGGAATCGTCACATGGGATTCATCGATAATCAAAAGAAAATCGGGACCAAAAAAATCGATAAGGGTCGCTGGAGTTTCTCCTGCTTCACGAAGCGATAGGTGTCTCGAATAGTTTTCAACACCGCTACACACCCCTATTTCTTCTAACATTTCCATATCATAGCGGGTTCTTTGTTCAATCCGTTGGGCTTCTAAAAGCATGTTTTGCCCCTTGAAAAAGGCGATTTGTTCTTGCAGTTCATTATGAATTCTTCGAATGGATTCGTTTAGTTTGCTTTTGTTGGTCATAAAGTGTGTGGCTGGAAAAATGGTGATGTAACTCAATGCTTCCACAGCTTGTCCGGTGATGACTTCAAACCGTTTGATGGATTCAACTTCATCCCCAAAGAAGGTCACTCGAATGCCGCTTTCGCGCTCATAGGCTGGAATAACCTCGACTGAATCGCCACGCACTCTAAAGGTTCCACGATGAAAATCAATGTCGTTTCGTTGATAGGTCAGTTCAACCAGTTTATTAATGAGACGATCTCTTCCATAGGCTTCGTCTTTCCTTAAGAAAATCATCGAATTTTTGTAGTCTTCAGGGTCTCCGATTCCATAAATGCATGAAACAGAGGATACCACAATCACATCGTCATGTTCCAGTAAAGATGCGGTGGCACTGTGGCGCATCTCATCGATTTCATCGTTGATGGATGAATCTTTTTCAATGTAAGTGTCTGTTGAGACAACATACGCTTCGGGTTGATAATAGTCGTAGTAAGATATGAAGTACTCGACTTTATTTTCTGGAAAAAACGCCTTGAGTTCGCCAAATAACTGACCGGCTAACGTTTTATTATGGGCCAAAATAAGCGTCTTTTTACCCATCTTTTGGATTACGTGAGCCATGGTGAAGGTCTTACCTGTTCCGGTCGCACCCAAAAGAACCTGCTCTTTAATGCCGGCATCAAAATGGGTTTTTAAGGATTCAATCGCTTGAATTTGATCCCCTTTGGGTTCAAAAGGCGCTACAAGTTTGAACATGGATCCTCCTAAAGATCACGGTCGATTTCTTTTGGTTTTGGTAAGATAATGTTTTGTGGGATATACATCGGTTCAATCACCGATGATGCGATGTTCATCAAGTGATCCCCAATTCTTTCTAAGTTGGCTAGTATGTCAGGATAATTGGAAGCCACCATAACTTGACCGCTTTTTAAGCGTTCAATGTAATCGTATCGAAAACGTTCCTCGATGTCATCGACCAAATCTTCATATGTCACGACTTTGGAGGCGAGTTCAAGGTTGTTGCTGGCAAACGCTTCTAGCGTATCGTTTAACATGTCTGAAAGAAGGTCGAACAAGGTTTTTAAATCTTTGGCTCCTTGTTCAGATAACATCACTTTTTCTTCATAACGTTCCATGAAAAACTCTAAGATATTGGTTAAATGATCGCCAATACGCTCAAAGTCCTTGATGGTATCTAAATCACGGGATAATTTCTTAGAGTCTTCTGATTCAAGACCGGTTCTCGATATTTTAATGAGATAGTCGTGAAGTTTTCGGTCATAGGTATCAATCATGACCTCATGCATGAATCCTTCTTCGACCAGTTTGGTGTTTTCTTTGAAACTGTATTCGACCACAATATCAAAATAGTCTTTCACAATCGCCCCCATATAGGAGATGGTGCGTTTGACATATTCCAAAGCCAGTGTGGGTGATTCTTTAATTAAGGTTTCATCGAACATCTCTTCTAGAGGCAGTTGTTTTCCGTGAGGATCTTTGACAATGATTTTGGAAAGTTGAATCAAGTGTTTGATAAACAAATACATGACAATGGTCATGAAAACATTTTGGAAAGCATGGGCAAAGGCGATGGTCAACATGGAATAGGGTTGAAGAAAGAGGTTTTCAATGCCTTGAATAACAAAAGTGTACGGTTTTAGAATCAAGAGAATGACGACTGCACTGAAAACGTTAAACAAAACGTGAATGGTGGCCGCCCGTTTGGATTCTGTGTTTCCCCCAATGGATGCCAACATCGCGGTGATTGTGGTGCCTATGTTTGCCCCAAGCAAGATGGGGATTGCCCCTTTTAAACTGATGGTTTCTACACCAAACGCATTGAGTTCATAGAGTTTTTCTAAGATCCCAATAGCAGCCGATGAAGATTGAACGATTGCGGTGAAAAGGGTGCCAAATAACGTACCTAAAAACCAATTGTTCGAAAATGTTCGAAACATCATTTCCGCGCTTTCAGTCTGAGAGAGTGGACGAAGACCTGAACTCAGTGTTTGCAGTCCAAAGAAGAGTAACCCCAATCCGACTAAAACACCCCCAAGGTGATGAATTTTTCTGCGTTTAATGAAGGTCATAATGACCCCTAGTCCTGCAAACCATAACCCATATTTGGCGATGGGAAGACCGATAATAAACGCGGTCACTGTGGTTCCAATATTCGCTCCCAAAATAACACCAACGCTTTGTGGTAGTGTCATCAAACCGGCGCGCAATAACCCAATCATCAAGGCCGTAGTTCCAGAAGAAGACTGAATAAGCACGGTCAATAAAAGGCCCACCAATATTCCTTTAAACGGTGTGTTGGTTGATTTTTCAATGAAGAGTTTAAGTTTACTGCCGGCAGCCGCTTTGAGTGAATCGCTCATCAGATTGATCCCAAAAATAAAGAGTGCTAAACCACCAAAGATAGCCATCAGGTGTTCTGACGGGATAAATGCTTGCTGGATAATCATGTGTGCCTCCATAAAAAGAGATGGTGTAATGAATAGTCCCTGTTGTATTATATCATAATACAAGGTCAAATGATGGGCCTGTTTTTAAAGAAAACGTTTTAAAAAAGAGTTTGACTCGGTTGAGTCAAACTCTTTTGGTTTTACTTTCTTGGGTTTTTAATGTTCGCATGAGCGGCAGCTAAACGTGCAATGGGCACTCTAAATGGCGAACATGAGACATAATTCAATCCGACATTGTGACAGAATTCAACAGAGATAGGATCTCCGCCGTGCTCTCCACAAATTCCCAACTTAATGTTAGGACGAGTTTCTTTTCCTAAACGACAGGCCATGTCCACAAGTTTACCGACACCTAATCGGTCCAAATGTTGGAAAGGATCGCTTGCGAAAATCTTCTTTTGATAATAATCCGCTAAAAACTTACCTGCATCGTCTCGTGAGAAACCAAATGTCATTTGAGTCAAATCGTTGGTTCCGAAACTGAAGAATTCAGCTTCCTTAGCAATCTCATCGGCTAATAGTGCAGCTCGTGGGATTTCAATCATGGTTCCAACAGAATAGGTTAAGTTCACACTAGATTCTTTAATCAACTGATCTGCAACCTCAACAACGATGTCTTTGATAAACTGAAGTTCTTTCACTTCTCCGACCAATGGAATCATGATTTCAGGAACCACAGTCATGCCTTGTTTGGTCACTTCAATGGCGGCTTCAATGACAGCACGGGTTTGCATTCTTGCGATTTCAGGGTACGTGATGGATAAGCGTACGCCACGATGCCCGAGCATCGGATTGGTTTCATGTAAATCGTTAATGGTTTGTGCCAAATCCTCATAAGACATGTTTAACACGTTCGCTAGAACTTTGATTTCTGCTTCTTGTGTTGGAACAAACTCATGAAGCGGTGGGTCTAAATAACGTATGGTGACGGCATAACCTTTCATTTCCTTGAATAGGCCTACGAAATCTTCCCGTTGCATTGGCAATAGCTTTTCAAGTGCTTTTTCACGTTCTTCAACGGTTTTAGCCACAATCATTTCGCGCATTGCGGTAATGCGTTCACCTTCAAAAAACATATGTTCTGTGCGGCATAATCCGATGCCTTCGGCTCCGAATTGATACGCTACTCTCGCATCCCTTGGATTATCGGCATTGGTACGTACGTTAAGGGCTCTGTATTTATCTGCCCAACTCATGAGTGTTGCAAAATCTCCAGATACCGTTGCATCTTGGGTTTCTACTTTAGAACCGTATACCTTGCCGGTGGATCCATCCAAAGAAATCCAATCGCCTTCGTTAAAACGTTCGCCTTTAACAGAGAAGTAACGTGCTTTTTCATTTACGGCAACTTCACCAGCTCCTGCGACACAGCATGTTCCCATTCCGCGTGCAACAACAGCGGCATGCGAAGTCATTCCTCCTCTTGAGGTTAAAATACCAGAGGCAATAATCATGCCTTCGATGTCCTCAGGTGAGGTTTCTTGACGAACAAGAATGACGGGTAACCCATCTTTTTCTTTCATCTCTTTAGCCCGTTCAGCCGTAAACGCAACGCGTCCTGTCGCAGCACCTGGTGAGGCATTTAATCCTTGAGTAATGACGCGAGCTTCTTTTAGACTCTTTGGGTTGAACTGAGGATGTAACAGGGCATCCAGTTGACCAGGTTCTACCTTAAGCAACGCTTCTTGTTCGGTTAGAACACCTTCATTCACAAGGTCAATCGCTATTTTAATAGCGGCTTGTGCAGTCCGCTTTCCATTACGGGTTTGGAGCATATAGAGTTTTCCTTTTTCGATGGTAAACTCCATGTCTTGCATGTCGCGGTAATGTTGTTCTAGTTTTTTAGAAATAGCAGCAAATTCTTCATAAAGCGCTGGGTTATCTTTTTTAAGTTCAGCAATGGGTTTTGGGGTACGGATACCGGCCACAACGTCTTCGCCTTGAGCGTTAAACAAGTATTCTCCGTATAATTCATTGGTCCCATCAGAAGGATTTCTTGAGAAAGCAACCCCAGTTCCAGAGTCATCTCCCATGTTTCCGAAAACCATGCCTTGCACGTTAACCGCAGTTCCCCACTCATAAGGGATATGGTTTAAACGACGGTAGGTGTTCGCACGAGGATTATCCCATGATCTAAAAACAGCAGTCACTGCTTCGATTAATTGAAGTTTAGGATCTTGAGGGAAGGGTTGTCCTTTCAACGCCTCATATTTAGCTAAAAATTGACCCACGAGCACTTTAAGGTCATTTGCGTCTAAATCGGTATCCAAATGAACGCCTTTTTCTTCCTTCATGGTTTCAAGAAGGTGTTCAAAGTTACTCTTTTCAACTTCCATCACGACGTCGGCAAACATTTGAATGAAACGGCGGTATGAATCATAAGCAAAACGTGGGTTATTCGTTAATTGTGCTAACCCTTCTACCACTTCGTTGTTTAAACCCAAGTTTAAAATGGTGTCCATCATGCCTGGCATAGATGCTCTTGATCCAGAACGCACGGATACTAAAAACGGATTTTTGGGATCGCCAAATGTTTTACCGGCTTCTTTTTCAGTCACTTCAAGCGCTTGGTAGATTTGCTCGATGATTTCGGGTTTGATTACTTTCTTGCTTTTGTAGTAATCGTTGCAGGCTTCTGTAGTCACAATAAACCCTTGAGGTACGGGCATTCCTAGTGAAGTCATCTCCGCTAGATTAGCGCCTTTACCGCCAAGAAGGTTTTTCATGTCGCCACTGCCTTCTTTAAATAAATAG
>CAZKLM010000022.1:0-7705 GCA_964553755.1 uncultured Acholeplasmataceae bacterium
TGAAATTAAAGCGAATAACAATTAACAAACCGATAGGTTGAATTATGTGACCTTTTTTTATGGGTTGTGCTAAAATAGGATTAGTCGAAGAGGTGATGTCCCATGATTGATACACACACCCATTTGAATCTAAACGATTATGATGAAGACATCGAAGCCGTTCTTAAACGAGCCAAAACCATGGGCGTTGCCCATATTTTAGTCATCGGCATGGATAAAAAAGCCAATCTCAAAGCCATTGAGCTTTCTAAACGGTTTCAAGGACTTTCTGCTACCATTGGGATTCATCCAGGATCCGTTGGAAAAGAAACCATGGATCATGTCCGAGAACTGATTAAAAACAACCCCGTAGTCGCAATTGGCGAATGCGGTCTAGATTTTTATTGGACCGATGAAAATAAGGATGAACAAATTCAAGTTTTTCAATCCCAGATTGATTTAGCGGTAGAAACCGGTTTGCCTTTGATTATTCATACACGAAACTCGTTTGATGCAGCGTATCAGATGTTGCTACCATATCAAGGAAAAGTCACAGGCGTTTTTCATTGTTTCAGCGCTGCACTTGAAGATGCAGTTAAAGCCGTTGAATTAGGGTTTTATATCGGTTTAGATGGTCCAGTCACCTATAAGAAAAACCAAGAACTTAAACGCATCATCGAACACATCGACCTTTCCCGACTTTTAGTCGAAACAGATAGTCCCTATTTAGCGCCTGTCCCCCATAGGGGAAAACGAAACGAACCAAGCTATCTTGCTTATATCATCGATGAGATTGCTAAAATCAGAGGCGTCTCACCGCAACTCATCAAAGACGCCACAACAGAGAATGCGAAACATTTATTCAAACTAGGAGGTCTGAGCTTATGAAGAAAAAATTTTATCTAATCGTTATTTTGCTTTCCATGGTTCTCGGTTTGGCCGGGTGTTCAATTCGTGTCAACGCTGAGGTTCCTTATACCTCTGCTTCCCCATATGAACAACTAAGAATCAACATGATTGCTACGGTTGAACCTTCCGTGGTGGCTATTAAAACACAAACCGGGCACGGATCAGGCATCATCTTTAAGAGTGATATGTTGGATCCCCAGACCAATCTAAGGCTTTACTATGTCATGACGAACTACCACGTCGTCGAAGATGGCGGTGAAATGAGAGTTTATTTTGGAAATGGCGAAGACGAACTCCCCATCCGTGATTACGCAGGCTATCAACTTTATGATATCGCAGTGGTACGATTTGAATCCACGCGTAGTTTTAGAGTCCACGATGTCCCCCCGATTTCGAAAGGAATTCCAGTGGATATTGTCAAGGGACAAGACGTATATGCGATTGGAACCCCTCATGAAATTGCTAAATTTAATTATGTTACACAAGGGATTATCAGTTTAACCTCTTACAAATACAACAACGTAGACCAATTGGCCATTATGCATAATGCAGAACTTAACCCTGGAAACAGTGGGGGTCCCTTGTTCAATTTGAGGGGTGAACTGGTGGGCATCAATGTTGCTAAAGTCCCAAGCGTTAGCTCAAAAACCGGATCCATTGCAGCAGAAGGATTAAATTATTCATTAAATATTAACACCCTTGCTCCTATCATTCGTGATTTCACTGAAGCCGATTACATTAAGATTGCCCGTGTTCCTAGACTAGGGGTTACGGTTCAAGAAGTCAGCGTGTTTCTAGAAGAACGACAAGACGATTCGCTCTTGCCACCCAATCCAGTCGGTGTTGTTGTTATCGGATTCGATATGACCCGTAATGCCTATAAAGTGCTTGAAATCTACGATTTAATTATTCGTATGAATGGCGCGCCGATTACCTCGATTCCTGATTTGGTTGCTCAACTTCAAGGCGCACAGTTTGGCGATCAACATAGTTTGACGGTACTAAGGAAATCGAATGGAACATTCATAGAAGTTACTGTCACCATCATTTTGTCATGACGCAACAGGTGTTTGAAATACTTTTGAAAAAAGGCCTTACCATCGGATTTGCTGAAAGCATGACCGGTGGTTTTTGCACGTACCGTATGGTTGAAAACCCAGGTGCATCAAAAGTTATCAAAGGCAGTGTTGTGGCGTATACAAGCGAAGCTAAGATAACCATCTTAGGGATTGAATCAAAACACATCAATGAAAAATCATCGGTGTCTAAAGACGTTGCCATTGCTATGGCACACTCGATTAAATCGCTTCTTAAAACGGATATCGGTGTGGGAATAACAGGAAACGCTGGACCAGGATTGGAGCCCAATACCACCTTGCAAATGGCGTGGATAGCGATTAAATCGCCTTCTAGCACGAAAACCTATAGGGTGGATTTACAAGGTTTCAACCGGCTAGAAGCCATTCATTTAGTAACGCATCAAACGTATTGTCTTCTCGAAGAAATTCTTCGCGAATTATAAAGAATTGTCGTTGTTTTCTTATAACATGTATGTTATAATATTACAGCATAAGATAATCCTTGTCTTATTAAGACCATAGACCAGAAGGAGGTGGAACAGATGAGAAAGTACGAAATTATGTATATCATCCGTCCGACTGTTGAAAGCGAGAACATTAAGCAAATTGTGAACAACTTTAACGAAATTTTCGTTAATTACGCAAGCCAGGTTCTTGAGCTCAAAGAGTTGGGGCTAAAAGATTTAGCTTACGAGATTGAGCATCATAAGAAGGGCTATTACGTTTGGTTACTTGTTCAAGCAACTCCAGAAGCGATTGCTGAATTTAACCGTGTTGTGAGAATCACTGAAGAAGTGATTCGTTACATTGTTGTAAAGGAAGGCGAATAACATGATGAACCGTGTGATTTTGGTTGGTCGAATAACAAAAGATCCAGAAGTCAAACAAACACAGTCCAATATTCCTGTCGTATCCTTTACGCTTGCCATTAATCGTCAATTTACCGATGCATCAGGTGAAAGACAAGCGGATTTTATCCAATGCGTGGTGTGGCGCAAGCAAGCAGAAAATTTGGCACGCTTTGTAAAAAAAGGTGCGCTCTTAGGCGTTGAAGGAAGACTTCAGTCCAGACAATACGAGACTGAAAGTGGTACCCGATATGTCACTGAAGTAGTGTGTGACTCGGTTCAGTTTTTGGAATCCAAAGGCGAACAAACTGAAGAAGCACCCTACAAAGAACAACGTCTATCCGATCAAGACAGCGATGAGTTTTATGAAACCAGCAAACAACTCGCTGCTGAGGAAGACCTACCATTTTAAGGAGGAAAAAAAACATGCAAAATCAAAGACGTGGTGGATTCAAAAGACGCCGCAAGGTTTGCTACTTTACGCAAAACAAAGTCGAGCATATCGATTTCAAAGATGTTGAACTTCTCAAGCGTTTCATCACCGATCGCGGTAAGATTTTACCAAGACGTGTGACTGGGACATCAGCGAAGTGGCAACGTCCATTGGCAACTGCGATAAAAAGAGCTCGCCATATGGCATTGATCCCATTCATTAAGGACTGATGAAGAGAGCCTGCTTGCAGGCTTTTTATTTAAATAAAGGAACACCAACTCCCTTTTTATTCAACTTTGAACGTGATATAATAACGATAAAGCGGGTGATCGATATGAAACGCTGGATGATTCTGGTGTTTGCCATTTTGCTGTTTGCAGCAGCCGTTTATTTTTATCTCCCCTATTTGAATCAAATTGAGACCAAACAGATCATCAGTCTGTCTTTATTGGTGGGTGGGCTTTTGTTTTCAATGGTTGCCCTTTATGCGATTTTATCGTATCGAAATCGAGCAAAAATAGCGACACTTCAAAATCGATTGTCCATGTGGACAAAACTTTCTTACCATGTCAATCAAGTGGGAGACGAGGTTTTCAATCAACTTCCTATCAGCATTATCGCATTTGATGATGATTTAGAAATCAAATGGGCTAACCCTCATGCGAAAAAAGTTTTTGATTCCAAAATTACAGGCAAAGATTTATTAGCCGTTCATGAGGATTTAGATAAAGCCGCAAAGGAAGGCATTGAGTCCTTCAACATGACCTATAAAGACCGTTCTTATGATGTAACTTATCGTGCCGAGTTCAAGTTTTTCTATGTTTTTGATGTTACTGAGAGAGAAGCCATCAAAAAGCGGTATAATGAAAGCATTCCAGCCCTTGGCATTATTTATTTGGATAACTTAGATGAGGCGCTAGCCAGCATGGATGTTTCTTTTCAGTCAACCCTCAAGGGAGATTATTTAGCCGCAATCTCTGATTGGATTAACAAATACGATGGATTTCTTAAACCTTATGGCGATGAACGCTTATTGTTTGTCACTTACCGGAAACAACTTGATCAAATGATTATGGACAAGTTCGATATCTTAGATAAAATCCGTGTTATCTCCACCCAAAACCAAGTAAGAGTATCCTTATCAATGGGGGTAGCCTCTTGGGATATCGATTACGAAGATTTAGGTGTCTTGACCCAAAACGCAATTGAACTGGCTGAAAAACGGGGAGGCGACCAAGTGGTTGTCAACATCCAACATCAAAAAATTGCTTATTTTGGAGCTAAGATTGATGCATCAGCTAAGAGTTCAAGGGTGAGCATTCGGATTAATGCACAAACCATCAAGGATTATATCCAACAAGCTGAAAGCATTTTTGTTATGACCCACGATCAAGCCGATTTGGATGCGTTTGGATCGATGATTGCGGTTTATCACATGGCCAAAGCAGCGGGCAAACCGAGCTACATGCTGATGGAACCGACTAAAGTCGATCTCACCGTTTCAAAGGTTTTAAACGAGTTAATGGCCGAAAACCCAACCATCATGGATGCTATGATAACGGAAAATGTCGCCATGTCTTTCTTCAACGATGACAGTTTGCTCATCATTACGGATTGCCAATCTCCGAAACTCGTTATGTCAAAACCGCTTCTTAATCAAGCTAAAAAGCAAATTGTAATAGACCATCATCGCATCAGCGATGAACGGTTTAACGCGTTGTTTTCCATCATTGAACCCTACGCTTCATCCACCATTGAACTGATTATGGAACTTTTATCCTTTTATGCAGCCGATGAAGGCATTGCGATTTCACCGATTGAAGCCACCATCATGTACGGCGGATTGGTGGTTGATACCAATAACTTCACGTATCGCACCGGTTCGCGTACATTCGAGGTCGCTTCAAGGCTTCGTGAGCTTGGTGCTGATATCCTTCAAGTCAAGCGGTGGCTTAGAAAAGATTTGATTCGAACCCTTGAAATCAACAACCTTCTCAATCAAGTAGAGATTTATTTGGATCGGTTCGCGATTGTTACAACCCCCAATATTTATGAAGAACGTGTCTTACTGGCGCAAGTAGCAGAAGCGCTACTTCAAATCAACGGTGTTGAGGCTGCGTTTATGATTTCTCGTATCACCGATAATAAAGTCGGTGTGTCTGCTCGCTCTTATCAAAACGTGAATGTTCAAGTGTTGATGGAAGCCTTAGGTGGTGGGGGTCATTTAAATAGCGCTGCAGCACAAATTGAAGACAAGAGTATCCAAGACGTGTATGAGATGCTCAAAACAAACATTGAATTAGAATACGGAATCGGAGGAGAACCCATGAAAATCATCTTATTGGAAGACATCAAAGGAAGAGGCAAGAAAGACGAAATGGTTGATGTCGCTCCAGGTTTTGCACAGTACTTAATCACAAGCAAAAAGGCCATGCAAGCCACTGAAGAAAACATCCAAGCCCTGAATAAAGCAAAAGCGGATGAGAAGCTGGCGTTGGAAAGACATATTGAACTCATGAAAAAATTAAAGTCCGAGATTGATAATAAAAAAGTGACCTTAAGCATCCAAATCGGACACGATGGAAAACTTTTTGGAAGTGTTACGACCAAGCAAATTGTCGAAGCCTTTGAAAAAGATCATCACATTACCATCGATAAAAAGAAAGTTGAACTATCCTCCGACATTAATTCCGTTGGCATTTATAGCGCAACAGTACAACTCCATAAAGACATAAAAGCGCAATTCGAAGTGCATATCATCGAAAAGTAGGTTATTCTATGGCTAAGAGCTTACCGCATCACCATGAAGCAGAACAGTCCGTTTTAGGATCCATTTTCTTAGATCCCAAACTGATTACATCGGTCATGGACCAATTGAATAATGAAGATTTTTTCGATCAAGGCCATATCTTGATTTATCAAGCCATGAAAGACCTTTTTCAGGAGCATCTTCAAATTGATTACGCGTCCATCGCATCCAAACTAGAAGCAACAGGCCATCTCCAAAAAGCAGGGGGCATTAAATACTTGCTGGATTTATCAGAGACAGCACCCTCAACGGATCATATTGAAACGTATGTCAGTTTGGTCAAAGACGGCTCATTGAAGCGTCAAGTCATTCGACTTGCAGGCGATATCATTGAAAAAGGGTTTGATGGTCAAATGGATGCAAGCGACTATTTGTCGTTGGCTGAAGAAGAGATTTTTGCGCTTGCTCAAAAGAGAAAGACCAGTTTATTCTCCAAATTAGATCAAGTGATGAAAGAGGTTCGGGAAAAGACGGAGCGAAACCGCGATAAAAAAGGCGGCATCACAGGGCTTCGTACCGGTTTTTCAAATTTAGATCAACTGACACACGGCTTACAAGCAGAAGAACTGATTATCTTAGCCGCAAGACCCTCCATGGGGAAATCCGCGTTTGCTATGAACCTGGCTTTAAATGTCGCCAAACGTAACAACGAAGGTGGAGCAGGGGTCGCTGTTTTCTCATTGGAAATGAGCAATGAGCAGTTGGCATCGCGCATGCTATCATCTGAATCCAATATAGAAAACAATAAGATTAAAACGGGCAACTTAACGGCTCGTGAATGGCAATTTCTTGAAGGCGGTATCCAATCGTTATCACGATTAAACATTGTTTTTGATGATTCTGCGGCTGTGACTGTAGCAGATATCCGCGCTAAATGCCGAAAACTAAGCCAAGAAGGCAAACTAGATTTTGTGGTGATTGATTATCTCCAATTGATTAAAGGAGATGATCGTTCAGGAAATCGACAAGAGGAAGTGGCTAAGATTTCACGCGGACTTAAACAAATGGCACGCGAACTGAAGGTCCCTATTCTCGCCTTGTCCCAGTTATCACGGGATGTTGAAAAAAGGGAAGACAAGCGACCGGTTTTAGCTGATTTAAGAGAATCTGGTTCGATTGAACAAGATGCGGATATCGTCATGTTTCTTTTTAGAAAAGACTATTACGAACGAAAAGAAGAAAACAGAACCGGAGAGGTTGAGTTATCGGTAGCTAAAAACCGCCAAGGGATGGCGGGAATTACATTGAGTTATCGATTTGACACGGAGTTCTCACGCTTTACAGCACAAGCTGACCGTGAAGAAGAGTCTTATCGCGACTAATTTCACTTCAAGTCTCAATATTCATTCAACTATTATGCAGTAAAAAAGCACATTTTGAATGTGTTTTTTTTATATTGGATGCTTTTCACTTTCATTATCACAAATAGAAGTAGGTTTAGTAATTGATCAATATATTACTAGCTGTAACCGTAAAACTCATGCTCATTGTTTGCTGAATATAAAGCGTATCAACAGTAATCAACTCATTGTCTTTATTATAATGTTTAAAAACATATTCAATTCCGATATCATCCTTAAGAAGCCCAAAATCACCTGACTTTTGCAAGTCCGCTTCATGTTTATACACTATAGACAACAATTCACTA
>CAZKLM010000023.1:0-3588 GCA_964553755.1 uncultured Acholeplasmataceae bacterium
CTCTCTAATCTGAAATTAACTCACTTAAGTTTTACTGGTATAAAACATCCACTATCTGAAAGGGTGTCACATGAAAACTTACCCATCCATCCTTTATGCGATGCTTGCTGCTATTTTATATGCGATAAGTACACCCTTATCTAAACGGCTTTTAATCAACTTATCTCCAGTATTTATTGCATCTTTGCTTTATTTGGGTGCGGGTTTAGGGATGGGAGTGATTGCTTTATTAAGAGACAAGCTAAAGAATAAACACTATCATGCTTTTACCAAAAGAGAGTTGCCTTTCATTTTTGGAATGATTCTATTAGACATTATTGCTCCTATATTGCTGATGATTGGACTTAGTTCAACAGAACCAGAAAATGTTGCTTTACTGAATAATTTTGAAATTGTAGCAACGTCACTTTTTGCCCTATTCATTTTTAAAGAAGTGATACCAAGGCGATTACGTTTTGCAATTTTGCTCATCACATGTGCTAGTTTTTTGCTCTCTTTTGAAAATTTGAATGCATTTAAATTTTCAATAGGCTCTATTTTTGTCATGCTTGCAGCACTATCTTGGGGACTAGAAAACAATTTGACTAGACGATTATCATACAATGATCCACTCATGGTGGTGGTGATTAAAGGAATCTTTTCAGGATTAGGCTCTTTGATGATTGCTATCATCTTAAAAGAAGTTTCATACAGTAGTCTCTACATTCTCTATGCGTTATTGCTTGGATTTGTTGCTTACGGTTTAAGCATTTTCTTTTATGTAACAGCTCAAAGAGAACTAGGAGCGGCCAAAACAAGCGCGTTTTATGCTTTCGCTCCTTTTGTTGGTGCTTTTTTGTCGCTACTGATTTTTCTAAAACTTCCGCCCATCCATTTTTATATCGCTTTAATCTTGATGACGCTAGGAACTTTTTATGCTTCGACTCATGGAGCTAAAAAAAAGACATAAAACGAAAAAACCGTATATAATCAAAGTAAACTCTATAAAAAGTGATGAGGTGACTTATGAAATTTTTTGGTACGGATGGCATTCGTGGAATTGCTTATGAAAAACTGAATCCTGTTTTTGCTTATAAACTGGGTCAAGGCATTTACCATGCTTTTAAGCCTAAAGAAGTCGTCATTGGTATGGATACCCGTGAATCTTCTCCTATGCTCGCTTTTTCGATCGCAAACGGCTTAATGGCCTGTGGGGTTGATGTCCTTTATGCGGGCATCGTATCAACGCCCATGCTCAGTTACTATTCCAAAGTCAAAGACATGATTGGGATCATGATCACCGCTTCCCATAATCCTTATCAGGATAACGGCATTAAAGTTTTCAACAAAGGGTATAAGACCAAAGAAGAAGACGAAACAATCATCGAAGATTTTATTGAGAGTGGAACGCTACACTATCAATCCTTTGGAACGTTTATCAAAACCGATGAAGTCACAAGCCTTTATCAAAAACTTTATCAAAAACTTGGATTTAGTTCTTATCCTTTTAAGGTTGGATACGATTCAGCCAATGGGGCTAACCACATCATTTCCAAATCCATCTTAAATCAGTATCTAATCAATCCTATTCAAATTAATGGAGAACCTAATGGGTTAAACATCAATCTAAATTGCGGATCAACCCACCTTTCCGCGATTAAAGAATTGGTCAAAAACAACTTGCTTGATATCGGTTTTTCTTATGATGGCGATGGCGACCGCCTCATGGTTATTGACGATAAACTCAATGAATATGACGGAGATCTCCTGATTTACATCATGGGTTCTTATTTAAAGAAAAAAGGCTTATTACGGCATAACAAAGTCGTTTTAACCAAGATGAGCAACCCTGGAATCTTAAAAGCATTAGCCGATCAAACAATCGATTACCTCTTAACCGATGTGGGCGATAAATACGTCTATCAAGCCATCGAAGAACATAATCTTTCGATTGGCGGTGAATCTTCTGGTCACCTCATCATTCCCGATCTTCTTCATACCGGGGATGGGTTACTGGCTTCCATGTTTTTACTCAAAATCCTTCATGAGACCAAACAAACCTTAAAAGAACTGATGGCTCCTGTTACCCTCTATCCTTTGAAGTTAACGAACCTAAAAGGGATTTCAAAATCGGTTTTACAAGAACCCAGTGTTATCAATGCTATCAATCATGCTAAAATGGAATTAGGCGAACATGCTTTAGTCTTAGTTCGTGCAAGTGGAACAGAATCTTTAATCCGAATCACCTTGTCACACAAAGACTTAAATAAAGTGAATGAATGGACCGATAAACTTATGAGCATCATCCAAGAGGAGGGTAAAACCGTATGAAAACCTACGCACTCATTCTTGCAGCAGGAAAAGGCACCCGCATGAAGACCGAACTTCCGAAGTGCGCTTTTCCAATCTTAAAAAAACCCATGATTTCTTACATCATCGAAAACATTGAAAAATCCGTGATTGATGAAACCGTGGTGATCGTTGGACACAAAAAAGAAGTTTTAGAAGACATCTTAAAAGACAGAGTAACCTATGCTTTTCAAGAAGAACAGCTCGGTACCGGTCATGCAGTGCTATCCGCCGCTTCCCTTTTGGAAGATAAAGAAGGAATCACCTTTATCTTGCCGGGAGACATGCCTTTAATGGAATACCCCATCATGAATAAGATCATCGCTTCTCATCTTGAAATGGGAAATGATTTAACGGTGGTCACCATGAGCATGGATTACCCCAAAGGATATGGCCGGATCCTAAGAGATGAAAATAACGCCGTAACCGGCATCATTGAAGAAAACGACTGCAACGACTACCAAAAACACATTAAAGAAGTCAATTCATCGGTTTATGTTGTGGATAACAAACTGCTATTCAAATACGTTAAAGAGATAAAGAAAAACCCTCGAAAAGGGGAATTCTATTTGACCGATATTGTTGCACTTATGCACCAACATGAAAAGGTGAATACCTTTCAAGTCCGAGATGCAAGCATCACCATGGGCATCAACGACCTTTATCAAATTTCTAAAGCTGAAAAATACTTAAGAGATTCCATTAATAAATCCCATATGCTCAGTGGTGTTTCCATCATCAACCCTGAGACCGTTACGATCGGACATAACGTACGAATCGAAGAAGGCGTTTGGATTTACCCCAATACCACCATCACTGGAGATACCCTCATCAAAAAAGGCGCCATCGTTGGCCCAAATAGCGAAGTCGTAAACTCCATCATTGAAGAAGAAGCAGAAATTAGACACAGCATCGTCTTAGATTCTAAAGTCGGCAAAAAAACCACCGTAGGTCCTTTTGCTCACTTAAGAAATCATGCGGATATCGGTGAACATAACCGAATTGGTAACTTTGTTGAGGTTAAAAATGCTAAAACGGGTTCCGATACAAAAGCGTCTCACCTAATCTATATCGGTGATGCTGAAGTTGGAGCCAATGTCAACTTTGGCTGTGGCGCTGTTACCGTCAATTATGACGGGGTCAACAAACACAAAACCAAAATTGGTCACGATGTCTTTGTGGGGTGCAACGTGAATTTAATCGCTCCCATCGAAGTGGGCGATAACGTCTTTATTGCGGCGGGGTCAACCGTCACTGAAA
>CAZKLM010000024.1:0-2606 GCA_964553755.1 uncultured Acholeplasmataceae bacterium
AGCACTTCAGCGCCGAAAATAGTTCTAAGGAGCAAAGATAGGACGTTGCCAGGCAAACCTCAACTTAATTTTAAAATCATGAAAGAGCGCCTAACAGCCTACATAGCTCAGTCGGTTAGAGCACCTGACTGTTAATCAGGGGGTCCTAGGTTCGAGTCCTAGTGTGGGCGCCACTTCATTACGTTTCGGCTTGATAAAGCCGTTTTTTTATTTATAATAGACCGGTTCATTACATTTTTTTAAGAGATTTAGCGCACAAAATAAACCGATATTTGATATACTATAATGGGGAGTGTGATGATATGAACTTTGTTTTTGATAACCATGAAGTGAAGGTAACAGACGAATCCGGCAAAATCCTTGTTCGAGCGACGTTTCCTGTGATTAAAGAAGGCGTGGTTAACATTAATCATACCTATGTTGATCCAAGTTTGAGAGGCCAAGGAATCGCATCTATCTTAATGACAAAGGTATGTGATTTTCTTGTTGAAAAGAACATCAAATGGGTGGCTACATGCCCATATGCTGTGGTTTGGCTTAAAAAGCATCCAGAATACAATTCGATGATTGATATAGAGACACAAACAACGCTTGCTCCTGAGTGCCAAATCTAATGATGACCAAACCTTTGTTAATTTTAGTTGCTGGAGGATCTGCTTCTGGTAAAAGTACGGTTGTAGAAGAAATCTTAGAAAGGGCAGGTCTTGACGATGTCTTAATCATCAAACACGATGACTATTATCTCGACCAACAAGATTTGCCACTGATAAAACGATACCAAACCAATTACGACCACCCGAGTTCTTTGGATAATGGGTTGCTTTTTGAGCATCTAAAGACACTGTTGTCGGGTGAATGCATCGAAAAGCCTACGTATGATTTTGTCTTGCATACCCGTGCTCAAGAAGTTGAACATGTCTGTCCCAAGCCCATTATCATCGTTGAAGGAATCCTTATTTTAGAAAACGAGAAAATCCGTAATCTTTCTGATATGAATCTCTTTGTTGAGTTAGATGACGATACTCGGTTTATCCGTCGTTTGCTGAGGGATATGAAAGAACGTGGAAGAACACTGGAAAACATCATTCAGCAGTATGAAAACACGGTTAAACCTATGTTTCATAAGTACATCAAACCGACCAAGCGCTACGCGGATGTCATCATTCCCAATGACCGTAAACACGATATTGCGGTGGATTTGATTGTCACAAAGATTAAGCAATGCATAGGGGATAAAAGATGAACGTGCTTTGTGTGATTGCGATGACAAGTGAGGCACTTTTGATTGAAAAGAAGCCGCCTGTTGAAAGGGTTTTATTGACTGGAGTTGGGAAAGTCAATGCCGCGTTTAAATTATCAGAATACCTTGCTAAACATTCTGTCGATTGGATTTTGAACTTGGGATTCGCAGGGGCAACGCCAGGTTACCAAATCGGAGATTTAGTGCTCATTACTGAAAGCAGCTATCACGATTTTGATTTATCCGCTTTTGGGTATGCAAAAGGTCAAGTTCCTGGTTATCCAGAGGTGTTTCTTTCGGATTATCAACACGTCAAACGCCTCCAAGAAGCCTTTCCAACACTGAAACAAGGACGCCTTTTAACGGGAGACTATTTTATGACCGATCAACGAAAAGGGGAATTTGTGGTGGACATGGAAGGGGCTGCACTTTATCAGGTGGCTTATCATTATCAGATTCCTATTCTTTCCATTAAAGTGATATCGGATATCTTAGGGATGGATCATCATCTTGAATCGTTTAAGGTGTTTGCTGAAGAAGAAGGAGCAAAGCGCTTAAAATCGGTTTATGATGCCGTCATTGATTTGATGAAGTAAGGAGGTTCTTATGAAAGGATTGTTGATTGTCAGCCCCAATATCGAAGATGTTGAAGCGTTAGCGACCAAAGCACTTTTGGTTCGTGCTGGACTTTCAGTTACAACCATCACGTTTCATGCAACGCGTGAGATCATAACCGCGTTCGGCACACAAATAAAGGCGGATATGTTTGGATGGAATGTTCGTTATGACGATTATGATTTTGTTGTGATTCCTGGTGGCCGATATGTTCATGAAATCATTGAAAAAGACCAGGATATTCAAAACTGCATCAAAGCCTTTGATAAACGAGAAAAACTGGTGGCTGCCATATGTGCTGCACCTCGATTTTTAGGTCGAGCAGGGGCATTAAACGGAAGATCGTATACGGCTTTTCCAGGTTCGGAAATCGATGTTCCTAAAGGCATTTATCTGCCTTCCATCAAAGCGGTAAGAGACGGACACATCATAACAGCACGGAGTGCAGGAGCAGTTTATGAGTTTGCTTATGAAATCGTGACATATCTAATGGGAGAAGAAAAAGGGAAAGCACTCTTAACGTCTATCTTGTTTTAGAAAAAAAGCAGTTAATTTAGGCTGTTTGCAAGATAAAAAGGGCTCCCAAAGGCAGCCCTTTTACGTAGTAAAAAAGACCATCATAAAAAATACGGATTTGGCGAGAATTTGTATTGACTTTTTATGATAAATTGGTATAATTATATATGCGCTTGCACAGTGGCCCGTTGGAGAAACGGTTAACTCACATGCCTTTCACGCATGCATTCACGGG
>CAZKLM010000025.1:0-1592 GCA_964553755.1 uncultured Acholeplasmataceae bacterium
CCCATCGAAGTGGGCGATAACGTCTTTATTGCGGCGGGGTCAACCGTCACTGAAAACATCCCTAATGGCGCGTTAGCCATTGCTAGAAACCGCCAAATCAACAAAGAAGATTACGCTAAAAACTTAATCAAACCAAAGAACCCATTGTAAAGAAATGTAAATTTTGATGAGCAGAGAACGTTTTCACTGCTCATTTTTTTCTTTTAGGTGGTAAATTCAATCAAAAGGGGAAGAAAAACCATGAAAAATTACACAAGAGCCGATGTTTTAAGAATTGCTAAAGAAAAGGACGTCCGTTATATCCGTCTTCAGTTTACCGATATGATAGGAACGGTCAAAAACGTTGAAATTCCGGTATCCAATTTGGAACGAGCGCTTGCCAATGAAATCATGTTCGATGGGTCTTCCATTGAAGGGTTTGTTCGAATCGATGAAGCGGACATGTACCTTTATCCCGATCTTTCAACGTGGCTGATCTTAGAATGGGAAAAACTAAACGGCGCTAAAGTGGCGCGCTTGATTTGTGATGTCTATACCTGTAAACGAGAACCTTATGAAGGCGACCCAAGACGGATCTTAAAGAACAACTTGAATTATTTAAAGTCGTTTGGGTTTGATAAGTTCAATGTGGGTGTTGAACCGGAATTCTTTTTATTCAAACTGGATAGCAAAGGAACACCCACCTTAGAGTTTTCGGATTTAGGCGGTTATTTTGATATGTCACCGATTGATGGTTCTGAAGATGTTAGACGTGACATCGTTTTGGAGTTAGAAAAAATGGGATTTGATATGGAAGTTTCCCATCATGAAGTGGCTTATGGTCAACATGAGATTAACTTTCATTTTGATAACGCCCTTGAGGCGTGCGACAACATCCAAACGTTTAAGGTCTTGGTTAAAAATGTTGCTAGACGCCATGGTTACCATGCGACCTTTATGCCCAAACCGATTCAAGGCATCAACGGTTCAGGCATGCATTCCAATCTCTCCTTATCGGATGCCTCAGGCACCAATCTCTTTTATGATCCCCATACCGATAATCAGTTATCGGATCTGGCGAAAAAATTCATTGCTGGCATCATGAAGCACGCCTCAGAATTTGCGTTATTGACCAATCCGATTGTAAACTCCTATAAACGTTTAGTTCCTGGCTATGAAGCCCCTTGTTACATTTCGTGGAGCGATGAAAATCGGTCCACCATGATTCGAATTCCCGCATCAAGAGGCCGGTCTACCCGAATTGAAGTCAGAAGCGTCGATCCATCAGCAAATCCCTATTTAGCCATGTCAGCGCTTCTTAGAGCCGGTCTTTATGGCATTGAGCATGACCTTGAGGTTCCACTGCCTTTAAGAAAGAATCTCTTTAAACTCTCCGATTCCGAACGCCGCAAGCTCGGTATAAAAAACCTTCCTGAAAACCTAAGTGACGCGATTAGTGCGTTTCAAGGAAGTAGCCTCATGAAAGAAACGGTAGGCGATATCCTCTATTTGAAACTGATTGAAGCGAAAACACGAGAATGGGATGACTATAAAAAAATCATTACCCAGTGGGAATTATCCAAATACTTACCCATTATTTGACACCTTTTAGG
>CAZKLM010000026.1:0-1565 GCA_964553755.1 uncultured Acholeplasmataceae bacterium
ATAAGAATCCCTCCTCTTTCATTATAGCAAAAAAAAGCTGGTCGGTGACCAGCTACAGACTGTAGACAAAAGGGGCTTTTCTAAACTGTTTATCGGTTTGGAAGGCCTCTTTTTTCGTTTTGGTCGATAAAAATTAAAAAATGAGCTCCACTTGCTCCATTTGGATAAGAAAATAAAGAGGTTTACGCCATGAGTGTGGCTAATTTCTTTAAGTTGTACATACTAAAAATCATGAAGCTTCGATCTTCATTCTTTTTAAGACCTCTTAAGAAGGTAAAACCTAGACAGTGATTCATCTTGGCGATACCAAACACCCTCTCAATCGATGTCTTTCTCTTAGGATAAAGGTCTTTACCCATCTCTGATAGCCTAGCTTCACGTGCTAAAGGTCTGACATATTCATAGGGATGTCTCGTTAGAACTTTTATCTTTTGATTGGTACAGTGTGTCTTAAATGGACAGTTCAAACAATTTTGAACTTTTGTCTTATATTCTCTATATCCAAGCTTATTGGTTCCACGATAAGTTAAAATCATTTCATTTGGACAGACATAGTAATCATGCATCTCAATATACTTGAATCGAAATTTTGTCAGATACATCTCGCCGCTAGAACCGCCATGACCTGCTCTTCCAATCGGTCTCTTGTAGGGAATCACAGGTAGGACATTGCGTTTAAAGATTTCATGTAGAAGGATTGGATTGTTATACCCTGAATCCATCACCGCGACCTTCACTTCCTTATGTTCCTCAATGTAATCAACAACGGTATCTAATGCCATTTGACCATCGTTAGCGTTTCCTGGAAACACCTCGGATGCTAAAACCCAGCCATTTTCATCACTAATCACTTGATTACTATAAGCTAACTGACGTTCTTTTTCCCCTTTATGAAACATCCCGCAGTCTGGATCTGTTAGGCTCTTAGCGACTTTCTTAGGTTCATCAAAGTTGACTTCAGGTTTGCCTTCCTCCACTCGAAGTTCATTGATCTCTTCTTGAAGTTGTTTCACATAGCGGTGCGTCGAGTCATTGATTAAAATATCATTGATATGCCTTTTATTTGCGTAGGCTTTTATATGTGTGGAGTCAACAAAGATGTTATCCATCTTGACCAACTTTAACTTCATCGCTTGATAGAGGATGGTATTAAAGATTTCTTCAAAAACCGTCGATCCTTCAAAACGTCTCATATAGTTCTTACCAAAGGTGGAAAAATGGGGAATATCATCATTGAAATCAAAACCCAAAAACCATCGGTAGGCGACGTTGACTTCAATTTCTTCAATCGTGCGTCTCATCGAACGAATATTAAAAAGATATTGAATGAAGATGATTTTGAAAAGAACCACTGGATCAATCGAGGGTCTTCCGATCTCATCAGCATATAAATCTTCAACAATGTCATAGATAAAATCGAATTGGATGACTTTATCGACCTTTCGAATCAAATGATTGTTAGGAATAATTTTTTCCATATCCATAATAAAGACATTGTTTCGATTGTTTTTTACACTCTTTCCCTACACGACGCTCTTCCGATTATCGGAAGAGCGTCGTGTAGG